>NZ_JBSFTS010000002.1:0-471640 GCF_053591375.1 Streptomyces sp. NPDC003034
CCAGATGTGGAAGCCCGGTAACGGGTGGAGCTGACTGGTACTAATAGGCCGAGGGCTTGTCCTCAGTTGCTCGCGTCCACTGTGTTAGTTCTGAAATAACGAACGGCTGTGTTCATGCCAGCGTTCAAATTTCATAGTGTTTCGGTGGTCATAGCGTTAGGGAAACGCCCGGTTACATTCCGAACCCGGAAGCTAAGCCTTTCAGCGCCGATGGTACTGCAGGGGGGACCCTGTGGGAGAGTAGGACGCCGCCGAACTTTTATTGTGGGAAAGCCCCGCACCTTATGGTGCGGGGCTTTCCTGCGTTTACGACCCTTTTCGACGGCGCCACCCTCGCGCGGGAGCCTTCGATGCGCGGCTCCCGCGAAAGGGGACCGGGACGGCTACAAGCGGCCCGCCGCCTTGAGGGCGAGGTAGGCGTCCGCCAGGGCGGGGGCCAGGGTGTCCGGGGTGGCGTCGACCACGTGGACGCCGTGGCGGGTCAGCTCTTCCGAGGTGCGGCGGCGCTGGGCCTGGGACTGGGTGCCGGCGGCCGCCTCGTAGACCGCGTCCACCGTGCCGCGCGACGTGGTCATCTGCGCCACGTGCGGGTCCGCCACCGAAGCCAGGAGCACGGTGTGGCGCTGCGTGAGGCGCGGTAGGACGGGGAGCAGGCCCTCTTCGATGGGGGCTGCATCCAGGCTCGTCAGCAGGACCACCAAGGAGCGGCGCGGGGCGCTGCGGAGGATGGTGGAGACCAGGGTGCGCGAGTCCGTCTCGACCAGTTCCGGTTCGAGGGTGGCCATCGCGTTGACGAAGGACGGCAGGATGTCGGCCGCCGCCCGGCCCTGGACCTGGGCGCGGGGGCGGCGGTCGTAGGCCAGCAGGTCCACCCGGTCGCCGGCGCGGGTGGCCAGGGCGGCGAGGAGCAGGGCCGCGTCCATCGCGGAGTCCAGCCGGGGGGCGTCGCCGACGCGCCCCGCCGACGTACGGCCGGTGTCCAGGCAGATCAGGATGTGCCGGTCGCGTTCCGGACGCCAGGTCCGGACGGCCACCTTGTTCTGGCGGGCCGTGGCACGCCAGTCGATGGAACGGGTGTCGTCGCCGGGCACGTAGTCGCGGAGGCTGTCGAACTCGGTTCCCTCACCGCGGGTCAGGAGGCTCGTACGGCCGTCCAGCTCCCGCAGGCGCGCCAGGCGTGACGGCAGGTGCTTGCGGCTGGTGAAGGGAGGCAGGACGCGGACCGTCCACGGGGACGCGATTGAGGCCTGCCGGGCCCAGAGGCCCAGCGGGCCGTACGAGCGGACCGTCACGCGGTCGGCCCGGCGGTCGCCGCGGCGGGTCGGCCGCAGGCGGGTGGTCAGGCGGCGGCGTTCGCCAGCGGGGACGGTGACCGTATGGCGGGAGGCGGTCGTCTCCGTGCCCGGGAGCCAGCTGCTCGGCGGCCAGGCGTCCCGGACGCGGGCGCGCAGGGTGCGGCCGCTGGGATTGGTCACCGACAGGTGCACCTCCGCGGCTTCGCCGAGGCGGACCGCGGTGTCGCCCGAGCGGTGCAGTACGAGGCTGCGGACGGGCGCCGCGAGGGCGCAGTCGAGCGCGCAGGCCAGCGCCAGCGGGCCATTGACCGCGAGGATCCCCGCCCAGCTCGGTTCCAGGATGCCGACGGGGATGCTGCCGAGGGCCGCCAGCAGGGCGGCTCGTCCGGTGACGGCCATCAGCGCGGCACGGGGACGTGGGAGAGGATCGCGGTGATGACGGCGTCTGCCGTGACTCCCTCCATTTCGGCTTCCGGGCGCAGTTGGACGCGGTGGCGCAGGGTCGGCAGGGCGAGGGCCTTGACGTCGTCGGGGGTGACGTAGTCACGGTCGGTGAGCCAGGCCCAGGCGCGGGCGGTGGCCAGCAGTGCGGTCGCGCCGCGAGGAGACACGCCGAGGGTGAGGGAGGGGGATTCCCGGGTCGCGCGGCAGATGTCCACGACGTAGCCGGTGATCTCCGGGGAGACGCTGGTCAGTTCGACGGCCTTGCGGGCGGCTTCCAGTTCCTTCGGGCCCGCGACCGGGCGGACGCCCGCGGCGTGCAGGTCGCGGGGGTTGAAGCCGGCGGCGTGGCGGGTCAGGACACCGATCTCGTCCTCGCGGGAGGGGAGGGGCACGGTGAGCTTGAGGAGGAAGCGGTCCAGTTGGGCTTCCGGCAGGGGGTAAGTCCCCTCGTACTCGACCGGGTTCATGGTGGCGGCCACCAGGAACGGGTCCGGGAGGGGGCGAGGGGTGCCGTCGACCGTGACCTGGCGTTCCTCCATCGCCTCCAGGAGGGAGGCCTGGGTCTTGGGAGGGGTCCGGTTGATCTCGTCCGCGAGGAGGAGGTTGGTGAAGACCGGGCCGTCCTGGAAGGAGAACTCGGCGGTGCGCGCGTCGTAGACCAGCGAGCCGGTGACATCGCTCGGCATCAGGTCGGGGGTGAACTGGACGCGCTTGGTGTCGAGTTCGAGGGCGGCGGCCAGCGCGCGCACGAGGAGGGTCTTCGCGACGCCGGGGACGCCTTCGAGCAGGACGTGGCCGCGGCACAGGAGGGCGACGACGAGGCCGGTGACGGCGGAGTCCTGACCGACCACGGCCTTGCCGATCTCGGTGCGGAGCGCTTCGAGGGAAGCGCGGGCGCTGTCCGCGGCGGCGGACTCGGTGGCCGGGTACGTCATGACGTACGGACCTCTCTTTCGAGGGCGTCGAGGTGGTCGGCGAGCGCGACGAGTGCCGCGTCGTCGGTAGGGGTGGAGCCGAAGAGGAGGGTGGTCAGGTCCCGTGCCTCGCCCGTGAGCCGGGCGGAGACGGCGGGGACCAGTGCGGTGGGCTCGTGGGCCCGGGTGTGCGGTACGCCGACCAGGGCGGCCAGGCGTTCGCGGGTGGCGGCTCGCAGCACGGTGGCGGCGCGGTCGCGGGCGCCGGCCTTGCGGTAGAGGCGGGCGCGGCCCTCGGTGGCCTCGGAGGCGCGGATGAGGACGGGCAGTTTCTCCGTGACGAGGGGGCCGAGCCGGCGGGCGCGCCAGAAGGCGGCGAGGGCGGCGGCGATGAAGAGCTGGAGGACGGCCCAGGACCAGCCGGCGGGGACGAGCTCCAGGAGGCTCTTCTCGCCGCCGGGGCCGCCGTCCGGGTCGCTGTCCGCGAGGGACGGCATGTACCAGACGAGGTCGGGGCGGGAGCCGAGGAGTTGCAGGGCGAGGGAGGCGTTGCCCTCTTCGGCGAGGTGCTCGTTGAGGAGGATCGTCTCGGAGCCGAGGAGGACGGTGTCGCCGGTGGTTCCCGTGGGGAGGACGAGGAGGGTGGGGTGGCCGTCGCTGGGGTAGCAGGCGGTGGCTGCCTGCACGGCGGTGGTGTAGCGCAGGCCGTTGCCCGTGCCGGCGCGGCCGGCGGAGGTGGCGGCGGGCAGGGCGCAGTGCGGGGCGAGTTCGTCCTCGCGCCCGGTGCCGCTGGTCCGCACGCCGGGGGCGAGGTCGGGGAGGCTGAAGCCGCTGGGGGCGAGCAGCACCGTACGGCCGCCGGAGGGTTCGGTGGCGGAGCGCAGGGTGCGGCGCTGGGCTTCGCCGAGCCGGTCGGGATCCGTGATGAGGAGGGTGGTGCGGGGGCCGGCCGCGGCGGCGGCCTCGCGGGCGGTGGTGACGACGCGGGTGGTGACGCCGCGCGCTTCGAGGAGCTCGGTGACGGCCATGCTGCCCGAGCGGTCGGGTGAGCGGGGGTCGAGGTAGCCGTGGCGGGTGCCGGAGTTGAGGGCGGCGACGACGAGTCCGCCTGCGGCGAGCACGGCGAGGAGGGTGAGCACGCGCCGGGCCCGCCGCCACGTCCAGCGCGTCCCCGGCGCCGCGCCGGTGTCCGGCGCGGGCCCCGAAGCCTGCTCGGACGCCGGGCGCGCTGAGGCACCGGTGGGCGGGCCCGGATGGTGGGCGTTCGCCCGGCGGGACCACGGTCCGGCGGTGGAGCCGCGGTGGGCGGCGGCCGCCTGTGGAGGCCCTGCGGGGCCAGCCGCCGCGTCGGCGGCGATGGGCTGCGGGGCCCCTGCGGGGGAAGTCGTGGCGTCGGCAGCGGTGGGCTGCCCGGACCGTCCGGCGGGAGGCGCCGCCTCGGCGGCTGCCTGCGGGGTGCCTGCCGGCGGAAGGGCGGGGGTCGGGGTGGTTGGGGGTTCGGGGGTGGGGCCGGTCATGCGGAGGGTCCCGTCAGGAGCGGCTTCGTGCGGGCCAGGGTGAGGTCGAGGGCGCGCAGGCGGCCGTACATGTCGGCGTCGCCCGTGCGGCCGCCGTAGGTGACGTCGTCGAAGGCGCGGGCGGCGGCGCGCAGTTCCCCGGCGTGGTCCGGGAGGGACACCGCGGCTTCGGCCGCGGCCTCGTCGGCGGTGCGGCCGGGGCGCGGGTCGAGGAGGGTGCGCTCCTCCAGGGAACGCACGACGGCGCGCATGCGTTCCTGGACGGCTTCGGTCCAGCGGCCCGCGTCGGCGTGGGCGTCGGCGGCCGTGCGGTGGTCGGCGGCGCTGCGGACGCCTCCGCCGAAGAGGAGGCCGGCGCCGGTGGCGGCCCGGCGGGGGGAGCCGAGCCGCCACCACAGGGCGGCGATGAGCAGGACGACCAGGAGGAGGATCACGACAAGGCCGAGCCAGCCGCCGGGTGTCGCCCCGGAGGCGCGGTCCAGGAGGTCGGTGACCCATTCCCAGAACCGGTCCAGGGCGCGCTGGATCAGCCCCGGATCGTTCTCGTGGTACTTCGGCTCGGACAGTTCGCGCCGGGCCGCTTCGCGGGCCGGTTCGCGCGGTGTCGTCACCGGTGGTGTCTCCGCGTTCGGCAGGAGCGCCGCGGATCGGGTGATGAGGCCCCCCGTGCTCATCATCGCTGCATCAGCCTCCGGTGACCGGCCCGCCGGAGGGCGGTGCGGCGGCGGTGTTGGCGCCGTAGTTCTCGACGCCCGCCGCCCGGGCGAGCTCCAGGTCGAGGGCCTCGCGGCGGATGCGCTGGTCGACGTAGAGCAGGACCGTGACGCCGGACTGCATCGGCATGGTGATCGTCTGGGCGATGGTCACGCCGACGGCGGAGAGGATCAGCGCTCCCCAGGCGGTGGCGGCGGTGCCGTCCTCGATGCCGCTGAAGCCGCCGCCGAAGACGGCGATGCCGATGATGGTCAGCGGCCAGACGATGATCGCGGAGACCAGGCCGGTGATGATGCCGGTCAGCGCCGTGATGCCGAAGATGCGCCACCAGGCGCCCTTGACCAGCTTCGAGGAGCGGGCGAGGGAGGTGAAGACGGTGCTCTTCTCCAGCATCAGCGCGGGGGAGGCCAGGCTGAACTTGATCCACAGCCACGCGAACAGCGGGATCGCGGCCAGGCCGCCGAGGACGCCGATCCCGATCTCCCCGGCGAGGATGCCGGGCAGGATGAGCACGGTGACGAGGAGGATGGCGCCGAGGCCCAGCAGCAGGGTCAGGCCGATCAGGCGCAGCAGCTGCGGACGCGCGTCGCGCCAGGCGTCGGAGACGGAGGAGCCGGTGCCGAGCACCGCCCGGCTGAAGATCATGGTGAGCATCGCGGTGGCCACGATGGTCCCGAGGGCCTGGATGAACAGGGTCGCCATCGAGAGCGCGGTGCTGGTGCCGAGGGTGTTGATCGTCTCCTCGACGCTCGCCTCGGGATCCGGGGCGAGGGCGAGGTCCCCCATCGCGTACTTCTGCACGAGCACGCTGATCACTTGCACGACGGTGGCCACGACGAGGGTGATGGGCAGCACCGAGCGCCAGTGGGCCCGCATGGTGGCGACGGCGCCGTCGAGGATCTCGCCCATGCCCAGGGGGCGCAGCGGGATCACCCCGGGCTTGGCGGCCGGGGGCTTGCCCCACTGGCCGGGGCCGCCGGGATAGCCGTACTGGCCGCCGTACGGGCTTCCGTACGGCGCCCCGGCCTGTCCGTCCGGCTGCTGGCCGTACGCGCCCCAGCCCGGGCCCTGGGGCTGCTGCGGGGCCGGCTGGGCGGGAGCGGTGGGCGGCTGCGTACCGGGGCTCGACCACTGGCCGGGCGGAGGCTGCTCGGCGGACCACTTCCCCTGACCGGCGGGCGGAGCGGCCGGTGCGGGCGGCTGCGCGGGCGCCGGCGGCTGCGCGGGCGCCGGCGGCTGCGCGGGCGCGGAGCCCGGCTCGTCGGCGGGTGCCCCCGACCGCTCGCCGTCGGACGGGGAGGGTCCGGGCGTAGCCCAGCCCGGAGAGTCGTTCATCGTCACTCCTTCACGTGCACCTTGCTGCGGCGGGGGCGCTGATCGCTGTCATCGTGCCACGTGACCTCATGGAACGGACCGGCCGTCCCCCCGGATCCCCGGCAGCCCGTACCTTCAATTGTCACCCGGATCCGGGGCAGACTGGTCGACCTGATCTCCACGCAGGTCCGAGGGGCGATTTCCAGCCCTTTTGGCTGTGGGACAGCTCACCGCCAGGTAACGATTAGCTAATGGGATGATGTCAACCATGAAGGGACGCGTCCTTGTCGTCGACGACGACACCGCGCTGGCCGAGATGCTCGGCATTGTGCTGCGTGGAGAAGGTTTTGAGCCGTCGTTCGTAGCGGACGGTGACAAGGCACTTGCTGCCTTCCGGGAGGCGAAGCCGGACCTGGTGCTGCTCGACCTCATGCTGCCCGGACGGGACGGCATAGAGGTGTGCAGGCTGATCAGGGCCGAGTCCGGCGTGCCGATCGTCATGCTCACGGCCAAGAGCGACACGGTGGACGTGGTCGTGGGCCTGGAGTCAGGGGCTGACGACTACATCGTCAAGCCGTTCAAGCCGAAGGAGCTGGTGGCCCGTATCCGGGCCCGTCTGCGCAGGTCGGAGGAGCCGGCGCCCGAGCAGCTGGCCATCGGTGACCTCGTCATCGACGTGGCCGGGCACTCGGTCAAACGCGACGGTGCCTCCATCGCCCTGACCCCGCTTGAGTTCGACCTGCTGGTCGCCCTCGCGCGCAAGCCCTGGCAGGTGTTCACCCGCGAGGTGCTGCTGGAGCAGGTCTGGGGCTACCGGCACGCGGCGGACACCCGCCTGGTCAATGTGCACGTACAGCGCCTGCGCTCCAAGGTGGAGAAGGACCCGGAGCGCCCCGAGATCGTCGTGACGGTGCGCGGTGTGGGCTACAAGGCAGGACCGAGCTGACATGAAGCCCGGCAAGTCCCGGGGCGGTTCCCGCTGGGGGACGCTTCGGGGCGGCCGGCTGCTCCAGGACGGAACACCCGGCGGCCCCGTGCTGCGGCTGCTCGTACGCCTCGTACGCCGGCCGCTGCTTCCGGCTGTCCGGCTGTGGCGGCGCAACATCCAGCTCCGCGTGGTCGCGGCCACCCTGCTGATGTCACTGGCCGTGGTGCTCGCACTGGGCTTCGTCGTCATCGCGCAGGTCAGCAGGGGGCTCCTCGAAGCCAAGGAGGAGGCCGCGCAGAGCCAGGCCGCGGGAGGGTTCGCGGTCGCACAGGAGAAGGCCAACACCCACTCCGCCGTGGACGGGCCCGACGCCACCGACAACAAGGTCGGCCACGATGCCAGCACCTGGATGAACTCGCTGGTCAAGCAACTGGCCAGTGGCGGCCAGACCGCCTTCGAGGTGGCGGCGCTCGGCGCCGGCACCGGCGAGGAGCCGACGGGTCCCGGCGAGCAGAAGAACGGCGTGCGCGGCGCCCGCGCCTCCGGCGACGTCGATCCGACGGCGAGCGTCCCGCTGAAGCTGCGCCAGTCCGTCAACCACGCCACCGGCACCTTCAAGACCTTCTCCGAGATCCGCTACGCCGCCGGATCGGAGGAGAAGACGCCCGAGCCCGCGCTGGTCATCGGCCAGCGGCTGAGCGATATCAACGGCGATCCGTACGACTTGTACTACCTCTTCCCGCTGACGCAGGAGGAGGAGTCCCTCAATCTGATCAAGGTCACCATCGCCACCGCCGGCCTGTTCGTCGTCGTGCTGCTCGGCGCCATCGCCTGGCTCGTCGTACGCCAGGTCGTGACGCCGGTGCGGATGGCCGCCGGGATCGCCGAGCGGCTCTCGGCCGGGCGGCTCCAGGAGCGGATGAAGGTCACCGGCGAGGACGACATCGCCCGCTTGGGCGAGGCCTTCAACAAGATGGCGCAGAACCTCCAGCACAAGATCCAGCAGCTGGAGGAGCTGTCGCGGATGCAGCGCCGGTTCGTCTCGGACGTCTCGCACGAGCTGCGGACCCCGCTCACGACGGTACGCATGGCCGCCGACGTCATCCACGACGCCCGGGTCGACTTCGACCCGGTCACGGCGCGCTCGGCGGAACTGCTCGCGGGGCAGCTCGACCGGTTCGAGTCGCTGCTGTCCGACCTGCTGGAGATCAGCCGGTTCGACGCGGGCGCCGCCGCCCTGGAGGCGGAGCCGATCGACCTGCGCGAGGTCGTACGCCGCGTCATCGACGGGGCGGAGCCGCTCGCCGAGCACAAGGGCACTCGGATCCGCGTCCTCGGCGACACCCAGCCCGTCATCGCCGAGGCCGACTCCCGGCGCGTGGAGCGGGTGCTGCGCAACCTCGTCGTCAACGCGGTGGAGCACGGCGAAGGCCGCGACGTGGTGGTACGCCTCGCCTCCGCGGGCGGGGCCGTCGCGGTCGCCGTCCGCGACTACGGGGTGGGCCTCAAGCCCGGCGAGGCCACCCGCGTCTTCAACCGCTTCTGGCGGGCGGATCCCGCGCGGGCCCGCACCACCGGCGGCACCGGCCTCGGCCTGTCCATCGCCGTCGAGGACGCGCGGCTGCACGGGGGCTGGCTCCAGGCGTGGGGCGAGCCGGGCGGGGGTTCGCAGTTCCGCCTCACCCTGCCGCGTACCGCCGACGAACCGCTGCGGGGGTCCCCGATCCCGCTGGAGCCCGAGGACTCGCGGGCCAACCGGGCCAGGGCCGCCGCCCAGGCCGCGGGCGCGGCGGGGCCCGCGCAGCCGGGGGAGGGCGCGGACCGGTCGCGGATACCGCCGCGGTCGGCGGTGGCCGGAGCCCTGCCGGTACCGGCGGATCCGACGGCTCTGCCGGGCAACGGGGCCCGGGTCGTGGCCCGGCCGGCCGAGCAGCCAGCAGCAGCACGGGAGGACACACCTGATGGACGCTGAACCCGGGAGGGCGGGGGGCGGGAGCGGACCCGGCGGGAGCGGACCCGGCGGGAGCGAACTCGGCGGGAGGGTGCGGGCGCACGGCCGGACCGCGGCCGGTGCTGGGCCCGGGGACGTGCGGGCTGGGTCCGGGGCCGCGCGGGCGGGAAGTCGTCGGCTCGGCGGCCTGCGGGCCTGCGCCCTCGGCGCCGCCGCGCTCCTGGTGGCCGGCTGCGCCTCCATGCCCGATCACGGCGAGATCCGCCCGGTGCGGGCCTCGCACGGCGTCGACTCGCAGGTCCGGGTGTTCAGTGTGCCGCCCGCCGACAAGGCCAGTCCGGCCGAGATCGTCGACGGCTTCCTGGAGGCCATGACCAGCGACGACCCGCAGCTGGAGACGGCCCGCAAGTACCTGACCGAGGAGGCCGCGAAGAACTGGAAGCCCGGCGGGGCCGTCACCGTGCTCGCCGCCGGACTCGGCCGGCGCTCCGTACAGGGCGAGAAGGACCCGTCGGGCCCCCGCTGGGAGGTGTCCGGCGAGAAGCTCGCGACGGTGGACGAGCGCAGCGCGTACCAGCCGGACCCGGGCGGCGGGGGCTACAAGGAGTTCCTCCAGCTGGTCAAGGTGGACAACAAGAACTGGCGGATCGCGACCCCGCCCAGCAGCCTCGTGCTCAGCGAATCCGACTTCCAGCGCATCTACATGCCGGTCAACAAGTACTACTTCGCGGGCGGCACGCTCGTCGCCGACCCGGTCTACGTGCGTCAGCGAAGCGACCCCGACTCGCGCATGGACCCCACCACGCAGGCGGTGAAGTCGCTGCTCGCCGGGCCGTCCCACTGGCTCGGCCCGGTCGTCGAGTCCAGCTTCCCCACCGGGACGGAACTGCGCGAGGGCACCAAGTCCCTCTCGTACGACGGCCAGAACACCCTGCGCGTCCCGCTCAACGACAAGGCGGGCAGCGTCGCGCAGCCGCAGTGCCAGAAGATGGCGACCCAACTGCTCCACACCGTCAAGGAGCTGACGGCCTCCCGGCTGGAGCGGGTCGAACTGCTGCGCGCCGACGGCAAGACGTCCCTGTGCGCGGTGACCGAGGCCGCGGCGGCCGTGATCGCCAACCGGGTGCCGAGCCCGCACTACCAGTACTACGTCGACAAGGACGACCGGCTCGTCCGGATGGAACTCGACGTCACCAGCGAGGAGCAGCAGTACCGGCCCCAGCTGGTGCCGGGGCCGCTGGCCGAGAACGCCGCCTTCAAGGTCGGTTCGGCGGCCGTGGCGTACGACGAGCGGCGCGCGGCGGTGGTGTCGGCGGACGGGCACGCGCTGTACGTGGTGCCGCTGGCGACCCCCGGAGCCATGCCGCAGCCCGTGCTGACGGCCAAGGGCAACAAGCCGGACCTGCTGACCGCGCCCAGCTGGGACGCGGCGGGCGACCTGTGGATCGCCGAGCGGGATTCCGGTTTGTGGCGCGTGCCCGGCGGGACGGGCACCCCGGAGAAGGTGCAGGTGGCCGGGCTCGACGGCGGGCAGATCACCTCGCTGAAGGCTTCTTCCGACGGAGTGCGGATCGCGCTGCTGGTGCAGCGGGACGGCAGCCGCAAGGACCTGTACGTCGGGCGCGTCGAACGGCCCGCCAAGGGGGAGACCTCGGCGGTGTCGGTGCGCGAGCTGCGCCCGGCGGCGCCGCAGATGGCGGAGGTGACCGCGATGAGCTGGGCGCCGCGCGGCCGGCTGCTGGTGGTGGGCCGGGAGAGCGGCGAGGTGGTCCAGGCCCGCTACATGCTGGCGGACGGCTCGACGGTCGCGGCGAGCCTGCCCGGTGCGAGCGGGCTGCTGGCGGTGGCGGTCGCGGCCTCGGAGGAGGAGACGAAACCGGAACCGCCGGTGGTCGGGTACTCGGAGGGCGACGGCATCGTGTGGCTGCCGCCCGGGGCGCAGTGGCGTACGGCGGCGCCGGGCGGCCGAGCGCCGGTGTACCCGGGCTGAGCCGGGCCCTACCCGGCCTGAGCAGCGGTTTCGCCGGTTGTCCACAGGGGTGGCGGCCCTGTGCCCGGCCCGGCAGAGTGGAGCCATGCGGGGGTGGTGGGGGGAGCTCGCCGGGCTGGTCCTGCCGGTCGACTGCGCCGGCTGCGGGGCCGCGCGGGTGCTGCTGTGTGCCGCTTGCCGGGACGCCCTGAGCGGGGCCGGCGCTGGCCGGGTGCGGCCGTCTCCTCCGCCCGAGGGCCTGCCGGTGGTGCACGCCGCCGCCGTGTACGGGGACGGCGTACGGGCGGTGCTGCTGGCGCACAAGGAGCGCGGGGCGCTGCCGCTGGCCGGGGCGCTCGGCGGCGCGCTGGCGGCGGCGATCGCCTGCGCCGCAAGCGGCGCCGGGGCCGGGCGTGGGGCGAGCGCGGCGGAGGTGGCGCTGATCCCCGTCCCCTCGGCGCGCGGGCAGGTCAGGGCGCGCGGTCACGATCCGGCGCGCAGGATCGCGCTGGCGGCCGCGGCGCGGCTGCGGCGGGCCGGCGTTCCCGCGCGCGTGGCGCCCGTACTGCGGCTGCGGCGGGCGGTGGCCGACCAGGCGGGCCTGGGGGCCCGGCAGCGTCGGGAGAACCTCGCGGGGGCGCTGGCGGTGTGCCGGGGCGCGGCGCGGCTGACGGACGGGGCCGCGCTCGTGCTCGTGGACGACCTGATCACCACCGGAGCGACGCTGGCGGAAGCGGCCCGGGCGGTGCGGGCGGCCGGTCTGGGGCGCGGGTCGCTCCCGGGGCGGACACAGGGATCCGCGTCGAGGACCGTGCCGGGGCCCGTCCTGCGGGCGGCGGTGGTGGCCGCGCCGGCGGACTCCTTCGAGCGAACCCGGCCGGCGACTGCCGCGGGGCGAAATTCGCCCGAATAGATTTGGAACCGGCGGGGAAGGCGGATCGTTGCAGTGATAAGACGGAAGAGACAACTGAACGGAGATACGGTCCGGTAGCGGGTGCCGACAGCGGGCATAGAGAGATATGTTCGGTGGTGAGGACTGGCGAACCTCGCGCCCCACGGATCGGATCGCACGTTTCGGGAATCTTCGTCAGGAGGCTGTCGCTCGTCTCCGAAGTCGGTGGGATACGGATCTCGCCGATGGGGGAGGAGGAGGTGGAAGTCGCCAGTCCGAGGCTCCGGTGCTCACCGGGGCCTGGTGCGAAAGGGAGACGCTTCGCCCCGTAGGCGGAGCTATCCGGGAACGGAGTTCTGCGTGGACATCGTCGTCAAGGGCCGTAAGACCGAAGTGCCCGACCGGTTCCGCAAGCACGTGGCCGAGAAGCTGAATCCGGAGCGGATCCAGAAGCTCGACGCCAAGGTGATCAGCTTGGACGTCGAGGTGTCCAAGGAACACAACCCGCGGCAGGCCGACCGTTCCGACCGTGTGGAGATCACTCTGCATTCGCGGGGTCCGGTGATCCGTGCCGAGGCGGCGGCCGCCGATCCGTATGCGGCGCTCGACCTGGCTCAGGACAAGCTGGAGGCCCGGCTGCGCAAGCAGCACGACAAGCGCTACACCCGCCGCGGCAGCGGCCGGCTGTCGGCCGCGGAGGTCGCCGATGTGGTCCCGGACGCCGCGCGTCTGAACGGGAGCGGCGAGCCGGTCGGCGAGGAGCAGGCGGACGCGGTCCCGACCACCCGGATCGGATCGCTGGAGGTACAGGGCGAAGGCCCGCTCATCGTTCGCGAGAAGACCCACTCGGCCGCGCCCATGTCGCTCGACCAGGCTCTGTACGAGATGGAGCTGGTCGGTCACGACTTCTATCTGTTCGTCGACTCGGACACCAAGATGCCCAGCGTCGTCTACCGACGTCATGCGTACGACTACGGCATCATCCACCTGAACCCCGACGGCGCTTCGAGCTCGGACGAGTCCGGCGCGGGCGCCGGCGGCGCGCTCGGCGGCTGAGCACACCATTCGTTGCCCCTGCGGGACGCCGAGGCGTTCCGCAGGGGCTCCTGTATGACGGGTATGAGCCAGGTGGCCGTCGCCGGCCCCGCCCGGTGGTGCGGGCATGGAATCATGGCGGGCAGTCAATCGGCGGCCGTACGCGTCCGGTTGGCCCAGCAGCTCAGCACATGCAGGGGGAGGAACCATGGCCGACGGCTTCGGGCCGGTGCGCGGTGACGACGGTGCGGGCTGCCGCGAGGCGGCCCGTGAGGCGGACCGCGCGGAGCAGGCCCCCGGCTCGTCGGGCGGGGAGCCCATCCGGGTCCTCGTGGTCGACGACCACGCGCTCTTCCGGCGGGGCCTGGAGATCGTCCTCGCGCAGGAGGAGGACATCCAGGTCGTGGGTGAGGCGGGTGACGGCGCGGAGGCCGTGGACAAGGCGGCCGACCTGCTGCCGGACATCGTGCTGATGGACGTACGGATGCCCAGGCGCGGCGGGATCGAGGCGTGCACGTCGATCAAGGAAGTGGCGCCTTCCGCGAAGATCATCATGCTGACGATCAGCGACGAGGAGGCGGACCTCTACGACGCGATCAAGGCGGGTGCGACCGGGTACCTCCTGAAGGAGATCTCGACGGACGAGGTGGCCACGGCGATCCGGGCCGTCGCGGACGGGCAGTCGCAGATCAGCCCGTCTATGGCGTCGAAACTGCTCACCGAGTTCAAGTCGATGATCCAGCGGACCGACGAGCGCCGGCTCCTGCCGGCGCCCAGGCTGACCGACCGGGAGCTGGAGGTCCTGAAGCTGGTGGCCACGGGCATGAACAACCGTGACATCGCGAAGGAGTTGTTCATCTCCGAGAACACGGTGAAGAACCACGTCCGCAACATCCTGGAGAAGCTGCAGCTGCACTCCCGGATGGAGGCCGTGGTCTACGCGATGCGGGAGAAGATCCTCGAAATCCGCTGACCCGTGTCCCGGACGGGACAGGCCGGCTTAGCGGGCCGCCCGTACCGGCACGCCGTTACGGGCGCCGCGCGGCGAGCTCGGCGGTGACGGCCGCCGCCTCCTGAGCGCTCCGCGCCCGCTCGACGCGTACCTCCTCGCACCCCACCCACCGCGCGGCCTCCCACAGGGCCTGCGCCATGGCGGCGGCCGCCTTGGGCGTCTCCAGCGAGAGCTGGCGCGCGACCAGGACGGCCCCCTCGCGGCCCGGGTCGACGCGGCCCTGGAGCCGCCCGCCCGCCAGCAGCGGCATCGCGAAGTAGCCGTGGATCCGCTTCGGCTTGGGGACGTACGCCTCCAGACGGTGGGTGAAACCGAAGATCCGCTCGGTGCGGGGCCGGTCCCAGACCAAGGAGTCGAACGGAGAGAGCAGCGTCGTGCGGTGACGGCCGCGGGGGGCCGTCGCCAGCGCCGCCGGGTCCGCCCACGCCGCCGCTCCCCGGCGGCGATCGCGCCCCCAGCCCTCGACCTTCACCGGGACCAGTCCGGAGTCCGCGATCACCGCGTCGACCTGATCCCCCTTGAGGCGGTGGTAGTCGGCGATGTCGGCGCGGGTGCCGACGCCCAGCGACTTACCGGCGAGCGCGACCAGGCGGCGCAGGCACTCGCGGTCGTCCAGGTCGTCATGGAGCAGGGCGTCCGGGACGGCGCGCTCGGGGAGGTCGTAGACGCGCTTCCAGCCGCGCCGCTCACCGCACACCACCTCGCCGGTGTCGAGCAGCCACTCCACCGCGATCTTGGTCTCGGACCAGTCGAACCACTCTCCGCCGTTCTTGGCGCCGCCGAGCTCGGTGGAGGTCAGCGGACCCTCGGCCTTGAGGCGGTCCAGGACCGCCTTGGTCGAGCGCTCCTTGTCCCGCAGGACGTGCCAGCGGTGGCCGCGCGCGCGGCGGGCCCGGCTGCGGAAGGCGAAGTGCGGCCACTCCTCCACGGGCAGGATGCAGGCCGCGTGCGACCAGTACTCGAAGGCGTGGTGTCCGGACCAGTACGCCGCTTCCACCGCCTTGCGCTCCACCGCGCCGAGGCGCGCGTACGCGACGAGCTCGTGCGACCGCGCCAGGACCGAGATCGTGTCCAGCTGCACGGCGCCCAGGTGGCGCAGCATGCCCCGGACCCCGCCACGCCGGTCGGGCGCCCCGAGGAAGCCCTGGGCGCGCAGGGCGATGCGGCGCGCTTCGTCGGCGGAGAGCGAGAGCGGGATCGAGGTCATGTCCGCAGCCTAGGCGGGGTCACTGACAGCCCCGTCGGACGGGATCCGTGCGGGGAGGTACGGCAGGGCGGGCGCCAGTCCGAGGTCCGAGGGGAGCAGGGCGCCCACCCAGCAGTCGCGTGCGGTGCCGCGCGTGCGCAGCCCGGCGCGCAGGGTGCCCTCGATGCGGAACCCGGCCTTCCGAGCGACGGCCCGGGAGCCGTCGTTGCCGACCTCGGCCCGCCACTCCAGTCGTACGGCGTCCAGCTCGGTGAAGGCCCAGCGGGCGACGGCGCCGACGGCCTCGGTCGTGTATCCGCGCCCCCGGTGCTCCTTGGCCGCCCAGTAGCCGATCTCGTGCGCGTCCTCCCCGCGCACGTGGACGCCGACGGCCGCGACCAGCGGGCCCCCGGCGCCGAGGCGGACGGCGAAGCTGTAGCCCGTGTCCCGGCGCCAGCCGTCCGGAACGATCTCGTTCACGAAGCCGTGCGCGTGCTCGCGCTCGTAAGGGGAGGGGACCATGGTCCAGCGCTGGATGTCCGGGTCCTGGGCGGCCGCGTAGACCTCGTCCTCATCCCCGGGGGCGAAAGGCCGCAATTCCAGCCGGGACGTGCGCAGTGTGATGGGCTCCATGAACGAATTCTGGTGTCCTCCCCCTCCCCCCGGCGAACAGTTTTCGGGAAACTCCCGGGGGACACGGCACCTTCCCTGTCCCCCGTACGTTCTCAATCCGGGTGCCAGCCGCCCTGCGGATACGGCGGACCTCCCGACGCGACCGCGTCCTCGCTTACGATGGCCGTTGCGGTGGGGCCCACCTGCCGTGCCCGTGTACGTACACAGTGCCCAGGCCCGACCGGCAAGGAGACAAACCTCGGTGTCCGTCTTCAACAAGCTCATGCGTGCAGGCGAAGGCAAGATCCTGCGCAAACTGCACCGCATCGCGGACCAGGTCAACTCCATCGAAGAGGACTTCGTCAACCTCTCCGACGCCGAGTTGCGGGCGCTCACGGACGAGTACAAGCAGCGTTTCCAGGACGGCGAGAGCCTGGACGACCTGCTGCCCGAGGCCTTCGCGACCGTCCGCGAGGCCGCCAAGCGCGTTCTCGGCCAGCGCCACTACGACGTCCAGATCATGGGTGGCGCGGCGCTGCACCTCGGCTATGTCGCCGAGATGAAGACCGGTGAGGGCAAGACCCTCGTCGGCACCCTGCCCGCGTACCTGAACGCGCTGTCGGACAAGGGCGTCCACCTGATCACGGTGAACGACTACCTCGCCGAGCGCGACTCCGAGCTGATGGGCCGGGTGCACAAGTTCCTCGGCCTGGAGGTCGGCTGCATCCTGGCGAACATGTCGCCGGCGCAGCGCCGCGAGCAGTACAACTGCGACATCACCTACGGCACGAACAACGAGTTCGGCTTCGACTACCTGCGCGACAACATGGCCTGGTCCAAGGACGAGCTCGTCCAGCGCGGCCACAACTTCGCCGTGGTGGACGAGGTCGACTCCATCCTCGTCGACGAGGCCCGTACCCCGCTGATCATCTCCGGCCCGGCCGACCAGGCCACGAAGTGGTACGGCGACTTCGCGAAGCTGGTGACCCGCCTCACCCGCGGCGAGCCCGGCCAGCCCCTCAAGGGCATCGAGGAGACCGGCGACTACGAGGTCGACGAGAAGAAGCGCACCGTCGCCATCCACGAGTCCGGTGTCGCCAAGGTCGAGGACTGGCTCGGCATCGAGAACCTCTACGAGTCGGTGAACACCCCGCTCGTCGGCTACCTGAACAACGCCATCAAGGCGAAGGAACTGTTCAAGGCCGACAAGGACTACGTCGTCATCGACGGCGAAGTCATGATCGTGGACGAGCACACCGGCCGTATCCTCGCCGGCCGCCGCTACAACGAGGGCATGCACCAGGCGATCGAGGCGAAGGAAGGGGTGGACATCAAGGACGAGAACCAGACCCTCGCCACGATCACCCTGCAGAACTTCTTCCGCCTCTACTCGAAGCTGTCGGGCATGACCGGTACGGCCATGACCGAGGCGGCCGAGTTCCACCAGATCTACAAGCTCGGTGTCGTCCCGATCCCCACCAACCGGGACATGGTCCGCAAGGACCAGCCGGACCTGATCTACCGGACCGAGGTCGCGAAGTTCGCCGCCGTCGTGGACGACATCGCGGAGAAGCACGAGAAGGGCCAGCCGATCCTCGTCGGTACGACGTCGGTCGAGAAGTCGGAGTACCTCTCCCAGCAGCTCTCCAAGCGCGGCATTCCGCACGAGGTGCTCAACGCCAAGCAGCACGACCGTGAGGCGACGATCGTCGCCCAGGCCGGCCGCCGCGGCGCGGTCACCGTCGCCACGAACATGGCCGGCCGCGGTACCGACATCAAGCTCGGCGGCAACCCGGACGACCTCGCCGAGGCCGAGCTGCGCCAGCGCGGCCTCGACCCGGAGGAGCACATCGAGGAGTGGGCGCACGCCCTTCCCGAGGCGCTCAGGCGTGCCGAGGCGGTCGTGAAGGCGGAGTTCGAGGAGGTCAAGGAGCTCGGCGGGCTGTATGTCCTGGGCACCGAGCGCCACGAGTCGCGCCGTATCGACAACCAGCTGCGCGGCCGCTCCGGCCGACAGGGCGACCCGGGCGAGTCCCGCTTCTACCTGTCGCTGGGCGACGACCTGATGCGGCTGTTCAAGGCGCAGATGGTCGAGCGCGTCATGGCGATGGCGAACGTGCCGGACGACGTGCCGATCGAGAACAAGATGGTGACGCGGGCGATCGCATCGGCCCAGTCGCAGGTCGAGACCCAGAACTTCGAGACGCGCAAGAACGTCCTGAAGTACGACGAGGTCCTCAACAACCAGCGTGAGGTCATCTACCGCGAGCGCCGCCGGGTCCTGGAGGGCGAGGACCTGCAGGAGCAGGTGCGCCACATGATGGACGACACGATCGACGCGTACATCGCGGCCGAGACGGTCGAGGGCTTCGCCGAGGAGTGGGACCTGGAGCGCCTGTGGGGCGCCTTCAAGCAGCTCTACCCGGTGAAGGTCACCATCGAGGAGCTGGAGGAGGCGGCGGGCGACCGCGCGGGCATCACCGCCGAGTTCATCGCGGAGTCCGTCAAGGACGACATCCACGAGCAGTACGAGGCGCGCGAGAAGACGCTCGGCTCGGAGGTCATGCGCGAGCTGGAGCGGCGCGTGGTGCTGTCGGTCCTGGACCGCAAGTGGCGTGAGCACCTGTACGAGATGGACTACCTGCAGGAGGGCATCGGTCTGCGGGCGATGGCCCAGAAGGACCCGCTGGTCGAGTACCAGCGCGAGGGCTTCGACATGTTCAACGCCATGCAGGAAGGCATCAAGGAGGAGTCCGTCGGCTACCTGTTCAACCTGGAGGTCCAGGTCGAGCAGCAGGTCGAGGAGGTTCCGGTGCGGGACGCGGCGCCGTCGCTGACGAAGGAGCCGGTGGCGGTTCGGCCGGAGATCCGGGCGAAGGGGCTGGACGCTCCCCAGCGTCCGGACCGGCTGCACTTCTCGGCGCCGACGGTCGACGGTGAGGGCGGTGTGGTCGAGGGCGACTTCGAGGCCGATGGCTCCGGCGGTGACGGGATGACGCGGGCGGAGCGGCGCAAGGCGCAGAAGGCGTCCGGGGCGCGGCGGCGCAAGAAGTAGCCCCCGCTGGGGTTTTCCGTCGGCCGGGGCCGGACACCGCGTACGGTGTCCGGCCCCGGCCGCGTTGTGTGCCGGTGCGGTGGGGGTTGTTGGGGTGCGGTGTGGTGCGGGCGGTGGGGCGTGGTGCGGGCCGGCTGCCGGGGCTCTGGCCCGGACCCCGCGCCTCAATCGCCGGCGGGGTTTGAAGGGGGCAGGGCTTCGGCGGGGCGAGAGGTGGCGCCGATCTCGGGCGGTCGCGGGGCTTGAAGGGGGCTTCGGCGGGGCTTGGCAGGGCTTCGGCGGGGCTGTCAGGGGCGGGGGCCCTGGAGTTCGATTGCCGCGCAGCGCCAGCGGAGGTCCTGGCCCTGTTCCAGGCGGAAGGCCATCGCCGTCACGCGTTCTCCCGTGGCGATGCGGGCGAAGGCCTCGATGACGCCCGGGCCGGGGGTGAAACGGCCGCACTGGCGGATGACGGGGCGGGGGCGCTCGCCCAGCGGGCGGTCCGGGGCGAGCGTGACCAGCTGCTGGTAGGCCGGGCCGATGGTGTGGCCGAGGAGCGAGTGGACGGGGCGGCGCCCGGTGACGACGGCCAGCAGCCGTTCGGCGAACCAGTCCTGCGGGTCCCGCCGTACCGCCTGCGGCGGGCTGCCCGGGCCGCCCGGGCGCCGGGGGTCGCGGCGCCCGGCGGGGCGGGTCCGGGAAGGAGCCGTCGCGCCGGGCCGGCGGCGGCTTCCGTCGCCAGTCATCGTGACGCGCGTCGTGGTGTCCATCGCGATCTGCCCCCGTACAGGCCGGGCCCGGAGCGGTACCGAGCGGTAACTTGATGGGGCTCTTCTACGGCCGCCCGAACACGCTCGGCAACCGAGCGCCGGGCCCGGGGCCGGCGGGCCCCGGTTCACCTATCCGAGTGCGCGCCGCCCCACCCAGGGCCCCGCGCGGCCCGTGTCCGGGGACGGCGGTGGACGCGGGCGTGCCCGGGCCCCGCACCCGAAGGGGGACGGCTCCGTCACTCCGCTGGACGGGCGGTCACCCTCCCGTACGGCGGCGGCGCAAGGTGCGGCCGGTGCGCCCGGGGCCCGGCCGTCGCGCGGGGGCTTACCGTCCCGTTCGGTGCGGCCGACCGGCGCCCGGGACGAGTCGGGCACGGGGGGCGCCGTACTGAGGGCTTCGGTCGTATCCTGAGGGCGTTTGACGACTACCGAAAGCAGCCGGCCATGCGCGTGTACGTCCCCCTGACCCTCCCCGGGCTCGCCGAGGCGCACAAGGCGGGCGAGCTGGGCCCCGCGCCGCTGCGCGCCTACGCGGTCACCCCCGGGCTGCGCGAGTGGTACGTGTCGCAGGACATCGAGGAGCTGGAGTACGCGGCCCTGGGCCGGGCCGCCGCCGCCTCGCTGCGGATGCTCGCCCGGGACGCGGACGCCCCGCGCAAGCGGGTCGTCGTGGCGCTCGACGTGGCAGACGATGCCGTCACCGCCGCCCCAGCCCTCGACGAGGCCGCGGTCGGCCAGGTGACCCTCGGGCGGGCCGTACGGCTCACCGAGGCCGCCGCCGTGCACGTCGACGCCGATGACGCGGAGGCCGACGTGGCCGCCGCCGCCGGGGCCGTCGAAGCCGCCGACGCGGGGGACGAGGACGCGCGGTTCACCGTCGACGGCGCCGAGGACCACGAGCTGCTGTGGTTCGGGGTGCAGGAGATCCCGGGGTTGCTCAAGTGACGCACATCGTCTGGGACTGGAACGGAACCCTCCTGCACGACATCGACGCCGTCATAGCCGCGACCAACGCCTCCTTCGCCGAGCTCGGCTTCGCGCCGATCACTCTGGAGACCTACCGCGACCTGTACGTCGTACCGGTGCCCAAGTTCTACGAGCGCCTCATGGGCAGGATGCCCACCGACGAGGAGTGGCTGCTCATGGACGCCACCTTCCACCGCCACTACTGGCTCTCCGCCGCCGACGCCGCGCTCGCCGCGGGCGCCCTGGAACTGCTCCAGGACTGGGAGCGGGACGGGCTCACGCAGTCCCTGCTCTCCCTCGCGCCCCATGAGAAGCTCGTACCGCTGGTGCGGGCGCACGGGATCCACCGGCACTTCCTGCGCGTCGACGGCCGGCACGGGCCCTCCCACACCTCCAAGGCGGAGCACCTCGTACGCCACCTGGAAGCCCTGGAGGGCGCGGGCGTGAGCGCCGGCCGTACGGTGCTCATCGGGGACGCGGTGGACGACGCCGTGGCCGCCGCCCACGTCGGCGCCCGGGCGGTGCTCTACACGGGCGGTTCGCACAGCCGCCGCAGTCTGGAATCAGCCGGTGTGCCGGTGGTCGACACCCTGGCAGAGGCCGTACTCACAGCTCGTCGGCTGGCCGAATAGCGACTTGCACGCACGGTCTGCCGCGTCGCTGCGCATAACGTCAAAGTTGCACCCCCGGTTTTGTACACATAAGGCTCGTGACGGGCCGGGGGTGGATCGATATAGCCTAGACCCGTGATCAGCGCGATAGTCCTCGGGGGCACTGAAGCCCCCGGCCCGCGCCCGGCGCACGAACGTGCCCGGGCCTTCGCTGATCCCCGCTGCCGGGACCTCGCGCCGATCATGGCTGATTCCGTCCCGGCCGCCTCTTCAGACGGCATAGCGTCGATGACGACCGGACACCCCGCCTCGCGGCGCTACGTCATTCCTCCTCACCACCTACGTCACGCAATGGCGCGCGACAGGAGCCAGGGACATGCAGACCAAGCTGGACGAAGCAAAGGCCGAGCTGCTCACACGGGCGGCCCGGGTAGCTGAGCACAGCCCGGCCGGGGGGCTACTTCCGACTGGGTCCGAGCAGAAAGAGCGCCCCGACCGGGACGCCGTGCTCTCCTACCTCCAGCGCTACTACCTGCACACCGCCCCCGAGGACCTCGTGGACCGGGACCCGGTCGACGTGTACGGGGCGGCGCTCTCCCACTACCGGATCGCCGAGAACCGGCCGCAGGGCACCGCGAAGGTGCGCGTGCACACCCCGACCGTCGAGGAGAACGGCTGGACCTCCAGCCACTCCGTGGTCGAGGTGGTCACCGACGACATGCCGTTCCTCGTGGACTCCGTGACCAACGAGCTGTCCCGGCAGGGACGCGGCATCCACGTCGTGATCCACCCGCAGGTCGTCGTCCGCCGTGACGTCACCGGCAAGCTGATCGAGATCCTCGGCCCCGACTGCGACGCCCACGGCCCCCGGACCCAGCGCCCCCACGACTCCCTCGTAGAGTCCTGGATCCACGTCGAGATCGACCGCGAGACCGACCGCGCCGACCTCAACCAGATCACCGTCGACCTGCGCCGCGTCCTGTCCGACGTACGCGAGTCCGTCGAGGACTGGGAGAAGATGCGCGACACCGCGCTGCGCATCGCCGAGAGCCTGCCCGACGAGCCGGCCGCGCCCGACCTGCGGGACTACGAGCTCGAAGAGGCCCGCGAGCTGCTGCGCTGGCTCGCCGACGACCACTTCACCTTCCTCGGCTACCGCGAGTACAACCTGGTCGACGGCGACGCCCTGTCCGCCGTCCCCGGCACGGGCCTCGGCATCCTGCGCTCCGACCCGCACCACAGCGGCAAGGAGGACGGCCACCCCGTCTCGCCGTCCTTCAACCGGCTCCCGGCCGACGCCCGCGCCAAGGCCCGCGAGCACCACCTGCTGGTGCTGACCAAGGCCAACAGCCGTTCCACCGTGCACCGCCCCTCGTACCTGGACTACGTGGGAGTGAAGAAGTTCGACGCCGAGGGCAACGTCGTCGGCGAGCGCCGCTTCCTCGGTCTGTTCTCCTCCGCCGCGTACACCGAGTCGGTGCGCCGGGTCCCGGTGATCCGCCGCAAGGTGGCCGAGGTCCTGGAGGGAGCCGGCTTCGCGCCGAGCAGCCACGACGGCCGCGACCTGCTCCAGATCCTGGAGACCTACCCGCGCGACGAGCTGTTCCAGACCCCCGTCGACCAGCTCCAGGCCATCGCCACCTCCGTGCTCTACCTCCAGGAACGCCGCAGGCTGCGGCTGTACCTGCGCCAGGACGAGTACGGGCGCTACTACTCGGCGCTGGTCTACCTGCCGCGCGACCGCTACACCACCGGCGTGCGGCTGCGGCTGATCGACATCCTGAAGGAGGAGCTCGGCGGCACCAGCGTCGACTTCACTGCCTGGAACACCGAGTCGATCCTCTCCCGCATCCACTTCGTCATCCGCGTCCCGCAGGGGACCGAGCTGCCCGTCCTCACCGACGCCGACGTCGAGCGCATCGAAGCCCGCCTCGTGGAAGCAGCCCGTTCCTGGGCCGACGGCTTCTCCGAGGCCCTCATCGCCGAGCTGGGAGAGGAGCGCGCCGCCGAGCTGCTGCGCCGTTACGGCACCTCCTTCCCCGAGGGCTACAAGGCCGACCACTCGCCCCGCGCCGCCGTCGCCGACCTCTGCCACCTGGAGCGGCTCTCCGCCAGCGAGGGCGAGTTCGCGCTCTCGCTGTACGAGCCGGTCGGCGCGGCCCCCGGTGAGCGCCGGTTCAAGATCTACCGCACCGGCGAGCAGGTCTCCCTCTCCGCCGTGCTGCCGGTCCTCCAGCGCCTGGGCGTCGAGGTCACCGACGAGCGCCCGTACGAGCTGCGGAGCAGCGACCGGGCCAGTGCCTGGATCTACGACTTCGGCCTGCGGATGCCCGTATCCGCCGGGAGCGGCGGCGACGCCTACCTCGGCCATGACGCCCGCGAGCGCTTCCAGGAGGCCTTCGCCGCCGTCTGGCGGGGCGAGGCGGAGAACGACAACTTCAACGCCCTGGTGCTGAGCGCCGGGCTGACCTGGCGGCAGGCCGTCGTCCTGCGCGCGTACGCGAAGTACCTGCGCCAGGCCGGCTCCACCTTCAGCCAGGACTACATGGAGGACACCCTCCGCAACAACGTCCACACCACCCGGCTGCTGGTCTCGCTCTTCGAAGCCCGGATGTCGCCCGGCCACCAGGCGGCCGGCAGCGAGCTGGTCGACGCGGTGCTGGAGGAGCTCGACGGGGCCCTGGACCAGGTCGCCTCGCTGGACGAGGACCGCATCCTGCGCGCCTTCCTCACCCTCATCAAGGCCACCCTGCGGACCAACTTCTTCCAGCTGAACTCGGCGGGCGAGCAGCACTCCTACGTGTCGATGAAGTTCGACCCGCAGGCCATCCCCGACCTCCCGGCGCCCCGCCCCGCCTTCGAGATCTGGGTGTACTCCCCGCGCGTCGAGGGCGTCCACCTGCGCTTCGGCAAGGTCGCCCGCGGCGGCCTGCGCTGGTCCGACCGGCGGGAGGACTTCCGTACGGAGGTCCTCGGCCTGGTCAAGGCGCAGATGGTGAAGAACACGGTGATCGTGCCGGTCGGCGCCAAGGGCGGCTTCGTCGCCAAGAGCCTGCCCGACCCGTCCGTCGACCGGGACGCGTGGCTCGCCGAGGGCATCGCCTCGTACAAGATCTTCATCTCGGCGCTGCTCGACATCACCGACAACATGGTGGGCGGCGAGGTCGTACCGCCGCCGGGCGTGGTCCGTCACGACGAGGACGACACCTACCTCGTCGTCGCGGCCGACAAGGGCACCGCGACCTTCTCCGACATCGCCAACGGCGTCGCGGAGTCCTACGGCTTCTGGCTCGGTGACGCCTTCGCCTCCGGCGGCTCGGCCGGCTACGACCACAAGGGCATGGGGATCACCGCCCGGGGCGCCTGGGAGTCCGTCAAGCGGCACTTCCGCGAGCTCGGCCACGACACCCAGACCCAGGACTTCACCGTCGTCGGCGTCGGTGACATGTCCGGCGACGTCTTCGGCAACGGCATGCTGCTCTCCGAGCACATCCGCCTGGTCGCCGCCTTCGACCACCGGCACATCTTCATCGACCCGAACCCGGACGCGGCCACCTCGTACGCGGAGCGTCGCCGGCTGTTCGAGCTGCCGCGCTCCTCGTGGGCCGACTACGACACCGCGCTGCTCTCCGCGGGCGGCGGCGTCCACCCCCGTACGGCGAAGGCCATCCCGGTCAACGCGCACATCCGCGCGGCCCTCGGCATCGAGGCGGGCGTCACGAAGATGACGCCGGCCGAGCTGATGCAGTCCATCCTGCGGGCCCCCGTGGACCTGCTGTGGAACGGCGGCATCGGCACCTACGTCAAGGCGACGGCCGAGACCCACGCGGACGTGGGCGACAAGGCCAACGACGCCATCCGCGTCAACGGCTCCGAGGTACGGGCCAAGGTGATCGGCGAGGGCGGCAACCTGGGGCTGACCCAGCTCGGCCGGATCGAATTCGCCCGCACCGGCGCCGGCGGCGAAGGCGGCAAGGTCAACACCGACGCCATCGACAACAGCGCCGGCGTGGACACCTCCGACCACGAGGTGAACATCAAGATCCTGCTGAACGCGCTGGTCACCGACGGGGATATGACCGTCAAGCAGCGCAACAAGCTGCTCGCCGAGATGACCGACGAGGTCGGGCAGCTGGTGCTGCGCAACAACTACGCGCAGAACGTGGCCCTCGCCAACGGCGCGGCCCAGGCGCCCAGCCTGCTCCACGCCCAGCAGCGCTTCATGCGCCGCCTCGCCCGCGAGGGGCTGCTGGACCGCGCGCTGGAGTTCCTGCCCACCGACCGGCAGATCCGCGAGCTGCTGAACTCCGGCAGGGGCCTGACCCAGCCGGAACTGGCCGTTCTGTTCGCTTACACCAAGATCACGGTGGCCAGCGAGCTCATCGCCACCGATCTGCCGGACGACCCGTACCTGCGCCGCCTGCTGCACGCGTACTTCCCGGCCGCCCTGCGGGAGCGCTTCCCGGAGCAGATCGACGCGCACGCGCTGCGCCGCGAGATCATCACCACGGTGCTGGTCAACGACACCGTCAACACGGGTGGTTCGACCTTCCTGCACCGGCTGCGCGAGGAGACCGGGGCCTCCCAGGAGGAGGTCGTCCGGGCGCAGCTCGCGGCCCGCGAGATCTTCGGTCTGGCCGAGGTGTGGGACGCGGTCGAAGCGCTCGACAACAAGGTCGCCGCCGACGTCCAGACCCGGGTGCGGCTGCACTCGCGGCGCCTGGTCGAGCGCGGTACCCGCTGGCTGCTGAACAACCGGCCGCAGCCGCTGGAGATCACCGAGACCATCGAGTTCTTCCAGGAGCGGGTGACGCGGGTCTGGGCCGAGCTGCCCAAGCTGGTGCGCGGCGCGGACCTGGAGTGGTACGGGTCGATCCTGGACGAGCTGACCGGCGAGGGCGTGCCGGAGGAACTGGCGGCCAAGGTCGCCGGCTTCTCCTCCGCCTTCCCGACGCTCGACATCGTGGCCATCGCGGACCGCACCGGCGCGGGTCCGCTGGATGTCGCCGAGGTGTACTACGACCTCGCCGACCGCCTGGACATCACCCAGCTGATGGACCGGATCATCGAGCTGCCGCGGGCCGACCGCTGGCAGTCGATGGCCCGCGCCTCCATCCGCGAGGACCTGTTCGCCGCCCACGCGGCGCTGACCGCGGACGTGCTGTCGGTGGGCAACGGCAGCTCCACTCCCGAAGAGCGCTTCAAGGCGTGGGAGGAGCGGAACGCGGCGATCATCGGGCGGGCCCGCACGACCCTGGACGAGATCCGGGGCTCGGACGACTTCGACCTGGCGAACCTGTCGGTGGCGATGCGCACGATGCGCTCGCTGCTGCGCTCGCACGCCTGAACCAGCCGGGCTGATCCGCTCGGCCTGATCCGCTCGGCCTGATCCCGCTCGGCCTGAGCCGGCGCGGCCTGGGGCCCCGCCCCGCCCGGAACACCTTCCGGGCGGGGGGCGGGGCCCTCGGCGTTGCCGTACGGGTGGTGGGGCGGTGGAGGGGGTGTATCAGGCCTTCGTGAAGGCCTCGTACGCCGCGCACACCTCCGCCGCGGGGCCGTCCATGCGCAGGACGCCCGATTCCAGCCAGATCGCGCGGTCGCAGGTCTCGCGGACCGTGTTGATGCCGTGGCTGACGAGGAAGACGGTGCCGGCGCGCTCGCGCAGTTCCGTGATGCGGGCCTGGCTGCGGCGTTGGAAGGCGGCGTCGCCGGTGGCCAGGGCCTCGTCGATCATCAGGACGTCGTGGTCCTTGGCGGCGGCGATGGAGAAGCGCAGCCGCGCGCCCATGCCGGAGGAGTACGTACGCATGGGCAGGGAAATGAAATCGCCCTTCTCGTTGATGCCGGAGAAGTCCACGATGTCCTGGTAGCGCTCGCGGATCAGCCGCTTGGGCATCCCCATCGCCAGGCCGCCGAGGACGACATTGCGCTCGCCGGTCAGATCGTTCATCAGGGCGGCGTTCACGCCGAGAAGCGATGGCTGGCCGTGCGAGTAGATCGCGCCGCGGGCCACTGGCTGGAGTCCGGCGATGGCGGCCAACAGGGTGGATTTGCCCGAGCCGTTGGAGCCGATGAGACCGATGGCCTCGCCCTTGTAGGCGGTGAAGCTGACGCCCTTGACGGCGTGCACCTCGCGGATGCCGGGGGCGGGCCGGCGGGAGAAGATCCGGCTCAGGGCGGCGGTGGCGCCGCCCTTGCGGGCGCCGTTGCCGTGGACCTTGTAGATCACGTGGACCTCGTCCGCGATCACGGTCGGGACGCGGGTCCCGGTGGTGTCAGCCACGGCCGTACTCCTCCTCGGACTTCCAGAAGTAGACGAAGCCGCCGGCGCCGGCCAGGACGGCCCAGCCGATGGCGATCGGCCACACGTGGTGGGGCAGGGACGCGGCCTGGAAGCTGTCGATCAGCGCGAAGCGCATCAGGTCGATGTAGACGGCCGCCGGGTTGGTCTTGAGCACCAGCAGCATCCAGTGCGGCAGATGGTCCGTCTTCAGCATCTGGTCGATGGACCACATGACACCGGAGGAGTACATCCAGGTGCGCAGGACGAAGGGCATCAGCTGGCTGACGTCCGGGCTCTTGCTGCCGATGCGGGCCAGGACCATGGCGCAGCCGGCGGCGAAGACGGCCATCAGCAGCAGGGTGGGGAGGGCGAGCAGCCAGGACGGGCCGGGGGTCTGGCCGAAGGCGCACAGCAGGACGGCCAGCGCGCCCATGGTGATCAGCAGCTGCTGGAAGAGCTGGACGACGGCGGAAAGCGGCAGGCTGGCGCGGGGGAAGTGCAGGGCCCGGACCAGGCCCAGGTTGCTGTGCACGGAGCGGGTGCCGGCATTGATGGAGCTGCCGATGAAGTCCCAGACGAAGACGCCGGTGATCAGGAACGGCACGTAGTCGGGCACGCCGTGGCTGGCGCGCATCACGATCCCGAAGATGAAGAAGTACACGGCGGCGTTGAGCAGCGGGGTCACCAGGTGCCAGAGCTGGCCGAGCCGGGCCGTGCTGTACGTCGCCTGCAGGCGGGCGCTCGCGTACGCGGTCACGAAGTGGCGGCGCGCCCAGAGCTGCCGGATGTAGCGGGGGAGAGTGGGGCGGGCTCCGCTGACGGTCAGGCCGTGGGCGGCGGCGAGTTCCGCCGCGCTCGGTGGGCGCTGCCCTCGGAGCTGAGGCGGTCCGGTCGGCTCGTGGCGGGCGGGTGTGGTCGCGGTGGTCACAGGGGTCGCTTTCGCCGGGGTCAAGGGCTGCGCTGACTATGGGACGGGGCCGTATCGTCGCTACGGCGAGAGTAGGACCGCTGGCGTCGGAACGCAACCGTATCGTCGTGACGGAGGGGCGTTGGCGTGCGCCGCTATGCTCTGGGCATGACCAAGGACCCCGCCCCCGCCGAACCCCCCGTCCCCGCACCGGCCCGCCGCGCCCCGGCGGGAGCCGCCGTCCTGCGCGAGGACGTCACCGAGGCGATCCGCGGCGCGGTGGTGGAGGAACTGGCCGCCGTCGGCTTCTCCCGGATGTCGATCGAGGGGATCGCCCGGCGGGCCGGCGTGGGCAAGACCGCGGTGTACCGGCGGTGGAAGTCGAAGCTGCACCTGGTGCTGGACCTGGTGGGCGCCTTCGCGGCGGACGGCCTGCCGGTGCCCGCCACCGGCTCGCTGTACGGGGACGTACGGGCGCTGCTGGAGGTCATGTCACACGTGCTGCGGCACCCGGTGGCATCCGCGGTGATCCCCGACCTGCTCGTCGAGGCGGCGCGGAATCCGGAGATCGCGCAGGCGGTCCGGGGCGCGGTCCTGGACGGGCAGCGGCGGATGGCTCAGGGAATCGTCGCGGACGCGGTGGCCCGGGGCGAGTTGGCGGGGGGCGCGGATCCCGAGCGGGCGCTCGATCTGGCGATCGGGCCGCTGTACTGGCGGCAGGTGGTGGTGCGGGACGCCGTATCGGGGGAGTACCTGGACGATCTGGCCCGCTCGGTGGTCGCGGGCCTGCGCGCCGGCTGACCCCCGCGAAGCCCCCGCCCGGCCCGTGCGCCGGCTGACCCCCGCGAAGCCCCCGCCCGGCCCGTGCCACCCGGCGGCACGCGCTACGGCCAGAGGCCCGACGTCAGCTCGGCCAAGCCCGCTTCGGGGGCGACGGCAGGGGCGGGCGCGGCGGCCTGGGCCGAAGGGGCGGGGCGCCGGTCCTCCAGCGGCGTGAGCGAGGGGAGCGGCACCGGCTGCCCGAGGAAGACGCGGCGGACCACACGCTCCGCCGCGTGCCCGTCCTCGTACGGGCAGAAACGTGCCCGGAACGCCGCCCGGAGCTGGGCGGAGCGGGATCCCTGCCAGTGGCCCGTGGCGAAGATGTCCACCAGTTCGTCCTCGGTCCGCGCGATCGCGCCCGGCGGGAAGGAGCGCAGGTCGAAGTAGGTACCGCGGGCGGCCTCGTAGGCCTCCCAGTCGTCCGCGTGGATGACGATCGGCCGGTCCAGCGCCGCGTAGTCGAACATCAGGGACGAGTAGTCCGTCACCAACGCGTCCGAGGCCAGGCACACTTCCTCCACCGACGGGTACGAGGAGACGTCGATCAGGCGGGGATGGGCCCCGGGCGTCCACCCGCTGTCCGCGTACGTGAGGTGGGCGCGGGCCAGGAGGACGAAGCGGGGGCCCAGATCGCGCAGGACCCGCTCGAAGTCCAGGTGTTCGGGACGGCTGCGCCGGTAGTCGCGGTGGGTGGGGGCGTACAGGATCGCCGTGGAGCCGGGCGGGATGCCCAGGCGTTCGCGCAGTTCCAGCACCTCGGCCCGGCCCGCCCGGTGGAAGAGGTCGTTGCGCGGATAGCCGTACTCCAGCGTCGTGTAGGAGGAAGGGACGGCCTTCTCCCACACCAGCGTGGAGTGGCGGTTCGAGGAGAGCAGGAAGTCCCACTGGTCGGCGCCGCGCAGCAGGCCCGCGAAGTCCGTCGTCGGGGCGGCCGCCGGGCGGTCCTGGAGGTCGAGGCCGACGCGCTTGAGCGGGGTGCCGTGCTGGGTCTGGACCATGATCTGGCCGGGGCGCTTGACCAGGGTGCGGTCGAAGTTGACGTTGGTGACCAGGTATGCGGCCCGGGCGAGGGCGGTCCAGTACGCGGCCGAGCCGGGCCGCAGGGCCACCGTCTGCGGGGGAAGCGTCGAGGCGTGCGCCGGATCGCAGATCCACGCCGTGCGCATCCGCGGCGCCAGCTCCCGCAGCTTCGCCTCGATCGCGGCCGGGTTGCAGGCGTAACCGCCGTGCCAGTAGGCGGAGAAGACGGCCAGCTCCGGGCGCAGCGGCAGCAGGCGCTGGATCCGGTAGTGCAGGCGCAGCCAGGCCTCGCGCTGGCCGCGCCGGGCGGCCGCCGAGCCGCGGCCCACCGCCAGCGCCCCCGTCCGCAGCACGGACAGCAGCCGGTAGGTCCGCCGGGCGCCCAGCCGCATCAGGGCGTGCCGCACGCGGTCGGTCCGGGACAGCGACAGCGGCAGCGCGCCCCCGCCGCCGGGCGCCCGGTGGCGGCGCAGCAGGGCCGAGGCCCACCGGAAGAACTCGGCGCGGCTGGAGCGGGGGAGGCGGCGCGGGTCGGCGTACAGGGCGCAGAACCGCCCGGCCATCCCGCGGTGCACGGTGGGGCGCCAGCGCTCCAGCTCGGGGCGCCCGGCGAGGTAGCCGAAGACCCGGTCGTACTGGTCGAGGATGTCGAGGTGGCGCCGGCTGGAGGTGGTCAGGACCGAGCCCGTGCGGCGCCGGCGGGAGTAGAGGCAGACCCGGTCCAGGACGGCGACGGACTCGGCGGCGAGCAGCGCCGGGTAGGTCCAGGGGATGTCCTCGTAGAACCCCGGCGGGAAGGTGAGCTGCTCGCGCTCCACGTACTCGCGGCGGTACGCCTTGTTCCACACCGCGGTCCCCAGGCCGAGCAGGGCCGGGCGGTCGGTGAGCCGGAAGCTGGCCGGGCCCTCCTCCGACAGCTGGTGCGCGAGGCGGTCGCGCACCGGTTCCCCCGTCCAGGAGGTGCGCGCGTAGTCGTAGACCAGGACGTCCGGCGAGCCGGTGGCCTTCAGCCGGTCCGTGATGGCCTGGAGGGCGCCCGGGGCGAGGGTGTCGTCGCCGTCGAGGAAGACGAGGTAATCGCCGGTGGCCCGGGCGAGGGCCGCGTTGCGGGCCGGGCCCGGGCCGAGGTGGTGGGCCAGGTGCACGGCGGTGACGCGGGGGTCCAGGGCCGCGTACTCGTCGAGGATCGAACCGCAGGCGTCCGGCGAGGCGTCGTCCACCGCGATCAGTTCCAGATCCGGGCAGGACTGGCCGAGGACCGAGTCCAGACTCTCCTGGAGGTACGCCTGGACCTTGTATGCGGGCACGATGACGCTGAACCGGGGCACGGCACATCCAGAGGTCGGCAGGCGGGACATGGCCCAGGAACCCCCGGCGTGGTGATCGGGTTACGCGGGGTGCGGCATTCGGGTTACGCAGCGTCAACGCCGCACGTCAACGGGGTCGGCAGACGATGACGGCGGGGCCCGGCGCGGGCCCCGCCGCGCCGGGCCCCGCGCGGGGCGGCGTCATTTGACCGCGCCGGCCATCACCCCCGTGACGAACTGCCGCTGGAAGGCGAAGAAGACCACCAGCGGCACCACCATCGACAGGAACGCACCGGGCGCCAGCACGTCGATGTTGTTCCCGAACTGCCGTACCTGCTGCTGGAGCGCGACCGTGATCGGCGGGTTCGCCGAATCCGCGAAGACGAGCGCCACCAGCATGTCGTTCCACACCCACAGGAACTGGAAGATGCCGAGCGAGGCGATCGCCGGACCGCCCAGCGGCAGCACCACCCGCGCGAACAGGCGCAGCTCACCCGCCCCGTCGAGGCGGGCCGCCTCCAGCAGCTCGCGCGGGATCTCCGCGAAGAAGTTGCGCAGGAGGAACACGGCGAAGGGCAGCCCGAAGGCGACGTGGAACAGCACCACACCGGCGGTGGTCTCGAACAGCCCGATGGAACCGAAGAGTTCGGAGACGGGAATGAGCGCCACCTGCACGGGGACCACGAGCAGCCCCACCACGAGCAGGAAGAGCCAGTCCCGGCCCGGGAACTCCAGCCAGGCGAAGGCGTATCCGGCGAAGGCGCCCAGGACGAGCACGAGCGCGGTCGCCGGGACGGCGATCGCGACCGTGTTCAGCAGGGAACCGGTGATCGTGTCGTTGGCCAGCAGCCGCTCGTAGTTGTCGGCCGTCAGCCGCGAGGGCGCGGTCAGCACCTGCCACCAGCCGCCCTCGTTGAGGCCGGTGGGGGAGAGGAAGGAGGAGATGAGAAGGCCGAGCGTGGGCAGCAGCCAGAACAGGGCGGCCAGCAGCAGGAAGACGCGGGTGGCTCCGCCCGCGGCGCGGGCCGCGAGCCGTCCGGCGCGGCCGCCGGGCGTCGCCGGGGCCGGGCCCGGGGCCTGGGGCCGGACCTTGGTGGGGGCGCTCATCGGGACCGCTCCTTCCGCAGCCTGCGGATGTTCACCAGCATCACCGGGACCACCAGCACCAGCAGCAGCACGGCGATGGCACTGCCCAGGCCGGGATCGGCGTCCGCGCCGAAAGAGGTCCGGTACAGCTGGAGCGCGAGGACGTTCGCGTCGTCCTGGACCGCGCCCGGCGCGATCACGAAGACGAGGTCGAAGATCTTCATCACGTTGATGACGAGGGTGACGAGGACGACCACCAGTACGGGCGCGAGCAGCGGGATGGTGATCCGGCGGAACACCTGCCACTCGTTCGCCCCGTCCACGCGCGCCGCTTCCAGCAGCTCACGCGGTACGGAGGCCAGGCCGGCGCCGATCAGCACCATCGCGAAACCGGCCCACATCCATACGTACGCCCCGATGACGGCCGGGGTCACCAGGCTCGGGCCCAGCCACTCCACCCCGCCGTACGCCTCCCGGAAGTTCTCCGCCGGCAGCCGCAGCCGCGCCCCGTCGGCCCGTTCGGACAGGCTGAAGGTGCCGTCGGCGCGGGCCCTGGCCGAGTCCACCACCTTGCCGTCCTTGACCGCCTCGACCCGCATCCCGGCGAAGGCCGACTCGGCGGGGTCCACCGCGTTCGTCGTGCCGCCCCCGCCGCGGGTGAAGTCCTGCCAGGCCGTGCCGGTCACCTTGCCGGGCTCGGCCTGGGCGAGCGCCGCCGTACGGGTCCCCTCGGGCAGGGCCTCCGGAGCCACGCCGACCAGCGGAAGCAGCACGGGCACGCCCGCCCGGACGGGATCGCGGGTGATGAAGGCGCCCCCGTCGGCGGGCTCCAGGGGGGAGTCCCGGCCGGGCCGGGCCTTGGGGAAGGCCGAGGACTCCGCGAAGGTGTCGTGCACGCCCACCCAGACCGCGTTGGCGATGCCGCGGTCGGGATCGTGGTCGTAGACGAGCCGGAAAATGATGCCCGCCGCCAGCATGGAGATCGCCATCGGCATGAACACGAGCAGCTTGAACGCCGTGCCCCAGCGGATCCGTTCGGTGAGCACCGCGAAGATCAGGCCCAGGGCGGTGGCGGTGGTGGGGGCCAGCACCACCCACACCGCCGTGTTCTGCAGGGCGGTGCGGATCGTGTCGTCGCTCAGGATCTGGCGGTAGTTGTCCCCGCCGACGAAGGTGTCGCCCGAGCGGTCGAAGAGGCTGCGGAAGAGGGAGTAGCCGATCGGGTGCACGACGAGCGCGCCGAGCAGCAGGAGGGCGGGGAGGAGGAACGCCGCCGCTATCAGCCGGCGGCGGCGCGCCTCCGCGGAGCGGGCCGTCCTGCCGGCCCGCAGGGCGGCCGCGTCGCCGCCGGACCGGGAGGCGGATCCCGCGGGGCCGGTGGGGCTGCCGGGGCCGCCGGGGCCGCCGGATCCTGCGGCGCCGGAGGACCCCGTTCCGGTGTCGGTTGGCTTGGCTGTCACGGAATCAGTTCCCTCCCCCGGACCCCGTCCCGGAGGCCCCCCAGGCCTTGGCCGCGTCCGCCTCCAGCCTCGCCTGGATGCCCGCCACGTCCGACGGGTTCGCCAGGAAGTCCTGGAGGGCCTTCCACTCGCCCGCGCCCGGGGTCCCGCCGAAGGCCGCCGGAGCCTGGTCCGACATGTCGAAGCGGAAGTCGTCACCGGCCGCGATCAGCGCCTTGGCGATGTCGCGCTGGATGTCGTTCGGGTAGGCGGCCAGGTCGACCGACTTGTTCGGGGAGATGAAACCGCCCGCGCGGGCCTGGATCTCCGCCGCGTCCGCCGAGGCCAGGAAGGTCAGCAGCGCCTGCGCGCCCTTCGTCGGCTTCAGTGCCACCGCCACGTCACCGCCCGACACCACCGGCGGCTTGGCGCCGACCGCCGGGAAGGGGAAGACGAGGGCCTCCTCGCCCACCTTCGTCTCGGTCTGCGCGATGTTCACCGCGACGAAGTCGCCCTCGAAGACCATCGCGGCCGCCGGCCGGTCACCGCCGGTGAAGGTCTGCGTCACCGACTTCGGGAACTCGGTGGACAGGGCCCCGCTCGGGCCGCCCGCCAGGAAGTCCTTGCGCCCGAACAGCTGGCCCAGCGTGGTCAGCGCCTGCTTGACGCTGTCGTCCGTCCACTTGATCTGGTGCTTCGCCAACTGGTCGTACTTCTCGGGACCGGCCTGCGAGAGGTAGACGTTCTCGAACCAGTCGGTGAGGGTCCAGCCGTCCGCGCCGGCCACCGACACGGCCGGAGTGCCGGACGCCGAGAGGGTGTCGGCCGCGGTCAGCAACTCCTTCCAGGTCGTCGGCGGTTTGACCCCGGCGGCCTCGAAGGCACCGGCGTTGTACCAGATCAACGACTTGTTCGCGGCCTTGTAGTAGACCCCGTACTGGGTGCCCCCGACCGCGCCGAGCTCCTTCCAGCCCGCCGAGTAGTTCGCGTCGAGCTGGGCCTTGGCCTCCGGGCCCACCGGCTGCGCCCACTTGTTCTGCACCGCCGAGACCAGCGCCCCGACCTGCGGCAGCAGCGCCACGTCCGGCGGCTGGCCGCCCGCGATCTTCGAGCCGAGGAAGGTGACGATCGGGTCCTGGGCCGGGACGAAGGTGACGGTGGCCCCCGTCCGCTTCTCGAACTCCTTGAGGACCTTGGTGAAGTTCTCCTGCTCCGGGCCCGTCCACACGGCCGCGACCGACAGCTTCTCCCCGGCCAGTTGCGGCAGTTCGACCCGGGGGGCGCCGGCGGTCCCGCCCTCGGTCGGATCCGGTTTGGTGGTGTCCGCGCCGCCGCCGCACGCGCCGAGCGTGAGCGCGCCGGCCGCGGCCAGCGCTGCCCAGCTGAGTGTCGTACGGCTCTTTCCGTGCCTGCGCATGGCTGTGCCCCCGATGCCCGTGGTGTGTCCCGGACCACAAGGTCTACGCTGAGCGGCGCGCCCCCGCAATACCGCCTCGCGGCGTAGGGGGCGGCCGGTTGACGCGCCGGGTGGATCAGGGGGCCGGCGGGAACAGCACCGGTGTGGCCGAGACCAGGCGAGAGGCCCGCTCCAGGGCGCTGGCCAGCAGCGCGAGATCGGTCGGGCCGTTGCCCAGCTCGCGCACCGGGCGGCGGGCCGGCGGGTCACCCATCCGCTCCCACTCCACCGGGACCACGGTCGGTCTCAAGGTCGCGGTCCGCGGGATCCGGCCGGTGACACGGCCGCCCTGGAACGGGACCGCCCGGCCGTCGGCGTACCGCAGCAGACCCCGGCCCGGGCCCGGCTGGTCGGGTGCGTCCAGCTCCACGCGCAGCGGGCTCAGCCGGGTCAGCTCGGTGCCGGCCGTACGCTCCGGCCGGGCGCTGGTCGCCACCAGGTGCACCCCGAGCCCGGCCCCCTCGCGGGCCACCGTCTCCAGCGCCCGCACCACCGAACCGGCGGCGGGGCGGCCCGTACTGCCGAGTCCGGGCGCGACCAGCGCGTCGAAGTCGTCCACCAGCACGACCAGGCGCGGCAGCGGACTCGGGCCGGCCGGGTCCGTACGGGTCACGGCGGAGCGCAGCCGGAGCGTGCCCGAGCGCTGGGATTCGAGGTCGCCGCGCAGCTCGCCGGGGGTGGGCTGGCGGGGCGAGACCATCCGCTCGGAGAGCTCGCGGCGGGCGTGCCACTCGGCGAAGGGCACCCCGTCCAGCAGTTCGGCGCGGCGCTTGAGCTCGGCGCCGAGCGCCTGCGCGAACTCCCGCATGCGCAGCGGGTCGGAGGCGACGAGGTGGGCGCAGACGTGCGGGAGCTCGGTGCAGGGCAGCAGCCCGTCACCCCGCTCGCCCCCGGCCCCGTCGAGGAGGAGGAGCCCGAGCCGGTCCGGCCGGGCGGCGGCACCGAGCGACGCGGCGACCGACCGCAGCAGCTCGGTCCGCCCGCTCCCGGCGGGTCCCTCGATGAGGAGGTGCGGGCCGTCGTGGACCAGCTCGATGCCGACGGTTCCGCGCCGCCCGCTGCCCAGCACGACCTCGGCCAGACCGCCGACGCCCTGCCCCTGCTCGGTGGCGGCGGCCCAACGGGCCATCAGGGATGCCGGGGTGGCCCGGGCCAGGCCCAGCTCGTCCAGCAGCCGTGTGGTGGGCGGCAGGGCAGCCGCCGCCGGCCTGTACGGCTCGACGGCGGCGCCGCCGTCGGTGCGCAGGGGGGCCAGGGCCCGGGCGAAGCGCTCGGCCCAGGCGGCGGAGACGGCGTCGACGGTGGCGGTGCCTCCGGCCGGGGAGGGCCTGCCGCCGCTGACCGCGAAGGTCCGTACGGCGGTGGCCACATCCCCGCTGAGCAGGGCGACGACATCGCAGTCCCGGAAGGCCGGGGTGCTCGCGCAGGCCGCCTCGTAGGTGTCGGCGACCGGCGAGGCGGGGGTGGCCGCCGGGGATTCGGCGAGCGCGAGGACGTGGATCCCGGCGGCCGGCCCGTGTGAGGCGAGCCGCCCGGTGACATCGCGCAGCGGGCCCGCGCCGGGATCGCCGTCGACGATGAGCAGGGTGTACGGGCCCTCGTACGCGGAGGCGGCCCGCCGGACGCCGTCCTGGTCGGCGGCGGCCCAATGGGTGCCCAGCGGGCCGTCGTCCAGGCGCCGGCTCAGCTCACCGGTACGGGCGGCGGCCTGGTCGCGGTCGTAGGCGAGGAGCAGCCGGCAGTCCTGGCCGTGTGCGGGCCGTACGTGGGGCAGCCAGCCCAGCCAGCCCCAGTCGCGCCGCCGCTCGGCGAGTGCGCGCGCCCGGTCGGTGGCGAGGAGCACGATCTCCAGCTGTCCCGGCGCGTGCAGTGCGGCCAGCTGGGCGACCACGCAGCGGGCGGCCCCGGCGAGCCGGGCGCGCGGACCGGCGAGGCCCAGCGAGCCGACGGTGCGCAGCGGCACCCGGCTTCCGGCGCCGAGGCCCACGTCCAGCAGCCGGGGATGCCCGGGGCCGCGGGACCACAGCCGTTCGGTGGGGCCCAGCGCGGCCAGCAGCAGCGCGGCCGGGTCGTCCGGGTCGGGTGCGGCGGCCGGGACCGCCTCCGGTGGGGTGTGGGCCTCGGGGAGGTCCTCGCCGCGCACCCACTTCAGGGCCCATGCCCCGAGGCCCTTGCGGCGTCCCGCTTGCGGGGAGCCGGGCGTCTGGGGCGGCTCCTGGTCGGGGCTCACGGAGCCGGGTACGTCCGGGGCGGAGGGTGGCGCCGGGTGGGTGCGGGAGTCGCCCCGGGTGGAGGGCGCGGGGTACGGACGCGGCGGGGCGGCGGGCGGGGCTGCGGGTGGTGAGGCGGGCGGGGGTGCGGCTGGGGCTGCGCCGCCGCCGGGCCAGCCGGTGCCGGATGCGGCCGCGGGGCCTTGCTGCGCCCCCGCCGGGGCGGGGTGCTGCTCCGTCCCGGGGACCGTGGGGCCCGCGCCTTCCGCGTCGTGGCCGCCGGGGCGCGGCCCGGGCAGGCCGGCCAACCCCGGGCCGGCCACGCCCGGACCGGCCGCGCCAGGGTCCGGGGCGCCGTGCCCCGCGCCCGGTTCGCGGCGCGGGCCCCAAGGACCGCCCGGCTCCCCGCCGGAGGCGGACGGCGCCCGGGTCGGAAGCGAGAGGTGCCCCTCCAGGTCCGGGACCACCGGCAGGGCGGCGGCGAGTGCCTCCCCCGCGGGCGCGAGCCGCAGGGTGGACTCCCCGACGCGCAGGAGCGCCCCCGGCGGCAGCGGAACCGGCTGCGGCCCCACCGGCAGGCCGTCCAGCGTCGTGCCGTTCGTCGAGCTGAGGTCGGCCACCGAAACCCGCCCGTCCCGCATCACCGTCACCGCGCAGTGCAGCCGTGACACGTCGGGGTCGTCGAGCGGGACGTCGGCCTCGGCGGAGCGGCCCACGCGGATCTGGCCGCTGTGCAGCAGGTGCACCCCGCCGGCGTCGGGCCCGGCCACCACGTGCAGCTGGGGCGCGCCGAGGCCCTCCTCCGGCAGGACGTCGGGCACCGGCGCGTGGAGCGCCAGTACCGCTCCGTCCACGAGCGGCGGCTCGCCGAGCACCCGCCGCTGGAGGTCCAGCCGCTCGGCGCCGGCGTACAGCACGACCGTGCCTCCGGTGTCGGGCCCGCCGACGGTGGCCGCGAGCCCGGAGGCGACCGCGGCCAGCGCCGTACCGGCGGGCGCGGTGACGAGGACGTCACAGCTCGCGGGCGCGGTGGAGGTCTGGTGGCCGCTGCGCGACCCGAGGACGGTCAGCCGGATCTGCATCGCCGTCAGCGGTCCCTTCTGCGCGGTGCGCGGTGTATGCGCCCGGCAGGGGGATCTCGGGACACGGCTGCCCGGTCGCCCCCTACCCGGCACGGACACGTCGTCCGGTCAGGTCTGCCGGAAGGCGGGGCTCCCGTCCCGTGCCGTTCCGTACGGGTGCATCCTCGCACCTGTCGCGGACGACACGCCCGGAACCCGCCCATAAATGATCTTGAGGGCTGGCGGCGCGCCCCCGCCCCGCCGCGATGCGGCGGGCTGACCGGGCCATGCCCGGCAATGCCGGGGAGTGCCGGGGGGTGTGGGGGAAAATCGCCTCCGGCATACCCCGCGAACATCACCCTTAGCGCATATGTGCGGCAACCAACCCCCGGTGCCCGGCGTCTTCCCCCGGGACACCCCCTAGAGTGGGCCGGAAAACCATTTCGATGGACGGCGGCACCGAAAACGCCGGATTGACGACAGCAGGGGAGCGCGAGACGTGCGGCCAGTCGGCAGCAAGTACCTGCTTGAGGAGCCGCTCGGACGCGGCGCCACAGGCACCGTCTGGCGTGCCCGCCAGCGGGAGGCCGCGGGCGACGAGGCGGCCGTCGCCGGCCACGCCGGCGAGACCGTGGCGATCAAGGTCCTCAAGGAGGAGCTGGCCCACGATCCCGACATCGTCATGCGCTTCCTGCGGGAGCGCTCGGTCCTGCTGCGCCTGACGCACGCCAACATCGTGCGCACCCGCGACCTCGTGGTCGAAGGCGATCTCCTGGCGCTGGTCATGGACCTGATCGACGGGCCGGACCTGCACAAGTACCTCCGGGAAAACGGCCCCTTCACGCCCGTCGCCGCGAGCCTGCTGACCGCGCAGATCGCCGACGCCCTCGCCGCCAGCCATGCCGACGGCGTGGTCCACCGCGATCTGAAGCCCGCCAACGTGCTCCTCGACGAGCGCGGCGGCCAGATGAAGCCGATGCTCACCGACTTCGGCATCGCCCGCCTCGCGGACTCCCCGGGGCTGACCCGTACGCACGAGTTCGTCGGGACCCCCGCCTACGTCGCCCCCGAGTCGGCCGAGGGCCGCCCGCAGACCTCCGCCGTGGACATCTACGGCGCGGGCATCCTGCTCTACGAGCTGCTCACCGGCCGCCCGCCGTTCGCCGGCGGAACGGCGCTCGAAGTGCTCCACCGCCACCTCAGCGAGGAGCCGCAGCGCCCCACGACCGTTCCCGAGCCGCTGTGGACGGTCATCGAGCGCTGCCTGCGCAAGGAGCCGAACGAGCGCCCCAGCGCCCAGAGCCTGGCCCGCGGGCTGCGCGTGGTGGCCGCCGGCATCGGCGTGCACTCCTCGGCCGCCGAGGTGGAGGCCGCGCTCGGCGTCGGCGCGCTGCTCGCGCCCGACCCCTCGCCCGCCCCCGTCCCGGAGACCCCCGGCGCGGCGGACCCCACCCAGGTGCTCTCCGGGCCGGGCCGCTCGCCCATGGGCGGGTACGACCCGAACGCGATGACCAGCGTCATGCCGCCGGTCGGCCCGGCCGACGCCACGTCGGTGCTGCCGAGCACCGGCGGCCCCGGGGCCGATCCGACCTCGGTCATGCCGCCCGTGGAGCGGCCGGACCAGCCGCACCCGTGGCAGTCGCAGATGCAGGCGGCCCGCGACCGCAACGAGCAGACGCAGATCCAGTACCTCGACCCGGACGAGGACCCGCTGCGCCGCCGCCCGCAGCGCCAGGCGCCCCCGCCGCCGCAGCACCAGCCCCGGCGGCCCCAGCAGCCCCAGCAGCAGCCGTACCGCCAGGGCCCGCCGCAGGCCCCGTACAGGCAGCAGCCGCAGCAGCAGTACGCGCCTCCGCCGCCGCAGCACTACCAGCCGCAGCACCAACAGCACCAGCCTCAGCCGTACCAGCAGCCGCAGCATCCCCAGTACCAGCAGCAGCCCCGGCAGGCACCCCCGCAGCAGCCGCCCGCCCGCCGTCGCGAGCCGCCCGCCCGCCGGGAGCCGCGCGAGCCGCGCCGCCGCAGCGCCAACCCGGTGCGGATCCCCGGCCTCGGCTGCCTCAAGGGCTGCCTGGTGATGATCCTGCTCTTCGTGGTGGCGGGCTGGATGATCTGGGAGTTCACCGGGCTCCAGCAGTGGGTCGGTACCGGCCGGGGCTGGTGGGACCAGCTGTGGACCTGGGGAAGCCAGGCCGTCGACTGGGTCGGCTCCGTCGGCGAGGCCACGGGCGGTACGACGGGCGGTACCACTCCCTGAATCCGCGCCCGTAGCGGCGAGTTCGTGGATTTGTCGACTTCTGGGGGGTGTTTTCGCCCGCAGAAGTGAAGGTCGCCGCGAATCGGGCCCCCTCCTGGCCTCCAACCCCCACCCGGCCGCGTAGCTTTGGTGCGTACTTCAGCCGCTGAGGGAGCAGTCGTGGCACGGAAGATCGGCAGCCGGTACACCGCGCACCAGATCCTGGGGCGCGGCAGCGCGGGCACGGTGTGGCTCGGTGAGGGGCCGGACGGGCCCGTCGCCGTCAAACTGCTGCGCGAGGACCTCGCGTCCGACCAGGAACTGGTCGGACGGTTCGTCCAGGAGCGCAGCGCGCTGCTCGGCCTGGAGCATCCGCACGTCGTCTCCGTCCGGGACCTCGTCGTGGACGGCAACGACCTCGCGCTCGTCATGGACCTGGTGCGCGGTACGGACCTCCGCACGCGCCTGGACCGCGAGCGGCGGCTCGCCCCCGAGGCGGCCGTGGCGATCGTGGCGGACGTCGCCGACGCCCTGGCGGCGGCGCACGCCGCGGGGGTCGTGCACCGCGACGTCAAGCCCGAGAACGTACTGCTGGACATGCAGGGCCCGCTCGGCCCTGGCGGCGCGCACCCGGCCCTGCTGACCGACTTCGGCGTGGCCAAACTGATCGACTCCCCGCGCCGGGCCTCGGCCGGACGGGCCTCCGCCCCCACCACCCGGATCATCGGTACCCCGGACTACCTGGCGCCGGAGATCGTGGAGGGCCTGCCGCCGCGGGCGGCGGTGGACATATACGCCCTGGCCACCGTCCTGTACGAGCTGCTCGCCGGTTTCACGCCCTTCGGCGGGGGCCATCCGGGCGCGGTCCTGCGCCGGCACGTGACGGAGACCGTCGTCCCGCTGCCCGGGATCCCCGACGAGCTGTGGCAGCTCGTCGTCCAGTGCCTGGCCAAGGCCCCGGCCTCGCGCCTGCGCGCCTCCGAGCTGTCGGCCCGCCTGCGCCACCTGCTGCCGATGCTGGCCGGGATGCCGCCGCTCGACGTGGACGAGCCGGACGACGCGGAACCGCAAGCCCAGGAGCCGCAGGGGCCCGCGCCCGAGCGCCCGGTCCGGCGCCGGGGCGTGGTCCCGCTGGTGCCCGGTTCCGCGACGGACTCCAACCGGGACACCCACACCTCGATGCGGGTGCCCGGTCCGGACGAACTGGCGGGGGGCGCCCTCGGGACGGCCCGGGTGCCGCGTCCCGCCGGCGGGCATCGCCCGGGTGCCGCCCGCCACCGGGCGGAGGCCGCCCGCAAGCGGCGGCTGGTGCTGACCGGCGCGGCCGTCGTCCTCGTGGCGGCGGTGGGGGTGGGCGGCTGGCTCGCCCTCTCCGGCGGCGAGGAGCCCGCCGCCCCGCAGGACACCAAGCAGTCGGGCCCGGCCACGCCGTAGCCGGCGGCGCCCGCCGGGCCTGCCCGGCGGGTGCCAGCGGCGAGCGGCCGCTATGCCTTCAGCAGCCGCGGGTGCCAGCGCCGCGCCACGGCCGGGTGGGCGCGTACCCAGCCCTTCAGCTCGTTGCGCCCGTACTCCGCGTGCAGCGGGTTCGCCGCGTCGTGGGCGATGCCGGGGGCGTGGGACAGGTAGTCGCCGGGAACCGTCTCCACCACCGAGTCCAGCCGCGGGTTGTAGAAGAACGGCACCGAGTACCGCTCCACCGCGCCCGGCGGGCTGACCACCCGGTGGTCGGTGGCCGTCAGGTAGCCCTCGGTCGCGATCTCCAGCAGCTCGCCCAGGTTGACCACGAAGGCGCCCGGCAGCGGCGGCACGTCCAGATAGCCGCCGTCCCGGACGACCTGGAGCCCGCCCACCGAGTCCTGGAGCAGCAGCGTCAGGAAGCCGTAGTCCTTGTGCGCGCCCACCCCCTGGCCGGCGCCGGAGGGCGCGGAGCCCGGGTAGCGGATCAGCTTGGTGTGCAGGTGGGGGCGGTCCGCGAAGGCGGCGTCGAAGAAGTCCGCCGGGGCGCCGATCGAGACCAGGAGCTCCTGGAGCAGCCGGTGGGCCACGCCCGCCAGCCGGGTCTGCCACGCCAGTACGGCCTCCCGCAGCTCCGGCAGGGCCGCCGGCCACTGGTTCGGGCCCTCCAGCCAGAGGTACGCCGGGTCGTCCGGTCCCACGACCGGGGCGGGGCGCTCGGCGCCGACGTCCAGCTGGTCCCGCCAGTCGGTGGCGCCGCCGGTCAGCTCGTGGCCGATCCGCGTGTAGCCGCGGAAGTGCGGGGAGTTCAGATTGCTCACGGCGAGCCGGTCGGCCTCCGGGAGGGCGAAGAACGCCCGGGTCAGCTCCAGGAGGCGGGCGGTCTCGGCGGCGGTGACGCCGTGTCCGGTCAGGTGCAGGAAACCGGTGTCCCGGGCGGCTGCGTGCAGCTCCTTCAGGAACCCGGGTCGTAGCTGGGGGTCGTCGGCCTGGGAGAGGTCCAGGACGGGCAGGGTGTGCGCGGACGGCATGACGGCTCCGTTTCGGATGTCACGGGTCCTGTTCCCCGGAGGTGGCGGGGCCGCGGGTGGGGAGGACCGCCGGCAGGGATGGCGCCGGGGTCGCACAGGCCGCGGACAGGACCAAGTCGGATCGTGGTGGATCAGGCTTGGGGATGGTCCGGCGGCGGACAGCTCGTCGTCGTGACACGCATGTGGTCCACATGGCGGCGCCTGACGAGGAGAACGGTCATACGGGTGAGCGTACGCCCGTACGCGCGTTCATCAGTACGGGTGATCCGGCCTGCCCGGACGGCCATGTCCGGGGACCGGCTACGCTGGACCCGTGGCAGTCGTCGATGTTTCCGAAGAGCTGAAGTCCCTCTCCTCGACCATGGGGTCGATCGAGGCCGTCCTGGATCTCGACAAGCTGAGGGCAGAGATCGCCGTGCTGGAGGGGCAGGCCGCCGCGCCGTCCCTGTGGGACGACCCGGAGGCCGCTCAGAAGATCACGAGCAAGCTTTCGCACCTCCAGGCCGAGGTCCGCAAGACCGAGAATCTGCGCAGCCGCATCGACGACCTCGCGGTCCTCTTCGAGCTCGCGCAGGAGATGGAGGACGCGGACACCCTCGCCGAGGCGGAGACCGAGCTGGTCGCCGTGCGCAAGGCGCTGGACGAGATGGAGGTCCGCACCCTGCTGTCCGGCGAGTACGCCGAGCGCGAGGCCCTGGTCAACATCCGCGCCGAGGCGGGCGGCGTCGACGCCTCCGACTTCGCCGAGCGCCTCCAGCGCATGTACCTGCGCTGGGCCGAGCGGCACGGCTACGCGACCGAGGTGTACGAGACCTCGTACGCGGAAGAGGCCGGCATCAAGTCGACCACCTTCGTCGTCAAGGCCCCGTACGCCTACGGCACCCTCTCCGTCGAGCAGGGCACCCACCGGCTCGTCCGGATCTCGCCCTTCGACAACCAGGGCCGCCGCCAGACCTCCTTCGCGGGCGTCGAGGTGCTGCCGGTCGTCGAGTCCAGCGACCACGTCGAGATCGACGAGGGCGAGCTGCGCATCGACGTGTACCGCGCCTCCGGCCCCGGTGGCCAGGGCGTCAACACCACCGACTCGGCCGTGCGCATCACGCACCTGCCGACCGGCATCGTGGTCTCCTGCCAGAACGAGCGCTCGCAGATCCAGAACAAGGCCAGCGCGATGAACGTGCTCCAGGCCAAGCTGCTGGAGCGGCGCCGCCAGGAGGAGCAGGCCAAGATGGACGCCCTCAAGGACGGCGGCAGCTCCTGGGGCAACCAGATGCGGTCCTACGTGCTGCACCCGTACCAGATGGTCAAGGACCTGCGGACGGAGTTCGAGGTCGGTAACCCGCAGGCGGTCCTCGACGGTGAGATCGACGGCTTCCTGGAGGCCGGCATCCGCTGGCGCAAGCAGCAGGAGCAGACCGCGTAAGCAGGAGCAGACCGCGTAGGGAAGCGCAGGACCGGGCCGCCGCCGCGCGGACGGACCCGCGGAAGGGCCCGGACACCACTCGCCCGTGGTGTCCGGGCCCTTCCGCACGTAAAAGCGCAGGTCATAGCGCACGTGATAAGGCTGGCTGGGCTGATCGGTAGGCGGCGCGGGCCGCGCGGGCGGGGAGCGCCGAGCTCTACGCCGTCTGCTGCGCGACCAGGGCCAGAGCCGCGACGAGGATCACCAGAAGCGCTATGAGCGCCACGGGATTCAGGCCGGAGAAGGGGCCCTCTTGCTGCTGGAGGCGCATCCGGTTCGCCCGGCACACCGGGCAGCGGCCCTGGTCCACGGGCGCGGCGCAGTTCGCGCACACGAGCCGGTCATATGTCATGCGCTCCTCCTCTCGTCCCCTTCGGTCCCTCTGTACAGAGACAACGGCGTGAGGAACGGGACGGTTCCCCCTACCACTGTGCCAGTTCCGCAGACATTCGGCGCGGCCCCTCCGGGCCGTCACCTCCGCCCCCGCCCGGACCTGCGGACATATGGGGGCAAGTCCGGAGGCCGGGTCCACACGCCGGGCCCGTTCGCGTATGGTCACGCACACCTACTCCCGGCGACCGTGGTGCACCCGTGATCCGATTCGACAGCGTCTCCAAGTCCTACCCGAAGCAGAACCGTCCCGCACTGAGAGATGTCTCCCTCGACATCGCGAAGGGCGAGTTCGTCTTCCTGGTCGGCTCCTCCGGCTCCGGCAAGTCCACCTTCCTGCGGCTCCTCCTGCGCGAGGAGCGGGCGAGCCACGGCCAGGTGCACGTCCTGGGCAAGGACCTCGCCAAGCTCTCCAACTGGAAGGTCCCGCAGATGCGGCGCCAGCTGGGGACCGTCTTCCAGGACTTCCGCCTGCTGCCCAACAAGACGGTGGCCGAGAACGTCGCCTTCGCGCAGGAGGTCATCGGCAAGCCGCGGGGCGAGATCCGCAAGGCCGTCCCGCAGGTCCTGGACCTGGTGGGCCTGGGCGGCAAGGAGGAGCGGATGCCCGGCGAGCTCTCCGGCGGTGAGCAGCAGCGCGTGGCCATCGCCCGCGCCTTCGTCAACCGCCCCGCCCTGCTGATCGCGGACGAGCCCACGGGCAACCTCGACCCGCAGACCTCCGTCGGGATCATGAAGCTCTTGGACCGGATCAACCGGACCGGCACCACTGTGATCATGGCGACCCACGACCAGCAGATCGTGGACCAGATGCGCAAGCGCGTCATCGAACTCGAACAGGGCCGTCTCGTACGCGACCAGTCGCGCGGCGTCTACGGCTACCAGCACTGAAAGGACGCCATGCGCGCCCAGTTCGTCATGTCGGAGATCGGCGTCGGTCTCCGTCGCAATCTCACCATGACCTTCGCGGTCATCATCTCCGTGGCCCTGTCGCTGGCCCTGTTCGGTGGCTCCCTGCTCATGAGCGACCAGGTGAGCAAGATGAAGGGCTACTGGTACGACAAGGCCAACGTCTCCATCTACCTCTGCAACGCCCAGGACGCCAAGGACGCGGGCGGGGCCGCCAGTCCGGGCGCCACGGGAGCCGTCGGCGTCGCCACCTGCTCCAAGGGCGCGGTGACGGCCGAGCAGAAGCAGGCCCTGGAGAGCGAGCTCAAGGGGATGGACCTCGTCGAGAGCGTCCATTACGAGTCCGCCGACGAGGCGTACAAGCACTACCAGGAGGAGTACGGCCACACCGCCCTGGCCGGCTCCATCACCCCGGACCAGATGCAGGAGTCCTTCCGGGTCAAGCTCAAGAACCCGGAGAAGTACAAGGTCATCACCAGCGCCTTCACCGGCCGCGACGGGGTGATGGAGGTCCAGGACCAGCACCGGGAGATGGACAGCCTCTTCAAGTACCTCGGGCTGCTGAACTGGGCCGCGCTCGGCATCATGCTCATCATGCTGATCGTGGCGCTCCTGCTGATCGTCAACACGGTGCGCGTCTCGGCGTTCAGCCGTCGGCGGGAGACCGGGATCATGCGGCTGGTGGGCGCCTCCAGCTTCTACATCCAGGTGCCGTTCATCATGGAGGCGGCCGTCGCCGGCCTGATCGGCGCCGTCATGGCCTGCGTCATGCTCGGCTCCGGCCAGTACTTCGTGATCGACCACGGGCTGGGACTGCGCGAGAAGATGGAGCTGATCAAGTTCGTCGGCTGGGACTCGGTCCTCACCAAGATGCCGTACGTGCTCGCCATCGGGGTCCTGATGCCCTCCTTGGCCGCGTTCATCGCATTGCGCAAGTACCTGAAGGTGTGACAAGCGCCCTGTGTGATCCGAGGCCAACCCTCCGTGCCCACAAGGGGTTTGTCCTAGACTCGGCGCCATGCCGGGACTGCCCGCCCTCTGTCTCCGGCCCCGCGACTCGCGTCGCGGGGCCGTTTTGACGTTGGTCTTCCTCGCGAGCGTCGCCGCCGCGGTGAGCACGGGTTGCTGGGACCGTGAAGCCACCTCGGCCGGCGCCGCGGACGCGGCCCGGGCCGCCCGGATGGGGGGCGCCGCGCCCGCGGTGCCCCGTGCGGGCACCGCCGACCGGGAGGCCGTCGCGCTGGCCGCCGCCGAGGCCGTCGCCGACGGGAAGTCCGGCAAGAAGGCCGCCCAGGAGGTGGTCAGCCGCAGCGGCGACCGCTGGGGCATGGTCTACGACCAGGGGGAGTACGCCGCCTTCGCCGAGGAACTCGACGGCCGCTGGACCGGCGTCGGGCTCTGGGCCCGGCGCGGCGGCGACGGCCTGATCGCGGTCGACAGGGTGCAGCCCGGCGGCCCCGCCGACCGGGCCGGGCTGCGGTCCGGGGACCGGCTGCTGAGCGTGGACGGGCACGCCGTCACCGGCCTGCCCGTGAGCGGTGTGGTGGCGCTGCTGCGGGGCGAGGCCGGCACCCCCGTCGTGCTGAAGTTCAGCCGGGACGGCGCCGAGCTGACCGAGACCGTCCGCCGCGAGCAGCTGCGTACCGAGCCCGTGACCGTACGGCAGCTCCCGGACGGGATCACCGTCATCAAGGTGGCCTCCTTCACCCGGGGCTCGGGCGAGCGGGTCAAGGCCGCCGTCCGCGCCGCCCCGCCCGGCTCCGGGGTGATGCTGGACCTGCGCGGCAACCCGGGCGGGCTGGTCGCCGAGGCGGTGACGGCCGCCTCCGCCTTCCTGGACGGCGGGCTGGTGGCGACCTACGACGTACGGGGCGCCCAGCGCGCCCTCTACGCCCCACCGGGCGGGGACACCGCCCGGCCGCTGGTGGCCCTGGTCGACGGCGGCACCATGAGCGCGGCGGAGCTGCTGACGGGCGCCCTCCAGGACCGGGGCCGCGCGGTGACGGTCGGGAGCCGGACCTTCGGCAAGGGCACGGTGCAGATGCCGACGGAGCTCGCGGACGGTTCGGTGGCCGAGCTGACGGTGGGCACGTACCGCACACCGGCGGGGCGCAGCCTGGACGGCAGCGGGATCACGCCGGACCTGGCGGCCGGTGCGGGCGCCGAGGAGCGGGCCGCAGCGGTATTGGGTGGCCTCGGGGTGGGTCCGTAGTGCGAAAATGACCGCACTATGGCTAAGGAAAAAGGGCGCAAGCTGATCGCCCAGAACAAGAAGGCGCGGCACGACTACACGATCCTCGACACCTACGAGTGCGGTCTCGTGCTCACCGGTACCGAGGTCAAGTCGCTGCGGCAGGGCCGGGCCTCCCTGGTGGACGGCTTCGTCACGATGGAGAGCAACGAGGCCTGGCTGTACAACGTCCACGTCCCGGAGTACAGCCAGGGGACCTGGACCAACCACAGCGCCCGGCGCAAGCGCAAGCTCCTCATGCACCGCGAGGAGATCGACAAGCTGGAGTCGAAGGCGTCGGAGACCGGTCACACGATCGTGCCGCTGGCGCTGTACTTCAAGGACGGCCGCTGCAAGGTCGAGATCGCGCTGGCCAAGGGCAAGAAGGAGTACGACAAGCGGCAGGCCCTGCGGGAGAAGCAGGACACCCGCGAGACCAACCGCGCGATCGCGGCGGTGCGGCGCAAGCAGCGCGGCGAGTAGGAGCGCTCCGGGCGGCCGGGTTTAATCTCCTGGCATGCCGTGGTCCACTTCGCGTACCATGGGCTCAGCGCCACACGCTTGCGAGTGGCGCTGGTTGAGTGGACGTAGGTCAAGGACGCCACTCAGCGCGGTTCACAACTCAATAGCGGTCAACATGGGGATGATCGGTTTCGACAGCGGATGTCGATGCAGGGGAAGCGAGCCGAGGAAGCGGCAATGATCTCGTAAACCACCTGTCGCAAAAAACAATCGCCAACTCCAAGAGCGATAACTCCCGCTTCACCCTCGCTGCCTAATAACAGTGAGCTGAAGCCTCTGTGAGGAGCGTCAGCCCGGAAGTGGTCCCGGTCCGGATCCTGGCGTCAATTAGGGATCTAAACCTCTAGCCCCGGTCACGGGGGCTGGAGGGAAATCAAACAGTGACTGAGCCCGTCGGAGACTTGTCCGTGTGATCTCCGGGGCCGAGAAAAGCGCAGCGGACTGCGCTCGGAGAAGCCCTGCTTCTGCACCGTTGGACGCGGGTTCGATTCCCGCCATCTCCACCACCCCATGTGGGCAAAGGCCCCGCAGCCTCAAGGCTGCGGGGCCTTTGTCATGCGTGCGGGTCGTCGGCCGGGCAGTACGTCCTCAGTTCATCGGTGTGAAGTCATCTACCACGCCGCTGAGGGTCGGGTGTGGGTCCGGAGCGCGGTCAGGAGGGCTGTGAGGGCGGCGGCCGCGGGGAGGGTGTAGGCCGCCGCCGGGCCCAGGTGGTCGACCGCCAGGCCTGCCGTGGCCGAGCCGGCCGCTATGCCCGCCAGGATCGCCGTCACCGCCAGGGTCATGCCTTCGTTGAGGCGCCCCTGCGGGGTGAGGGCGTGGACCCGGGACATCGCCGTCACCATCGTCGGGGCCGTGGCCATGCCGGCCAGCAGCAGGGCGGCGGCGAGCGCGGGCAGGGAGCCGGTGGCCGCCGCGGCCCACGGCAGGGCCATCAGGGGGGCCAGGGCGCACAGGCAGGTCCGCAGGGAGCGGGGGCGCCGGGTGCCGTAGAGCAGGCCCGCGGCGCAGGAGCCGGCCGCCTGGAGGGCGAGGATCAGGCCGGACGCCGCGCCCAGGCCGCGGGCGTCGAGGTAGGCGATCGAGGTGACCTCCATCGACCCGAAGACCAGGCCCAGGGTGAAGAACAGCACCAGCAGCGGGCCGAGGGCGCGCAGCGGCGAGCCGCGGCGGGGCGCTGCCGTCGCCGGGGGCTCCGTACCGCGCTGCGAGGTGAAGACCAGCATGCCGGCCAGGAACAGGACCGCGCCGGTGAGGGTGCCGGCCTCCGGGAAGGCGATCGTGCAGAGGAAGGCGGCCAGGACCGGACCGAGCATGAAGCACAGCTCGTCCGCGGCCTGTTCGAAGGACATCGCGGTGTGGTGCGAGGACGGGGAGTCGCGCAGCAGGTGGGTCCAGCGGGCGCGGGCCATGCCGCCGATGTTGGGGGTGGTGGCGGTGGCCGCGTAGGAGGCGAAGAGGGTCCAGGACGGGGCCTCGGTACGGACGCACACGACCAGGGCCAGCGAGCCGAGGACCGCGATCACGGTGGCCGGGAGGGCGATCCGGGCCTGGCCGTGGCGGTCGATCAGACGGGCCGTCCAGGGCGCGACGAGGGCGGTGGCGGCGAGGCCGGTCGCGGTGACCGCGCCGGCGAGGGCGTACGAGCCGCGCTGCTCGGCGATCATCATGACCGCGCTGACCGCGAACATGCCCATGGGGAGCCGGGCGAGCAGGTTGCCGGTGGTGAACCCGCCGGTGCCGGGGAGGGCGAAGAGGCGGCGGTACGGGCCGCGCGCGCGGGCGGGCGCACCCGGCGGCCGGGCCGGGGCGGCGGCCGGAGCAGCAGCAGCGGCCACGCTCCTGGCCGGGTCCGGGGCCGGGGCCGGGCACGCGGAAGCGGCAGCGGCCGGGCTCCGGTAAGGGGCCGGGCTGCGGCCCGGGCCGGGGCCAGGGGCGGCGAGGACGAGCGTGCTGCCGGTGACGGTCATGAAGGGCATGGCAAACAGCCTCGGCCGCGCCCGCCCGGCCCGTCCAACACCTGTTCCGGAGGGATTCACCTCTTTCTGTTGTTAGTCTCCGGGGGTGATACCCCGTGATGTGGAACCCCGCCTGCTGCGCGGTTTCGTCGCCGCCGCCGAGGAGCTGCACTTCACCCGCGCCTCCGCCCGGCTGTACGTCGCCCAGCAGGCGCTCAGCCGGGACATCCGGCGCCTCGAACAGACCCTGGGCGCGGGGCTGTTCGTACGCACCACCCGGCAAGTGGAGCTGACCGCCGACGGGGAGCGCCTGCTGCCGCTGGCCCGGCGGGTGCTGCGCGCCCACGAGGAACTCACCGCAGCCTTCGGCGCGGACGCCGAGCCCCGGCCGCTGCTCGTCGACCTGAACACCGACGGGCCCAGCACGGGACGCACCGTGCTGGAACGCGCCCGTGAAATCGCTCCGGACTGCGAGCTGATGGCCCGCTTCGAGAGCGGTCTGACGCACGCCGCCGCCGAGGTCGCCGCCGGGCGCCTGGACGTCTCCTTCGGGTACGCCGACGGGCTCGACCGGGCACTGCGGGCCCGGCTCGCGCAGCGGCCCGTACGGTACGAGCCGCTCGCCGTGCTGCTGCCCGAGGGGCACGCCCTGGCCGCGCTGGAAGAGGTACCGCTGGACGCGCTGGCGGGGGAGGTCGTGTACGCCGGGGCCGGGAATCCGCGGACCCTGGAGTGGACCGGGCTGGCCCGCGAACTGTTCGCGGGGCGGGGGATCGCGCTGGCGCCGCCCGCCCCGGTGGCGATGGGCAAGGAGGAGTTCCGCCGGGTGATGGCCAAGACCCGCAACCCGGTGCTGGTGACCGTCGACTTCCTCGACATGCCGGGCTCCGTGAAACGGCCGCTGACCGCCCCGGTGCCGCTCTCGCCGCTGTCGATGGTGTGGCGCAAGGGCTTCGCGCACCCGGGGCTCGGCGCGCTGCGTGCCGCGGCCGACGGGCTGGCCGCCGAGCGCGGCTGGCTCGACGTACCGCCCGGGAGCTGGGTTCCGACCGGGCTCACACACCCCGCCGGCAGCGGGTGAGAGCAAGGTTTCAGAGCGGTCATCGGGCGGTGACCGAGGCCGAAACCCGCCTCCCTAAGGTCGTCACCACGGACGCGACAGCTGTGGAGGCGTGTGATGACCGGTACCGCACCGCGCAAGGGGGGCCGCTGGATCGAGCAGTGGGATCCCGAGGACGAGACCTTCTGGAAGGAGTCGGGGGAGCGGATCGCCCGGCGCAACCTCCTCTACTCGGTCCTGTCCGAGCACATCGGCTTCTCCATCTGGTCGCTGTGGTCGGTGATGGTGCTGTTCATGGGGCCCGAGTACGGGATAGACCCGGCCGGGAAGTTCTTCCTCATCGCCACCGCGACCCTGGTCGGGGCCCTGGTGCGGGTGCCCTACACCTTCGCCGTCGCACGGTTCGGCGGCCGGAACTGGACCGTCGTCAGCGCCCTGCTGCTGCTCGCGCCGACGGTGGCCGCGCTGGTGGTCATGGAGCCCGGGACCTCGTACGCCACCTTCCTGGCCGTGGCGGCGCTGACGGGCGTGGGCGGCGGCAACTTCGCCTCCTCGATGACCAACATCAACGCCTTCTTCCCGCTGCGCAAGAAGGGCTGGGCGCTCGGCCTGAACGCGGGCGGCGGCAACATCGGCGTCCCCGTGGTGCAACTCGTCGCCCTGCTGGTCATCGGGACCGCCGGCGCCGGGCACCCGCGGCTGCTGCTGGCCGCCTACATCCCGCTGATCGTGGTCGCGGCGGTGCTGGCCGCCGTACGGATGGACAACCTGGCGCCCGTACGCAACGACACCGGCGCCGTCCGCGAGGCGCTGCGCGAGGGGCACACCTGGATCATGGCCTTCCTGTACATCGGGACCTTCGGCTCCTTCATCGGCTACAGCTTCGCCTTCGGACTGGTGCTCCAGACGCAGTTCGGCCGCACCCCGCTCCAGGCGGCCTCGCTCACCTTCATCGGACCGCTGCTCGGCTCCCTGGTCCGGCCGGTGGGCGGCGCGCTGGCGGACCGCTTCGGCGGAGCGCGGATCACGCTCGCCACCTTCGTGGCGATGGCGGGCGCGACCGGCCTCGTCGTCCTAGCGTCGGTACGGGAGTCCCTGCCGGTGTTCCTGACCGGTTTCGTCGCGCTGTTCGCGTTGACCGGGCTCGGCAACGGCTCGACCTACAAGATGATCCCGGGCATCTTCCAGGCCAAGGCCCTGGCCCGCGGCATGAGCGGCGAAGGCGCGGCGGCCTACGGGCGCCGGCTGTCCGGGGCCGCCATGGGCCTGATCGGCGCGGTGGGCGCGGTCGGCGGGCTCGGGATCAACCTGGTCTTCCGGCAGGCGTTCATGAGCTCCGGCTCCGGGACGGCCGCCTTCGTGACCTTCCTCGGCTTCTACGCGGTGTGCTGCGCGGTCACGTGGGCGGTATACCTTCGCCGGCCCGCCCACGCGGTCGTCCAGAGCCCCGCGGCGGCCGAGAAGCCGCAGCTCACCTCGGTCTAGGTCCGGTCGTCAAAGTAGCTCCGGTAAGGCCCGGGGCGTCTGGTGCCGCGCATCGCAAGGCGGAGGGGCGCCCGTGTACCGGACGTACTCGGGCGCTCCGACAACGCAGGGAGGTGCGGTGCCGGGCAATGCGGGCCCGGCAACGTCCGAAAGACACGCCCTAGAGGCGCAGCCTTCGGCGCGGCAGCGCTTTACGACGCCGAAATACGCCGGAACCGAGTCCGACACGCCCGGTTGGCAGGCTCGGTCCCCGCGACGCGAAACCGACCCACTGGGCAAGGCAGGTCACCATGTACGAGGACAAGCACATCGGTCCGCTCGCGGGCTTCACCGTCGGTGTCACCGCCGCGCGGCGGGCCGACGAGCTGATTGCCCTGCTGCGCCGCCGCGGAGCCAGCGTCCTGCACGCGCCCGCGCTGCGCATCGTGCCCCTGGCCGACGACGGCGAACTGCTCGCCGCGACGAAGGAACTCATCGGCCGGGCGCCCGACGTGGTCGTCGCCACCACCGCCATCGGCTTCCGCGGCTGGATCGAGGCGGCGGACGGGTGGGGGGTCGGCGAGGCGCTGCTGGAGCGGTTGCGGGCCACCGAACTGCTGGCCCGCGGACCGAAGGTGAAGGGTGCCATCCGGGCCGCCGGACTCGTGGAGACCTGGTCCCCGCAGTCCGAGTCCCTCGCCGAGGTACTGGACCGGCTGCTGTCGGCGGGTGTCGCCGGACGGCGCATCGCGCTCCAGCTCCACGGGGAGCCGCTGCCCGGATTCGTCGAGGCGCTGCGGGAGGGCGGGGCCGAGGTGGTGGTCGTCCCGGTGTACCGGTGGATGGCCCCGGAGGACCTCGGTCCGCTGGACCGGCTGCTGGACGCGGTGATCGGCGGAGCGGTGGACGCGGTCAGCTTCACCTCGGCGCCGGCGGCGGCCTCGCTGCTGTCGCGGGCCGAGGAGCGGGGCGTACGAGGCCCCCTGCTGGAGGCCATGCGCGGCGGGCTGGTCTCCGCCTGCGTGGGGCCGGTCACCGCGCTCCCGCTGCAGGCGCACGGGGTGGACACGGTGCAGCCCGAGCGGTTTCGGCTGGGCCCGCTCGTGCAGCTGCTCTGCCAGGAGCTGCCGGGCCGGGCGCGGGTGCTGCCGGTGGCCGGGCACCGGCTGGAGATCCGGGGGCAGGCGGTGCTCGTGGACACGGAGCTGCGGCCGGTGCCGCCGGCCGGGATGGCCCTGCTGCGGGCGCTGACACGCCGGCCGGGATGGGTGGTGGGCCGCGCGGAGCTGCTGCGGGTACTGCCGGGGGCGGGGCGGGACGAGCATGCCGTGGAGACGGCGATGGCGCGGCTGCGGGTGGCGCTGGGGGCGCCGAAGCTGATCCAGACCGTGGTCAAGCGGGGCTACCGGCTGTCGCTGGACGCGGCTTCCGACGCGAAGTACGTGGACGCCTGAGGGCTTTCGTTCAGCGAGGTACCCGGTGCACGTTGTGCTCCTGGACATCCGGGAGCAGGCCCGCTGCGGCGGTGAAATCCTTGTCGTCGTGGAGGATGATCAGCCCGTGGTGAGCCGCCGTCACGCAGATGAGCCAGTCGACAACGGACAGGCTCTGGTGGCGGTCGCGCTGGGCCAGGCGGTACTGCGCGGTTTCGATCCACTGCCAGGCGTTCTTGGGAACGGTCACCTCCGGATAGAGGTCGGCAAGCATGTCCGTCATCGCCTCGTACTCGTCGAGACTCCGCGCTGACCTGCGGAACTCCGTGCGCTGGGGGCGACAGGAGCCGACGTTGCCCTCGTCGACTTCGTGTGCCCACGCTTCGTTGAGGGGGCGGTCGCGCTGCAGGCGCCAGACGGCAGTCGAGTCGATCAGGTAGCGGAGCACGTCAGGCGACGCCCTTCTCCGCGGCGTGCTGACGCCAGAAGCTCTCCTCGTCCCAGGCCTGGGCCGCCTGGAACTGGCGGAGCCGGGCCTCGGTGCGGCGGCGGCGCTCGACGTATTCGCGCAGTGCGAGGTTCACCGTCTCTTTCTTCGTCCGGGCGCCCGACAGCTGCATGGCCTCGGCAAGGGCCTCGTCGTCAAGATCGATCTGAGTGGCTGACATATGCCTATGCCCCTCCCAGGGAGTAACTATCGGCTCCATATAAAGGAGCGGATGCTCCACACATGGGGGCGCGGTCGGACGGTGCCGACGGGGTTCCGGTAGACGCCCCACACGGGCACTCTTGCAGGGGCACACCCCCAGAGGTAGCTGGGGGAGCACACCCACCGGGTGACCCTCCGAGGCGGTGACAGGGCGCATGGTTGCGGACAGGGGAAAGTGCGGGCTGCGGTTCGACGCCGGGCGGGTCTGCCTGGACCTGGTGGCCACCCGCACGCCCCGCGAGGGGATCCCGGACGGCGACGGGCTGCGGCTGTGGCTCGCCGGGGCCGGGCTGGTGCCCGACGGGACGCCGCTCGCCCGGGTCGGCCCGGACTGGGTCGCGGCCTTCCAGGCCCTGCGCCGCGATGTGGAGAGCCTCGTACGGGCGGAACTCGCCGGGAGCGAACCGCCCGAGGACGCCCTCGCCCGGGTCAACGCGCTGGCCGCCGGGCCACCCCCCGGTCTGTGTGCCGTACGGGACCGGGAAGGACACCTCGTACGGGAGCTGTGCGGCGGCGCCGAATGCCCGGCGCTGCTCGCGGCCGTCGCCCGGGACGCGGTGGAGCTGCTGACCGACCCCGGCGAGCGGGCGCTGCTGCGGGCCTGCGAGGGCGAGGGCTGCGCCCGGGTCTACCTGGACACCTCGCGCGGCCGCCGGCGCCGCTGGTGCTCCAGCGAGCTGTGCGGCAACCGCGAGCGAGTCGCCCGCCACCGCCGCCGCGCCCTGGCGGCGGGATCCGCGCAGCCGGCGTAGTACGCGCGGTCCACTGAGCGGGGGAGCCCGTACCGCCCACTGAGACCCGTTCCGGAACGGGCGTGCGGACCGGGTCCCGATTCGCGTACGGTTGACGGTCGCCCATGCACGTCAGAAGGGGGCCTTGGTGGCCGCGCAGAATGCCGCTGTCGACAGCACGGCGGATTCCGTCCGCGATCGGGAGATCGCGGCCGAGCAGACGCATCTCGACCGGGTGTACCGACGCCTTGAGGAGAAGATCCACGAGGCCGAGTTCCTCATGCACGACGCGGCCAAGCGGGGCCAGGTGGGGACGCCCGGCGCCCTCGCCGAGCGCGACGCGCAGGTCTTCCGGGCGGGCATCCACCTGAACCGGCTCCACAGCGAGTTCGAGGACTTCCTCTTCGGCCGCATCGACCTGGTCCGGGGTAAGGACGGCGAGCGCGGCGCGGACGGCGCGTTCACCTCCGTCGAGCCCGCCGACGACGCGATCCGCGACGACCTGACGGCCGACATCGCCGAGACGCTGCACATCGGCCGCATGGGAGTCCTCGACTCCGAGTACGCGCCGCTGGTCATCGACTGGCGCGCGCCGGCCGCCGCGCCGTTCTACCGCTCGACGCCCAAGGAGCCCGGTCGCGTCGTGCGCCGCCGCGTCATCCGCTCCAAGGGCCGCAAGGTGCTGGGCGTGGAAGACGACCTGATGCGCCCCGAGGTCACGGCCTTCCTCGACGGCGAGGAACTGCCCGCCATCGGCGACGGCGCCCTGATGGCCGCCCTCGGGCGGGCCCGTACGCACTCCATGCGGGACATCGTCTCCTCCATCCAGGCCGAGCAGGACCTCGTCATCCGGGCCCCCGCCGCGTCCGTCGCCGAGGTCGCCGGCGGACCGGGCACCGGTAAGACCGCCGTCGCCCTGCACCGCGCCGCCTACCTGCTCTACCAGGACCGGCGCCGCTACTCCGGCGGCATCCTGATCGTCTCCCCGACCCCGCTGCTCGTCGCGTACACCGAAGGCGTGCTGCCCTCCCTGGGCGAGGAGGGCCAGGTCGCCATCCGGGCGCTCGGCTCGCTGGTCGACGGCGCGGAGGCGACCACGTACGACGATCCGGCGGTGGCCCGCGTCAAGGGCTCCTCCCGGATGCTGAAGGTGCTGCGCAAGGCCGTACGGGGCGCCCTGGAGCTCGGCGAAGCGCCGGACCGGCTGCGCGTGGTGGCCTTCGGGCGCCGCCAGGAGCTGGAGGCCGACGAGCTGAACCGCATCCGGCAGAACGTGCTCAGCGGCACCGCGCCGGTCAACCTGCTGCGGCCGCGCGCCCGCAAGCTGCTCCTCGACGCGCTGTACGCGAAGTCCGGCGGATCCGGCCGGCACAGCGACCCGGAGCTCGCCGCCGAGCTGCGCTCCGCCTTCGACGAGGACATCTCCACCGAGGACGCCTTCATCGGCTTCCTGAACGCCTGGTGGCCCGAGCTGACCCCGCGCGGGGTGCTCGCCGCGATGGCCGACGAGCGGCGCCTGTCCCGCTGGTCGCGACGGGACCTGAACCAGCGCGAGACCCGCCAGCTGGCCCGCTCGCTGCGCCGGGTCGGCCCGGACGGCAAGGGCCCGCTGTCGGTGCACGACGTGGCGCTGCTCGACGAGCTCCAGCAGCTGCTGGGCGCGCCGGCCCGGCCCCGGCGCAAGCGGGAGCTCGACCCGCTCGACCAGCTCAGCGGGCTGGAGGAGCTGATGCCGACCCGCGAGGAGACCCAGTGGGAGCGGGCCGAGCGGCTCGCGGCGGAACGCACCGAATACGCGCACGTCATCGTGGACGAGGCCCAGGACCTGACGCCGATGCAGTGGCGGATGGTGGGCCGCCGGGGGCGCCACGGCACCTGGACGGTCGTCGGCGACCCGGCGCAGTCCTCCTGGACCGAGCCGGAGGAGGCCGCCGCCGCCCGCGACGAGGCCCTGGGCAGCCGGCCGCGCCGGCGGTTCACCCTCACGGTGAACTACCGCAACCCGGCGGAGGTCGCCGAGGTCGCCTCCCGCGTGCTGCGCCGGGCCATGCCGGGGATGGAGCCGCCGACGGCGGTGCGCTCCACGGGCCTGGAGCCCCGCTTCACAGCGGCGGCGGGCGATCTGGGCACGGCGGTGCGGGAGGAGACGCGGCGGCTGCTGGAGCAGGTGGACGGCACCGTCGGCGTGGTGGTGGCCATGGACCGGCGCGCCGAGGCCGCCGGGTGGCTGGCCGACCTGGGGCAGCGGGCGGTGGCGCTCGGCAGCCTGGAGGCCAAGGGGCTGGAGTACGACGCCACCGTGGTCGTCTCCCCGGCGGAGATCGCCAGGGGCATCTCCCCCGACGGGGTCGTACGCGACGAGTCCCCGGCGGGCCTGCGGGTCCTGTACGTGGCGCTGACGCGGGCGACCCAGCAGCTCACGGTGGTCTCCACGGACCGGGACCGCCCGGACGCGGACGGGGTGCCGGAGCTGCTGCGGGAGTAGGGCGGCGGAGGCTTACGGCCGTATGGTCCGCGGCCGGGCGCGTGGTGAGTGGAACCGGCTGCCGCCAGGGGGCTCACTTCCGGCGATCCTTTGTTAGCCTGGTGAAGGCACCGGCTCGATCCAAGCCCCCGGGCCCAACCTTCGTCGCTTAGAGCGACCACTTGCCGCGAGGCGAGCATGGCGGGTCGGTGCCGTAGACAACAGCATGACCGCATCACCAGGTCCGCGCCCTCCACCAGTGGGGGGCGCGGACCTGTTTCGTATCAACCCAGCATTCCGTCGATCATGGATATCTCGTATGGTGGAAGAGTCTTTCCGAAATTTGTAGCTGGTTACCTTGTACCGGCTGGTAGGTGGGACGATCGGACAACAGGCCCCGCCGCGGCAGCCGTGCGCGAGTCCTGTGTACAGCGACAACCAGGGACAGAAGAGGAACACGGCCATGGCAACGGCGCCCAGCGTCTCGTATTCGATGACGGTCCGCCTGGAAGTGCCCGCGAGCGGAACCGCGGTCTCCCAGCTCACCACCGCCGTGGAGTCCTCCGGCGGTTCGGTCACCGGCCTCGACGTGACAGCCTCCGGCCACGAGAAGCTCCGGATCGACGTCACCATCGCCGCGACCTCCACCGCGCACGCGGACGAGATCGTCGAGAAGCTGCGCGGGATCGAGGGCGTCAGCCTCGGGAAGGTCTCCGACCGAACCTTCCTGATGCACCTCGGCGGCAAGATCGAGATGGCGTCCAAGCACCCCATCCGCAACCGCGACGACCTCTCCATGATCTACACCCCGGGCGTGGCCCGCGTGTGCATGGCCATCGCCGAGAACCCCGAGGACGCGCGCCGCCTCACCATCAAGCGCAACTCCGTCGCAGTCGTGACGGACGGCTCCGCCGTGCTGGGCCTGGGCAACATCGGCCCGATGGCCGCGCTGCCCGTCATGGAGGGCAAGGCGGCCCTCTTCAAGCGCTTCGCGGGCATCGACGCGTGGCCCATCTGCCTGGACACCCAGGACTCCGACGAGATCGTCGCGATCGTCAAGGCCATCGCCCCGGGCTTCGCCGGAATCAACCTGGAGGACATCTCCGCGCCGCGCTGCTTCGAGATCGAGGCCCGGCTGCGCGAGGCCCTCGACATCCCCGTCTTCCACGACGACCAGCACGGCACCGCCATCGTCGTGCTCGCGGCGCTCACCAACGCACTGCGCGTGGTGGGCAAGGCAGTTGGGGACGTCAAGGTCGTCATGTCGGGCGCCGGCGCGGCCGGTACGGCCATCCTCAAGCTGCTGCTCGCGGCGGGTGTCAAGAACGCCGTCAGCGCCGACATCCACGGTGTCGTGCACGCGGGCCGCGCCGACCTCGTCGACGCGGACGAGGACTCCCCGCTGCGCTGGATCGCCGACAACACCAACCCCGAGGGCTACACCGGCACCCTCAAGGAGGCCGTGGTCGGCGCCGACGTCTTCATCGGCGTCTCGGCCCCGAACGTGCTCTCCGGCGAGGACGTGGCCGCCATGGCGGAAGGCGCGATCGTGTTCGCGCTCGCGAACCCGGACCCCGAGGTCGACCCCGCGATCGCCCGCCAGACCGCGGCCGTCGTCGCCACCGGCCGCTCCGACTTCCCGAACCAGATCAACAACGTGCTGGTCTTCCCCGGCGTCTTCCGCGGCCTGCTGGACGCGCAGTCGCGCACGGTGAACACCGACATGATGCTGGCCGCGGCGAGCGCGCTGGCCGACGTGGTCGGTGAGGACGAGCTGAACGCGAACTACATCATCCCGTCGGTGTTCAACGACAAGGTCGCGGGCGCGGTCGCCGGTGCGGTCCGCAAGGCCGCCTCCGCCCCTGTGACCGCCCCCACGTCCCGCTGATCCCGGCGCGTCGCGGGATGCGGGCCCGGCGGGGCGCCTCTAGGGTTGCGGGGATGCGCCCGCGAGGTCCGCGGTCCACACGAGGTCCGCGGTCCAGCAGCACCCGGGTGAGCGACGGGTGTGGACGGAGCGTCACCGCGGCGTGACTGTGGCGCTTTTCGTGTGACCCCCGCGGGTGCCGGATTGGCTTTCCCGCCGCTGGTGGGGGCAGGATGCGTAACCGGGCGAGAGGGTCTGACGTTCAGACCCGGGTCCGGGGACTGTCCGAGGGCCCTGGCAGCATCGGCTTCGATCTCACGCCTCTAAGGCAAGTTGAACACGGGAGTACAACATGAACCGCAGTGAGCTGGTGGCCGCTCTGTCCGAGCGCGCCGAGGTGACCCGTAAGGACGCCGACGCCGTTCTGGCCGCGCTCGCCGAGACCGTCGGCGAGATTGTCGCCAAGGGCGACGAGAAGGTCACCATCCCCGGCTTCCTGACCTTCGAGCGCACCCACCGTGCCGCTCGCACCGCGCGCAACCCGCAGACCGGCGACCCCATCCAGATCCCGGCCGGCTACAGCGTGAAGGTCTCCGCGGGCTCCAAGCTCAAGGAAGCCGCCAAGGGCAAGTAGTCAGCCCCGGCGCCGAAGGCAGCACAGGCCTTCGGAACGGCGGTAGTACGTAGAACGACGAAGGGCGGCCACCCCCAGGCGGGGTGGCCGCCCTTCGCCTGTCCGGGCTGCCCGGCTGCGGGTCTGCGGGTCTGCCGGGCTTCGCGGGCTCCCGGGCGGCGGCCGCGTACGGGAAAGCCCTCCCGGCCCCGTGAAGGGCCAGGAGGGCTTCCGTAGCCAGCGCAGTGCGGTGCGGTGCAGCGCGGTGCGCGGTGCCGTGTGCCGGTGGCGGAACCTCAGACGAGCTCGCCGTTGGGCAGCTCGACCTTCGCACCGAGTTCCACGAGCTTCTCCATGAAGTTCTCGTAGCCCCGGTTGATCAGGTCGATGCCGTGGACCCGCGAGGTGCCTTCGGCCGCCAGCGCGGCGATCAGGTACGAGAACCCGCCGCGCAGGTCCGGGATGACCAGGTCGGCGCCCTGCAGCCGGGTGGGGCCGGAGACGACCGCCGAGTGCAGGAAGTTGCGCTGGCCGAAGCGGCAGGCGGAGCCGCCCAGGCACTCCCGGTACAGCTGGATGTGTGCGCCCATCTGGCCCAGCGCCGAGGTGAATCCGAGGCGGGACTCGTAGACCGTCTCGTGGACGATCGAGAGGCCCGAAGCCTGCGTCAGGGCCACGACGAGCGGCTGCTGCCAGTCGGTCTGGAAGCCGGGGTGCACGTCCGTTTCCAGGGCGATGGCCTTCAGCGGGCCGCCCGGGTGCCAGAAGCGGATGCCGTTGTCGTCGATCTCGAAGGCGCCGCCGACCCGGCGGAAGGTGTTCAGGAAGGTCATCATCGAGCGCTGCTGGGCGCCGCGCACGTAGATGTTGCCGCCGGTCGCCAGAGCCGCGGAAGCCCAGGAGGCGGCCTCCAGGCGGTCCGGGAGCGCCTTGTGGTTGTAGCCGCCCAGACGGTCCACACCGGTGATCCGGATGGTCCTGTCGGTGTCGAGGGAGATGATCGCGCCCATCTTCTGCAGGACGCAGATGAGGTCCTCGATCTCCGGTTCCACCGCGGCGTTGCTGAGCTCGGTGACGCCCTCGGCCAGAACGGCCGTCAGCAGCACCTGCTCGGTCGAGCCGACGGACGGGTAGGGCAGGCGGATCTTGCAGCCGCGCAGGCGCTGCGGGGCTTCCAGGTACTGGCCGCCCTCCCGCTTCTCGATCGTCGCGCCGAACTGGCGCAGGACGTCGAAGTGGAAGTCGATCGGCCGGCCGCCGATGTCGCAACCGCCCAGCCCCGGGATGAAGGCGTGGCCGAGGCGGTGCAGGAGCGGACCGCAGAAGAGGATCGGGATGCGCGAAGAGCCCGCGTGCGCGTCGATGTCGGTGACGTTCGCGCTCTCGACGTAGGTCGGGTCGAGCACCAGCTCGCCCGGCTCCTCGCCGGGACGGACGGTTACGCCGTGCAGCTGGAGCAGCCCGCGTACGACCCGCACGTCACGGATGTCGGGAACGTTGCGCAGCCGGCTGGGTTCGCTACCGAGCAGAGCGGCGACCATGGCCTTGGGCACGAGGTTCTTCGCACCGCGGACACGGATCTCGCCCTCAAGCGGGGTACCGCCGTGGACAAGCAGTACATCGTCACTGACTGTGCCGGTCATGAATCTCGCGTTCCGGAGAGGGATGGGCAGGGGGCCAGTGAAAAGGGTAAGGGCCACAAGCCCCTTGTCCGCATGGCCGACGCGGCCGTAGGACCGTCATTGATGCGCCCGGCACCCTGCGTACCCGCCTCATGGCGGAGCGTCGCCTTCCGCTCGCGCCGCCGGTACGCGCTCCTCCTCGCGGCCGTGCGCCCTGAGCTGCGTAAGATCCGATCCGGCCAGCTGCTCCCCTCGGGAGGCGAATGTGCGAGATCATGGCGGCATGACCGAGGTGTCCTCCCTCACAGGGCGGTTGCTCGTGGCCACCCCCGCCCTCGCGGACCCGAATTTCCACCGTGCGGTCGTGCTGCTGCTCGACCACGACGAGCAGGGCTCGCTCGGCGTGGTCCTCAACCGGCCGACACCGGTGGGCGTCGGCGACGTCCTGCTGCCCTGGGCGCCCCTGGCCGGCGATCCGGGCGTGGTCTTCCAGGGCGGACCGGTCGGGCTCGACTCGGCGCTGGGCGTGGCCGTCATCCCGGGCGAGGAGGGTCCGCTCGGCTGGCGCCGCGTGCACGGGGCGATCGGGCTGGTCGACCTGGAGACGCCGCCGGAGCTGCTGGCCGCCGCCCTGGGCTCGCTGCGTATCTTCGCCGGTTACTCCGGATGGGGGCCGGGCCAGCTGGAGATCGAGCTGGGCGACGGCGCCTGGTACGTCGTGGAGTCGGAGCCGGGCGACGTGTCCTTCCCGGATCCCGAGCGGCTGTGGCGGGCCGTGCTGCGCCGCCAGCGCAGCGAGCTGGCGATGGTCGCCACCTATCCGGACGACCCGTCGCTGAACTGACGCGCGCGGTGTTCAGTACCCTGGGTGGCATGAGCACTCTTGAGCCCGAGCGCGGGACTGGCACGGGGACCCTCGTAGAGCCGACGCCACAGGTGTCGCACGGTGACGGCGACCACGAGCGCTTCGCCCACTACGTCCAGAAGGACAAGATCATGGCGAGCGCGCTCGACGGGACTCCCGTCGTCGCGCTCTGCGGCAAGGTGTGGGTGCCGGGCCGGGACCCGAAGAAGTACCCGGTCTGCCCCATGTGCAAGGAGATCTACGAGTCCATGGGCCCCGGCGGGGACAAGGACAAGGGCGGCAAGGACAGCTGAGGCCGTCCGGCGGCCCGGGGCCGGCTCCGGCCCTCCGGTCCGCCGCCCCCGCGTAGTGCGTCTGCCTCCCGCTCGGACGGGACGAAGGCCCCCGGTGCGCTGACGCGCGCCCCGGGGGCTTTTGCCTGCCCCGGGGACGCGTTAGCGTCGGCCGCGCTCGTTCAGGGTCGGCCGCGCCGGCTCGCGGTGCGCAGTGAGCGCCGCGCCGGGTGGAACGAGCGTCGCGTCGTGCGGAGCGAGCGTCGCCCCGTGCGCAACGGAAGGCCGCGGAGGGCTGACCCCATGGACCTGATCCCCGTATCCCCGGACCTGATCCCCGCCCCGCGGTCGGCCGCTGTGCACGAGGACGGCCGCCGCCACCCCTTCGGACAGCCGGGCGGACCCGGCCCGGCCCTCGCCGCCGGGCCGGGGACCGAGGCCGTCGCGCGCTGGCTGCGCCGGGAGTTGGGAGCCGCCACCGGGTACGGCCTCGCGCGGCCCGCTTCCGGCGCCCGGGGCGACGTACGGCTGTCCGTGGACGAGCGGCTGGCCGACGAGGAGTACCGGCTGGAGATCGGCGCCGACGGGGTGGAGCTGGCGGGCGGGTCGGGCGCCGGCGTGTTCTGGGGTGCGCAGACGCTGCGTCAGCTCCTCGGACCGGACGCGTACCGCAAGGCCCCGCTGCCGGGGCGCACTTGGACCCTGCCGTACGTGCGAATCACCGACCGTCCCAGGTTCGGGTGGCGCGGGATGATGCTCGACGTCGCCCGGCACTTCATGCCCAAGGACGGGGTCCTGCGGTACATCGACCTGCTCGCCGCCCACAAGCTCAATGTGCTGCACCTGCACCTGACGGACGACCAGGGATGGCGGATCGAGATCAAGCGCCATCCGCGGCTCACCGAGGTGGGTGCCTGGCGGGCGCGCAGCCGGTGGGGGCACCGCGCCTCGCCGCTGTGGAACGAGACTCCGCACGGCGGCTACTACACGCAGGACGACATCCGCGAGATCGTCGCGTACGCGGCCGAACGGTACGTCCGGGTGGTGCCGGAGATCGACCTGCCGGGGCATTCGCAGGCCGCGATCGCCGCGTACCCGCACCTGGGGAACGGCGATGTCGTGGACACGGCCGCGCTGGAGGTGTGGGACGACTGGGGGATCAGCCAGAACGTGCTCGCGCCGACCGAGGCCGTACTGCGGTTCTACGAGGGCGTCTTCGAGGAGCTGCTGGAGCTGTTCCCCGCCGAGGTCTCGCCCTTCGTGCACGTGGGCGGCGACGAGTGCCCGAAGGGGCAGTGGAAGGCCTCCGAGGCGGCGCGGGCGCGGATCCGGGAGCTGGGGGTGGACGGGGAGGAAGGGCTCCAGTCCTGGTTCATCCGGCACTTCGACGGCTGGCTCGCGCGGCGCGGGCGGCGGCTGATCGGATGGGACGAGATCCTGGAGGGCGGGCTGGCGCCCGGCGCGGCCGTCTCCTCCTGGCGCGGTTACGGGGGTGGCATCGCCGCGGCGGAGGCGGGCCACGACGTGGTGATGTGCCCCGAGCAGCAGGTCTACCTGGACCACCGTCAGGCGGCGGGCGCGGACGAGCCGATGCCCATCGGGTACGTGCGCTCCCTTGAGGACGTCTACCGCTTCGAGCCGGTGCCGCCGAAGCTGTCGCAGGAGGCCGCCGCCCACGTGCTGGGCGCGCAGGCCAATGTGTGGACCGAGGTGATGGATGGTCAGGCGCGGGTCGACTACCAGGTGTTCCCGCGGCTGGCGGCCTTCGCGGAGGTGGTGTGGTCTTCGCTGCCGGAGCCGGAGCGGCGGGACTTCGGGCAGTTCGAGGCGCGCATGACGGCGCACTACGCGCGACTGGACGCGCTCGGGGTGGGCTACCGGCCTCCCGGCGGGCCGCTGCCGTGGCAGCGGCGGCCGGGTGTGCTCGGACGCCCGATCGACGGCGAGCCTCCGGCCGTGTGAGGGCGGGCGGAGGCCGCTGGCCGGCGGATGGCAGGGGGGGGGCAGGAACCGGAACTCTGCCTCAATGTCCGGCTATACGGGGAAAAACGGGCGAACGGGTGCGGTTCGCTGAGCCGGGCGGAGGGGGCGCGTACGAGCGAGTGCGAGAGGGCGCGCAGGAGCGTGCGCGGAAGGGCGCGGAGGGTGGGGGCGCCCGGCCGACCCTCGCGCCCGGGCGGTGTGGAAGATGTGCCAGAGTTGCCACGTCCCGGCGGTGAGCACGTACCGTACGGCGGACAGGCGTGAGCGCCGGGACCGGGACATCGGGAAGGGGCAGCTGGGTTGACCACGCACGCACCGCACGCACCGCACGCGGCGCAGGGGCCGCAGGCGGCGCAGTCCGTGACGCTGCCGGCCTCGCTCGACGAGGCCGTGGCGGCACTCACGGCCATGCCCGCCGCCGTTCCGGTCGCCGGTGGCACCGACCTCATGGCCGCCGTCAACGCCGGGCTGCTGCGTCCCGCTGCGCTGGTGGGCCTGGGCCGGATCAACGAGATCCGCGGCTGGCAGTACCAGGACGGCCACGCCCTGCTCGGCGCGGGCCTCACGCACGCGCGGATGGGGCGGCCGGATTTTGCCGCTCTGATCCCCGCACTGGCCGCTGCCGCGAGGGCCTCGGGGCCCCCTCAGATCCGCAACGCCGGCACCCTCGGCGGCAATATCGCCACCGCCGCGCCGACCGGTGACGCACTGCCTGTGCTGGCCGCGCTGGAGGCCGCCCTCATCATCGTCGGCCCGGGCGGATCCGCCCGCGAGATCCCGGTCTCGCACCTGCTGGCCGGCCGGGAGATGCTGCGGCCCGGCGAGCTGATCGGCTTCGTGCGGGTCCCGCTGCTGCACGCACCGCAAGTGTTCCTGAAGGCCACGGGGCGTACGGGGCCGGGGCGCGCGGTGGCGTCCGTGGGGCTCGTGCTGGATCCCGCGCGCCGGGGCGTGCGCTGTGCGATCGGCGCGGTGGCGCCGATGCCGCTGCGGCCGCTGGAGGCCGAGGAGTGGGTCGCGTCGTTGATCGACTGGGACGGGAGGCGGAGCCTTGCCCCCGAGGCGCTGGAGGCCTTCGGCGAGTACGTCGCCGCCGCCTGCGTACCCGATCAGGGAGACCCGGTGGCTCCCGGTGTACTGCATCTGCGGCGGACGGTGGCCGTGCTGGCACGCAGGGCCCTGGGGAGGGCGCTGACCTCATGAGTGAGAACCGGAACGAGAACGAGAACGCGAACGTGAGCCCGAACGCAACGACCGGCGGCCCGGGAGACGCGGGCTCCGCGGACTCGGCCTGGGGCTGGGAGCCGGTGCCGCACGGCGGCGAGTACGACTCCGACGCGACGGCCTTCGTGAAACTGCCTCAGGACATGCTCGACGCGCTGGGGACCGGAGAGCCGCTGGCGGCGCCCGGGCACGGCTACGTACCGCCGCCGATGATCGTGCCCCTCGGCTCCGCCAGTGCGGATCCGGCGGCCACGGGTACCTGGACGATGTCCGTGCCGTGGCCGGAGGCGGGCACGGCGGCAGCGGGGGCGGCTCCCGGATCCGCTCCGGGGCCTGCTCCCGTACGCGGCCCGATCCCGGCCTCGGTTCCCCTGCCCGCCTCCGTGGCGGCCGCGTTCGCCGACCCGGGCGAGGTGCCCGGCGAGGTGCCGGGCGACCAAGGCGATCAGGGCGAAGCCACGGCGCAATGGCGGTTCCCGGAGGCGGCGCGGGAACCCGAGGGCCCGGCTACCGGCCAGTGGCAGCTGCGGGCATTCCCCGAGCAGCCCGCGGACTACGGGCAGAGCACGCTGACGGCCGACTGGAGCCAGGCCCCGGCGACCCTGCCGGGCGGCGCCGCGGCGCCGTGGGCGGACCACCCCGACTTCGAGGGCGCCCGGGAGTACGCCGCGCAGCAGCCCGACCCGTACCCGGACGCCGGGATGCTGCCGGGCACGGACGAGGCGGCGGCCGCTTCGGCCGCCGCCGCCGAAACCGCCACGGCCGCGGGCCGGCTGCTCGGCGAGCACGGAGCCGACGCCCTTCGGCGGGGGCCGCGCGTGCTGGGCGGCCCCGGTGTGGGCACCCCCCTGCCCGAGGGCGAGCCGGTGCATCCGGCTCCGCACGACATCGACGCCGCGCACGGCGCGGCGGCCGCGCCGGTGGTGGGGGAGCGGCCGCATCCGGCGGCGGAGCCCGTGGGGCATGCGGAGCCTGTGGGGCCCGTGGTGGCGGCGGAGGCCGCCGAAGCCGTGGCGCCGCCGGTGGCGCGGGCGGTGCCCGCAGGCCGGCTGGACCTCTTCGGCAGCGTGCGACCCGAGGCGGAGCCGGCCGAGCCGCTGGAGCCCGTGCCGCCCGTGGAGCCGCTGGAGCAGCCTGCGCCCGTGGAGCCGGAGCCGCACGCGGCGCCCGCCGTGGAGCCGACGGGTTCCGCCATACCGGCATCGCATGCCGAACCGGCGCAGCCCGCGCCGCCCGCGGAGCCGGGTGGCACCGACGGGCACGGCTTCGCGGTGTCCGGCGATCGCGCGCCGGAGCCCGCCGGTACGGACGGGCACGGCTTCACCGGGACGGGGCCCGCCCCCGCCGGCACCGCGGCCGCGCCCACGCCGGGCGCGGACACCGCCGACCCTGCCGTGGTGGTTCCGGACGCGGGCACCGCCGGAGGTTTCCCGGCTGAGGAGCCGACGTACGAAAAACAAGCGGCAGCCGAGGCCGTCGCCCATCACGAGCACCCGCTGGCTTCCTACGTCCTGCGCGTCAACGGCGCCGACCGCCCCGTCACCGGCGCCTGGATCGGCGAGTCCCTCCTCTACGTGCTGCGCGAGCGCCTCGGCCTCGCCGGTGCCAAGGACGGCTGTTCGCAGGGCGAATGCGGCGCCTGCGCCGTGCAGGTCGACGGCCGGCTCGTGGCCTCCTGCCTCGTACCGGCGGCGACGGCGGCGGGCAGCGAGGTCCGCACGGTCGAGGGCCTGGCCACGGACGGGGAACTGTCGGACGTGCAGCAGGCGTTGTGCGGATCGGGCGCGGTGCAGTGCGGATTCTGCGTGCCCGGCATGGCCATGACCATCCACGACCTGCTGGAGGGCAACCACGCCCCCAGCGAGCTGGAGACCCGGCAGGCGCTGTGCGGCAACCTCTGCCGCTGCTCCGGCTACGCGGGTGTCATCGACGCCGTCCGCGAGGTCGTGGCGGGACGCAGCGCGGCGGCCTCGGCACCGGAGCCCGCGGGCTCACCGGAGCAGTCGGAGCAGGTGGCGGGGACGGCGGGGACGGTTGGCTTGACCGGGTCGGCGGGGTCGGCCGGGTCGGCCGGGTCGGCCGGGTTCGCCGGGTCGGCACCGGCGGCTGGGTCGGAGCCGTGGATTCCGCATCAGGCACCGCCCGGCGAGGGCGGCATCCACCACGGAGGCACGGCGTGAGCGGGCAGGACGCGGCGACGGCGACGGCGACGACAGCGGTGAACGCCGCGATGACGGCTTCGGCGGGGAGCCCGCCGCAGGACGCCGCGGAACAGCCGGTACCGCGCGGAATCGGCTCCTCCGTGCCCTCCGCCGACGCCCGCGCCAAAACCGAGGGCACCTTCCCCTACGCCGCCGACCTCTGGGCCGACGGCCTCCTCTGGGCCGCCGTGCTGCGCTCCCCGCACGCCCACGCCCGCATCCTCTCCATCGACACCTCGGCCGCGGCCGACATGCCCGGCGTCCGCGCCGTCGTCACCCACGCCGACGTGCCGGGCGCCACCACGCACGGCCGCCGCATCGCCGACCGGCCGGTGTTCGCGCACGAGGTGGTACGCCACCACGGCGAGCCCATCGCCGCCGTCGCCGCCGACCACCCGGACACGGCGCGGCTGGCCGCGGCCGCGATCGCGGTGGAGTACGAACTCCTCGACCCCGTCACCGACCCGGAGCAGGCCTTCGGCGCGCCGCCCCTGCACCCCGACGGCAACCTGATCCGGCACATCCCGCTCCGCTACGGCGACCCGGAGGCGACCGGCGAGGTCGTGGTCGAGGGCCTGTACCGGATCGGCCGCCAGGACCCCGCCCCCATCGGCGTCGAGGCCGGCCTGGCCGTGCCCCGCCCCGACGGCGGCGTCGAGCTCTACACCGCCTCCACCGACCCGCACACCGACCGCGACCTCGCGGCGGCCTGCTTCGGGCTCGACCCCGACCGGGTACGGGTCGTCGTCACCGGCGTCCCCGGCGCGACGGCCGACCGCGAGGACGCCGCCTTCCAGCTCCCCCTCGGCCTGCTGGCGCTGCGTACGGGCTGCCCGGTCAAGCTGGCCGCCACCCGCGAGGAGTCCTTCCTCGGCCACACCCACCGCCACCCCACCCTGCTGCGCTACCGCCACCACGCGGACGCGGAGGGACGGCTCGTCAAGGTCGAGGCGCAGGTCCTGATGGACGCGGGCGCGTACGCGGACGCCTCCTCGGAGTCCCTCGCCGCGGCGGTGGCCTTCGCCTGCGGCCCCTACGTCGTCCCGCACGCCTTCGTGGAGGGCTGGGCGGTCCGTACGAACAACCCGCCGTCGGGCCACGTCCGGGGCGAGGGCGCGATGCAGGTGTGCGCCGCGTACGAGGGCCAGATGGACAAGCTCGCGGCGGCGCTCGGCATCGACGGCGCGGAACTGCGGATGCGCAACGTCCTGGCGACGGGCGACCTGCTGCCCACCGGCCAGACGGTGACCTGCCCGGCGCCGGTCGCGGAACTGCTGCGCTCGGTGCGCGAGTACCCGCTGCCCTCCCTTCCGAAGGACACCCCGGAGGACGAGTGGCTGCTGCCGGGCGGCCTGGAGGGCGCGGGCGAACCGGGCGCGGTGCGGCGCGGCGTCGGGTACGGGGTGGGCATGGTGCACATGCTCGGCGCCGAGGGCGCCGACGAAGTCGCCACCGCCACGGTGAAGGTGGTCAACGGCGCGGCCACGGTGATCTGCGCCGCCGTCGACACCGGGCAGGGCTTCGCCACGCTGGCCCGCCAGATCGTCCAGGAGATCCTGGGCGTCGAGGAAGTGGCGACGGCCCCCGTCGACACCGACCAGCCGCCGGCCGGCCCGTCGGCACACGGCCGCCACACCTGGGTCTCGGGCGGCGCGGTGGAGCGGGCGGCGAAAATGGTCCGCACGCAACTCCTCCAGCCGATGGCCCACAAACTGGGCATGTCGACCGAGCTCCTCCAGATCGTTGACGGCCGGATCACGTCGTACGACGGGGCCTTCTCGACGACGGTCGCCGAGGCGATGGAGGGCAAGGAACTCTGGGCGACGGCCCAGTGCCGCCCCCACCCGACGGAACCCCTGGACGCGGACGGTCAGGGCGACGCCTTCGTCGGCCTCGCCTTCTGCGCGATCCGCGCGGTGGTGGACGTGGACATCGAGCTGGGATCGGTACGCGTGGTCGAACTGGCCGTGGCCCAGGACGTCGGCCGGATCCTCAACCCGCGCCAGCTGGAAGCCCGTATCGAGGCGGGAGTCACCCAGGGCGTGGGCGCGGCCCTGACGGAGAACCTCCGCACGGTCTCGGGGCTGGTCCGCCACCCGGACCTGACGGGCTACGCCCTGCCGACCTCGCTGGACGCCCCGGTCGTGCGCATCGTCAAACTGGTCGAGGAACGGGACGTGGTGGCACCGTTCGGGGCGAAGGCCGCGAGCGCCGTCCCGGTCGTCACGACCCCGGCGGCGATCGCCTCGGCGGTACGGGCGGCCACGGGCCGCCCGGTCAACAGGCTCCCGATCCGGCCATCGGCGGCGGTCGCCCCGGCCAACACGTGATCCGGCGAGCCGCGTTGCAGCTGCAACCCCGGGTTGGGGCTGTCGGTGCCGGTCGATAGAGTGCTCGTGAGACCGCGCATGTCGACGTGCGAACAGGTGCGAACGAGCGCGGACGGGGACGGGGAGTCGGGGAGGCCATCGTGGCGGCGGAGAGCGGTTTAAGCCTGTTCGGGCCAGGACCCGGGGCAGGTGTGGCGGACACGATCCGGGCGCAGGCGGCGGCTCAGTCGAGGGCTGCGGCGCTGGCGGTCCAGTACGCCTCGCTGAAGGAATACAAGGGCATGGTCGACGTCCTGCTGGACGACCTCAACGGCTCCGACGCGGACCACAGGAAACTCGCCGACGGCACCCTGCGGGAGGGCACGCTGGGGAAGAACTTCCCGGAGGCCGACGACCTCTTCACGTCGTACAAGCGGGTCATCACGGAGCTGGAGAACCTCTCGAAGGGCCTGGCGGGGCAGATCGAGGCCTTGGGCATCGCCATCCTCTCGGCGGGCAAGGGGTACGCGGGCGTGGACGAGGAGGCGCAGCGCCGCATGCTCGCCATCGCCAAGGCGGCGCAGAAAAACTATGTGGCGGAGCGGGACCCGTGGCCGGAGGAACAGCGCAAAACGGCGGCAGCCGCGCCTCCTGCCCACGCCCCGGGCGGTGAGTTCTGATGGCGACGAACTTCGACCGCTACACCCATCAGCAGATGCGGGAGATGATCGCCTCCCTGGACCCGGAGACGGTGCGGACCCGGGCCACGCAGCTCCAGGCGGCCGCCGACGCCATCAAGAAGATCGCGGACAAGCTGAAGACACACGTCGTCAGCGACTGGGAGGGCGAGGGCGCCGTCGCCTTCCAGGAATGGGTGGGGCGGACGGGCAACGCGACGCTTCGGCTGAGCGAGTTCAGCGCCGCGGGCGCCAAGTGGATGACCGAGGCCGCCCAGAAGATGGTCGAGGCCAAGACCATGCCCGCGTACGACACGGAGGCGGCCGGGACCGCCGAAGAAGCCCGCAAGTTCCGCAACGACCCGGACACCGCGAAGCTGGGGCCCCCGGCCCAGGCGAAACTGAACGCGGAACATGCCGAAGCCGTGCGGCTCATGAACAACCTGGCACAGGCATACGAGCAGTCGTACACGCAGATGAACAAGGAGAAACCCCCGACATTCCCGCCACCGCCGTCGGCGTTCGTGCCAGTGGATTACTACAGCGGACAGGACATGGCGCGGCCGACAGAAGGTTTCAACGCTGGAGCTGGATCGGCCGGTTCGTCCTACGCACCGGCGAGCTCGCGTAGCAGTGCCTCCGACGAACCCGGATGGGTGGAGGGGCGCCAGTCAACGCCGGACAGTGTGCGCCCGTCGATGACCGGGTCCGTCCCGGCGCAGCCGTCCATGCCGATCACCCCGGACCGTGAGGTCAGCGTGGGCCTCGACAGCGTTACGACGTTTCCCAATCCGACCCTGCCGCCCACGACCGCTCCACCCGGCGGACCGCTGCCCTTGGGCCCCGCCGCCGGGGGGCCAAACCCGCATATGATTCCGCCGCTCACTCTCCCGCCGAACGGCGGTTCGACGCCGTACCGTCCCAGTGGCCCCAGCGGGAACGGCTTGCTCCCACCTGTGAGCGGTCCTGGCGGGCCCAGTGGCAAGGCCGTCGGTTACACGGGACCGCCTCCGCGGGACAGCGGCATCACGGGCGGACGCCCGGTGTCTCCCGGTGGCCCCGCCACGGGCATCCCGCGCGGCACGGTCATCGGGGGCGAAAACACGCACGTCGGCGGACGCGGCATGGGTGGCGGCGTGATGGGCGGCATGGGTGGTGTCGCAGGCGGCCCGCAGAGTGGCTCCGCAGGCTCCGCGATGGGACGTCGGCTCGCGACCGAGCCGGGAGGCGTCGTCGGAGGGCGCCAGCCGTTCACCCAGGGTGGCTCGGGTCTCGTGCGCAACCCTGGTGGTACGGGCCCCATGGGGCACGCGGGCGCGGGCGTACGCACGCCGGGCCATCGGCGTGAGAGCCAGGGGGGCGGACGCCCCGACTACCTGGCCGAGGACCAAGAGACCTGGCAGGCCAACCGTCGCGTTGTGCCCCCTGTGATCGACTGAGCAGAACGGACAATCCACGGGATGCGCATGCGCAAGGCGACCTCGGCCCTGGTCGGTCTCCTGCTGGCCGGGGTCGCGGCGACCCCGGCCCACGCGGAGACGATTCGCTCACAGCAATGGCATCTCGATGCCATGAAGGCGGACGACATCTGGAAGATCAGCACGGGTAAGGGCATCACCGTCGCGGTGATCGATACCGGCGTGAACCGCATTCCGGAACTTGAGGGGCAGGTTCTCCCCGGCGCGGTCTTTCCTGCCGGTGACGCCGAGGGTGACAAGGACAACGACTACGGCGGTCATGGCACCAGCATGGCTGCACTGATCGCCGGCACCGGCAGGCACCCGAGTGGTGATGGCGCCTACGGACTAGCACCTGGGGCGAAGATCCTTCCGATTCGCGTGCCCAACGTACTGGAGGGCGCAACGACCCCATCTTTGGTCTCGGCCATCCGGTATGCGGCAGACTCGGATGCCAAGATCATCAACATCTCCCAGGGCAGGCCAGGAAAGCCAGCGGATGACCGAGAACGGGCTGACGCGGTCAAGTATGCGCTCTCCAAAGGTAAATTGATTTTTGCTGCCGTTGGTAACTCCGGTGATTCCACCAACGAAATCGCATACCCGGGTGCTACGCCCGGAGTTGTCGGCGTCGGAGCAGTGGACGCCAAGGGCGATGCGACGAAAGAGTCGCAACACGGCCCCCAGGTCGACATGTCTGCTCCTGGCGTCGACATCGTCACGGCCTGCAAGGGCAAGACGGGACTCTGCAAAACCCACGGCACCAGTGACGCGTCCGCGCTGGCCTCCGCCTCCGCCGCCCTGGTGTGGTCCGCCCACCCCGAGTGGACCAACAACCAGGTGCTCCGGGTCCTGCTGAACACCGCCGGCAAGCCCGTCGACGGGGCCGAGCGCAACGACCACGTCGGTTACGGCGTGGTCCGGCCCCGCATCGCCGTGCCCACACCGGGCGACCCCGGGCCGGCGGACGTGTACCCCCTGCCCGACCTCGCGGCGGCCGACGCCGCGGCCAAGTCCCCGGCGCCCTCCGCGGACGGCAAGCGCCCGGAGGCGGGGGCGTCCAAGCCCGCCTCCGCCGCTGCGAAGGCCGAGGAGGAGAGGAAGGCCGGGAGTTCACTTACCTGGATCGCCTTGGGGATGGGAGCCTGCCTGCTCATCGGCGGAGCCGTCACCGCAGTCGCCGTACGTCGTTCCAACCGCTGACCGGATCAACACCCACCCACGGGGAGTGCAACGCGATGTCGTTCGACGAGGAATGGTCGGCGGCGCGCGCCACGGCCGCCGCCAGCGCCTCCATGCGGCTCAACCAGGCCACCCCGGCCGGCCCCGGCGGGGGTGACCTCGCCCTCAACCAGGACCACATCGGTGCGATCGGCTCCGAGGCGTACAAGCTGCACTCCCGGCTGGAGACCGACGGCAAGCACGCCGCCACCGCCAGCGCCGAAGCGGCCAGCGCGCTCACCAAGGAGAGCTTCGCGTGCGGGGCGGCGCTGCTCAAGGTCAACACCTTATGGGAATCACAGGTGAAGACGCTCAGGGCCGCCTGCGCGAACATCTCCAACGGCTTGAACTACTCGCTCTCCTCGCACGCCAGGGACGAGCAGCAGCTCCACGCCGACTTCACCGCCTCCGCCATCGACAAGTACCTCAAGTAGGCGCGCGCATGCTGACGTACGAGAACGTGATCAACGCTCCGCTGGACAAGCTGCAAGCGGCTGTCACGGACTGGAAGGCGCTGGCCGGCAAGCTGGACGAGCTAGCCGAGGCAGCACGCAACGGCATGAAGGCCAAGTCGGACAAGGCCGAGTGGAACGGCGTCACCGCCGCCGTCGGACGGCCGTTCGTGGACAAGACGGCCAAGGAATTCGAGGACGCGGCCCACCAGGCCAAAGGCATCCACCAGCTCCTCGCCGATGCGCACACCACCTTCAAAACCGCCCGGGCCCAGCTGAGGAAGCTATCCACAGACGCACCGGCCGTCGGCTTTCAGGTGGACGCGACCGGTCACGTCACGGCCATTCCGCTCGCCACCGAGGGGGAACGTAACGCCGCCCGTCACGACCCCGACTACCAGCAGTCCCTGCGCACGAACCGCGATGCCTGGCAGGCCCGGATCAACCGGGCGGTCGAGGACGCGGCGGATGCCGACGATTCGCTCTGCCGTGCGCTGCAGACGAACGTCAGTGATGAGCACAACTTCACTAGCCCCAAGTTCAGCACCCTTGATGCCGAGCAGGCGGCCCGCGCCGCAGAGCTGATGAAGAAGGTCACCGGAGAGGGAGGCACGGCGCGCAACGTCCAAGCGCTGCATGAGCTGGAGGACTTGCTTGATGACAACCGCGAGGATCCCGAGTTCGCGACGGACTTCTATCGGACTGTCGGCCCCGACAGCACCCTCGAGATGTACTCGAAGATGTCCCTGGACGCGACCGGCCTCGGCCAGCTGGGCCGGGATCGTGCGCTGATGGTCGCCAACATCCAGAGCGACATGGGCGCCATGCTCGGCCTGGCGACGCACAAGGACGTCCGCAACCATCTCGACGCCGCCTGGACGACCCAGCTGATGAAGGCCGGCCGGAAGGAAATGGACGTCACGGGTGGCGTGACGAAGGTCTACGGCTACCAGGCGCTGGGTGCGCTGATGCGTGAGGGGAAATACGACACGGACTTTCTGACCTCGGTCGGACGGGACATGGTCGCCATGGACCGTAAGGACCCGAAGGCCTGGGAGTACACGACACCGTTCGGCTTGGACACGGCCCTGAACCACGGCGGGGAAGGCGGCCGTGGTTTTTACCCGTTGACGGGGCTCATGGAGGCCCTCGGCAACAACCCGGACGCCGCGACGGCCTTCTTCAACGAGCCGGTCCGCGAGGACAGCAACCATGACGGCATCGTCACCAAGGAAGACAAGCCGGTCGGTGGGCAGCACGGCAAGGAACAGGGCATGGTCGACTACATGCTCGACAAGAAGCCGCACGTGGACAGCTTCGACATCACCAAGACCGGCCACCTGCACCCAGCTCAGCAGGCGGTCGGCGACGCGCTGATGGCCGCGGTCTCCCATCGCAGCCCAGGCGACGATGACGCTCCCCCGGTCGCACATACCAAGGAGATGGCGGCCGTCATGGAGCGGGTCGTCGACAAGATCGGCGACAAGCCCGAGCTGGTCGCGGCAGAGCCGGGTAAGGGTGACGGCCCGCTGAAGGGGCTGTCCGGGCACTTCGGGCAGATGGCTGCCGAGTACATGCCGGACATGCAGGCGTCGGCGGAGAACGGCAGCGGCCAGATCAAAGCCAACGGCGTCATGGCCGAATTCGACAAGTCCGGCATGGCTGGCTTCATCGGGGCGGTGGGTCAAGACCCTGATGCCTACGGAGCGATGACCACCGCCCAGCGGACCTTCACCACCGCACTCGTCAATGACGTTTTCGCCCATCGGGCCGAGTACGACGACGTGGACGCGGCGATCAAGAGCGCGGTACACCCGGGCGGGCAAATCGCGGGAATCCTTTCCGAGGCACGTGCGGAGGGAGTGTTCGCCGAGAACGGCCACAAGCAGGAGGAGTACGTCAAGGGCGTCGAGGAGAACGCGAAGTGGGTCAACCGGGGTATCACCGCTGCGGGCGGCAAGTACCTGGAGTTGGTGCCGCTGGCCGGGGATGTCGTGGGATGGCTTCAGGAGGACATCACGGAAAGCATCGTCATGGGCGCCAAGGAGGACATCGCGAAAAAGGTAGAGGCCAGCAACGAGAAGGCGGGGGCGGACTTCGTGCAAGCACAGAGCGGTGCGTCGGAATCCGCGGCGGCGTCCGTGCGTATCGCGGCGCGGGGATCCGGCTTGTCCGAGCGCACCATCGGCTCCTACGCGGGTGAGGCTTCCACCGAAACGGCGAACGCCCACGCGGTTGGTCGCGGACTGGTGGCCACCTCGAACGGTGGTTCCTGATGGGTCGCGCTCGCCCTTTTCCGCTCCTAGCCGCAGTCACGGCGGTAGCCACGCTATCGGCAGGCTGCTCCGAGGGCAGCGGATCGGCCTCCCCCGAGCTGCCTTCATCCACGTGCTTCGGAGCGTTCACCCCCGCCGAACTTGAGCCTTTCATGGGGACCGGAAGAGAAGTGCGGGTCGAGTCGCCAGTCGATGTCCGTCTCACCTCCCAACGCGAAAGCGCGATCTGCAATATCGAAGTCGACGGTAAGAACCGTTTCCATGCGGCGGCCCACCGCAAGCCAGCGGGACACGAATTCCTCTGGCCGCCCTTGCTCGATGAGCAGAATCCGGAAGGACTCCCCTTCGCGGAGAACAGCAAGCTCTGGGACCGGGGCGCCGCTGTCGTGCTGACCTGTGAGGGACTTACGGACTCCTTCGTGCTCAGACTGTGGATCGATGGTGTGCCGGACGATGTGAAGCCGGCAGAGAGGCGACCCAAGTTCACCGCCTTGATGGCGAAGTTCCTGGAGTCGGCCAAACAGCAAGCCCAGTGCGGCAGCGCGTAGGCCTCCAGACCGGCCTCCAGACCGAAGAAGGCCGCCGGGCTTGCCGGGGGGTGAGGCGTAGGGCTGGGGGAGGAGGCGGGGATACGTCCAAGGACAGGGGTGCGAGGGGGATGCGGGTCTTACTCTGGGGCGATGAGTGCCCTTGAACCCCGCCTGCCCGAGAAGACCGGACCCGTTCCGCCTCCGCCGCGGGGCGGGATCATGGGGCCCGCCTACCGGACGCTCAGCATCGGGATCATTTCCGTCGTCTTCCTCATCGCCTTCGAGGCCACCGCCGTCGGTACGGCCATGCCCGTCGCCGCCCGCGAGCTGGACGGGATCGCCCTCTACGCCTTCGCCTTCTCCGCCTACTTCACGACCAGCCTCTTCGGCATGGTCCTGTCCGGGCAGTGGGCCGACCGGCAGGGCCCGCTGCGGCCGCTGAGCGTGGGGATCGGGGCCTTCGCCGCCGGGCTGGTGTGCTCGGGGACCGCGGGCGCGATGGGGATGTTCGTGCTCGGGCGGGCGGTGCAGGGCTTCGGCGGCGGGCTGGTCATCGTCGCCCTGTACGTCGTCGTCAGCCGCGCCTACGACGAGCGCCTGCGCCCCGCCATCATGGCCGCCTTCGCCGCAAGCTGGGTGGTCCCCTCGATCGTCGGCCCGCTGGCCTCCGGGACGGTGACCGAGCACCTCGGGTGGAGGTGGGTCTTCCTCGGGATTCCGGCGCTGGTGGTGGTACCGCTGGCTTTGGCGCTGCCGGCCATCCGCAGGACCGCCTCGGGGCCCGTGGACCCGGATGCCGGGCCCGTGGCTCTCGACCGGCGGCGGATCCGGCAGGCGTTCGGGATCTCCGTGGGGGCCGGGCTGCTCCAGTACGCCGCCCAGGACCTGCGGTGGCTGTCGCTGCTCCCGGCCGCCGTGGGCGCGGCCCTGCTGGTGCCCGCCGTGCTGGGGCTGCTGCCGCGCGGGACGTACCTGGCGCGGCGCGGGCTGCCGTCCGTGGTGTTGCTGCGCGGGGTGGCCGCGGGGTCGTTCATCGCGGCGGAGAGTTTCGTACCGCTGATGCTGGTCACCCAGCGGGGCCTGAGCCCCATGCTGGCCGGTTCGTCGCTCGCGCTGGGCGGGGTGACGTGGGCGACCGGCTCCTGGGTGCAGTCGAAGCGGCGGATGGAGCCGTACCGGGAGCCGCTGATGGTCGGCGGGATGGTGATGGTGGCGGCGGCCATCGCGGCGGCGCCGGCCGTGCTGATCGAATCCGTCCCGGTGTGGACGCTGGCCGTGGCCTGGGCCGTGGGGTGCCTGGGGATGGGGCTGGTGATCGGCTCCACGAGCGTGCTGCTGCTGAAGCTGTCCGCGCCGCAGGAGGCGGGGGCGAACTCCGCCGCCCTGCAGATCTCGGACGCGCTGGCGAATGTGGTGCTCCTGGCCGCCGGGGGCGCGGCGTTCGCCGCGCTGGGCGGCGGCGCGGTGGGGGTGGTGCACACGGTGGCCGCCGGGGGACCGGCGGTGGCCTCGCATCCGGGGGCGTTCGTGGTGGTGTTCCTGCCGATGGCCTGCGTGGCGCTGGTGGGGGCGTGGGTGGCGACCCGCCTGGACGCGCGCTCACCGGCCCAGGCCGCGAAATCCGGCTGACACCGAGCGGTTCGTCCTGGACGTGTGCCAGGGGCACTGGACGTCCCGAAGATCGCTGAACAGCTGCCGAGGTTCGCGCGACGCTGAGACGGCGATGTGACGCTCGCCGCACCGCCCGAGGTCACGGGCCTGTCCCTCCGCGAGGGGCGGGCCCGTCCCGGTAGGGTGGCCCGGTTGTCCTACGTACGACTGCCGAGAGCGACGAACCGGAGACCGTGACTACTACCGCCTCCCACCACCTCTCACCCGCCTTCCCCGGACGCGCCCCTTGGGGTACCGCCGGCAAGCTGCGAGCCTGGCAGCAGGGGGCGCTGGAGCGCTACATCGAGACGCAGCCGCGGGACTTCCTCGCGGTCGCGACGCCCGGCGCGGGCAAGACGACCTTCGCGCTCACCCTCGCCTCCTGGTTGCTGCACCACCATGTCGTCCAGCAGGTGACCGTCGTCGCGCCGACCGAGCACCTGAAGAAGCAGTGGGCGGAGGCGGCGGCGAGGATAGGCATCCGGCTCGACCCCGAATACTCCGCCGGGCCGCTCAGCAAGGACTACCACGGGGTCGCCGTCACCTACGCCGGCGTCGGCGTACGCCCGATGCTGCACCGCAACCGCTGTGAGCAGCGCAAGACCTTGGTGATCCTGGATGAGATCCACCACGCCGGTGACTCGAAGTCCTGGGGCGAGGCCTGCCAGGAAGCCTTCGATCCGGCGACCCGCCGCCTGGCCCTGACGGGGACGCCCTTCCGCTCCGACACGAACCCGATCCCCTTCGTCGCGTACGAGGAGGGCAACGACGGCATCCGCCGCTCCTCCGCCGACTACACGTACGGCTACGGCAACGCGCTCGGCGACGGCGTCGTGCGGCCGGTCATCTTCCTCTCCTACAGCGGCAACATGCGCTGGCGCACCAAGGCCGGTGACGAGATCGCCGCCCGGCTCGGCGAGCCGATGACCAAGGACGCCATCTCCCAGGCGTGGCGTACGGCGCTGGACCCGCGCGGCGACTGGATGCCGAACGTGCTGCGCGCCGCCGACCAGCGGCTGACGGAGGTCAGGAAGGGCATCCCGGACGCGGGCGGTCTGGTCATCGCCTCCGACCAGGATTCGGCGCGCGCCTACGCCAAGCTGATCCGTGAGATCACCGGCACCAAGGCGACGGTCGTCCTCTCCGACGACACCGGCGCCTCCAAGCGGATCGACGAGTTCAGCGCCGACGGCAGCCGCTGGATGGTCGCCGTCCGCATGGTGTCCGAGGGCGTCGACGTGCCGCGCCTCGCGGTGGGCGTCTACGCCACCACCATCTCCACGCCGCTCTTCTTCGCCCAGGCCGTCGGACGCTTCGTGCGCTCGCGGCGGCGCGGCGAGACCGCTTCCGTGTTCCTGCCGACCATCCCGTACCTGCTCGGCTTCGCGAACGAGATGGAGGTCGAACGCGACCACGTCCTCGACAAGCCGAAGAAGCAGGGCGAGGAGGACCCGTACGCCGAGTCCGAGAAGGAGATGGACGAGGCGAACAAGCAGGAGGACGAGGACACCGGCGAAGAGGAGCAGATGTCCTTCGAGGCGCTGGAGTCCGACGCCGTCTTCGACCGGGTGCTGTACGACGGGGCCGAGTTCGGCATGCAGGCGCACCCGGGGAGCGAGGAGGAGCAGGACTACCTCGGCATCCCCGGGCTGCTGGAACCCGACCAGGTGCAGATGCTGCTGCAGAAGCGGCAGTCGCGGCAGATCGCGCACAGCCGCCGCAAGCCGGACGCGGAGGCGGACCTGCTGGAGCTGCCGGCCGACCGGCGGCCCGTGGTCTCGCACAAGGAACTGCTGGAGCTGCGGAAGTCGCTCAACACGATGGTGGGCGCGTACGTCCACCAGAGCGGCAAACCGCACGGGGTGATCCACACGGAGCTGCGCCGGGTGTGCGGCGGACCGCCGAGCGCGGAGGCGACGGCGGGGCAGCTGCGCGAACGGATCAAGAAGGTCCAGGAGTGGGCCACCCGGATGCGGTGAGCCCGGCCCTGAAGCGACCCCCAGTGTGCGGGTCCCGGACCCTCGGCCCCGGGCGCCCGGCTTCGGGATCTCCCGACTGCGGGCTCCCGGCTTCGGACTCCCGACTTCCATTCCGGTGTGGGCGGTTCGTACAGGAATGCGCGCCGGGTCCGTGCGGAGATTCGCACGGGCCCGGTGTGCGGGGCACGTTGGCTTCGCGGTGGCGGCGGCCGGCTCGGTGCGGCTGTGGATGCGCGAGCGCGTCCATGGGGCGGAAGAGGTCCCGAATCGAAACCACCGGGGTTCTCAACCGGCATAAACCGGCAGCACGCGCCCGGATTCTGGACGAGCTCTTCCGCTGAGCGGACCCGCTCGCTACTGTCCCCGCATCGAACGCACCGTGGCAGCGCCGCCGCGGGAGCGCAGCCGGTGCAATGGCCGCTACCGGCGGCCTCTCCGTGCGTCGCCGCGGGACCGGCGACGTGCCACCCCGAGAGTCACCGCCGCTCACCAGAAGAGGGGGCGTCGTGACCGCGGAAACCTCCCAGACTCTCGACAGAGGGCTCAGGGTCCTCAAGCTGCTCGCCGACACCGACCACGGTCTGACCGTCACCGAGCTGTCCAACCGCCTCGGTGTGAACCGCACCGTGGTCTACCGGCTTCTCGCCACCCTCGAACAGCACGCGCTGGTACGCCGCGACCTCGGCGGCAGGGCCCGCGTCGGACTCGGGGTCCTGCGGCTGGGCCGTCAGGTGCATCCGCTCGTACGGGAAGCGGCGCTACCCGCGCTGCGTTCCCTCGCCGAGGACATCGGAGCCACCGCGCACCTGACGCTCGTGGACGGCACCGAAGCGCTCGCCGTGGCCGTCGTCGAGCCGACCTGGACCGACTACCACGTGGCCTACCGGGCCGGCTTCCGCCACTCGCTGGACCGCGGGGCGGCCGGACGGGCCATCCTGGCCGCCCGTCAGGGTTCGCTCACCGACCCCGGCTACACGCTCACCCACGGAGAGCTCGAAGCGGGCGCCAGTGGGGCGGCGGCGCCGCTGGTGGGCATCACCGGGCTGGAGGGCAGCGTCGGGGTCGTCATGCTGGCCGACGCGGTGCCGGAGCGGGTGGGGCCGCGGGTGGTCGACGCGGCGCGCGAGGTCGCGGACGCACTTCGCTGAGGCGCCTCGCTGACGCGCCTCGCTGACGCGGTCGGGCGGGCCCTTGCGTCTCGGCCTCCCGCTCGGCCGTGGCCGCCGCTGGGCCGTTCGGGTGCGGCGCCGCTGCCGGGGGCTCTGCCCCCGGACCCCCGCGCCTCAAACGCCGGCGGGGCTGGGTGTGCGCCTCAAGCGCCGGCGGGGCTGGGGTGGGGTGCTCAAGCGCCACCGGGCTGGTGGGGCGGCTCAAGCGCCGGCGGGGGTAGGTGGCGAACCTCAGGCGTCGCCGGGGCTGGTGCGGGTGCCTCAGGCGCCACCCGGGCCGGGTGCGGGTGCCTCAGGCGTCGGCGGGCTGGGGCTCCCGGGGCTGGTGCGGGTCCTCAGGCGTCGGCGGGGTTGGGAGGCGGGTGGTCGGGGGCCGATAGATTGGGCGGGTGCTCTCTCGTCTCTCGCGTCTGTCGCGTCCCGCCGCCCTGGCCGTTTGCGCCGTGCCCGTGGTCGGGCTGCTCGCCGTCGCGGCGTTCGCACCCCTGCCCTTCGTGATCGCCCAGCCCGGCCTGACCGCCGACGTGCTCGGCGTGCGCGACGGCAAGCCTGTGATCTCGGTAACAGGGGCCCCGACGCGCGAGACCACGGGCCAGCTGCGCATGACGACCATCCAGGCCACCGGACCCTCCACCACCGTGAACCTCCCCGACCTCGTCGGCTACTGGTTCGACGGCACCCGGTCGGTCATGCCCAAGGAGGCCGTCTACCCCTCCGGCGGAAGCGACCAGGAGGTCGAGAAGCACAACCTGGAGGAAATGACCAGGTCCCAGTCGGCCGCCGCGCAGGCCGCCCTCGGCTACCTCCGCAAGGACCCGAAGGACGTGAAGGTCGAGCTCAACCTCGCCGACGTCGGCGGCCCGAGCGCCGGGCTCCTCTTCTCCCTCGGCATCGTGAACAAGCTCGACGGTGACGGCAGCGGCGGCGACCTCACCGGCGGCCTCAGCATCGCCGGTACGGGCACCATCGGCGCCGACGGCAAGGTCGGCGCCGTCGGCGGCGTGGCCCTGAAGACGCAGGCCGCGCACCGCGACGGCGCGACCGTCTTCCTCGTACCGCGGCCGGAGTGCGCCGATGCCCGGTCCCAGCTGCCCGAGGGGCTCCGGCTGATCCCCGTCACCTCACTGACGGACGCGGTGACCTCCCTTCGGGCACTGCGGCGGGGCGAGGCCGTTCCGTCCTGCTGACGGACGGTGCCGCACGGTGCCGCACGGGCCGTACGGGCCTGCTCGCGTCGGCGCCGCGCCGGCGCCGCGCCGGACGGGGACGGGCGGCGGTCAGCGGTTGCCGTCCGCCGCCGCCTGTTCGACCAGGGGGATTACGCGCAGGGGGACCGGGTTCTCCATGACGATCGCCGTCGAAGCCCGCACGATGCCCTGGAAGCCGACGACCCGGTCGATCACCCGCTGGAGATCGGCGTTGGACCGGGCCACGAGCCGGCACAGCATGTCCCCGTGCCCGGTCGTGGTGTGCAGCTCCAGTACCTCGGGCACCCCGTCCAGGTGGGCCCGTACGTCCGCCCCCTGCCCCTGCTTGATCTCCAGCGTGGCGAAGGCGGTCACCGGATATCCGAGGGCCGCCGGATCGACCTGCGGGCCGAAGCCGCGGATGACCCCGCTCGCCTGCAGCCGGTCCAGCCTGGCCTGCACCGTCCCACGGGCCACGCCCAGCCGGCGGGAGGCCTCCAGGACCCCGATCCGCGGTTCGCGCGCGAGCAGGACGATGAGCCGGCCGTCGAGGTCGTCGATGCCCATGGTGTCTCCGGGGTGGTCGCGAGGTGGTCATAGTGCGCAGATGTTTCAGTCATCCTCCGGCTCTACTGGTCAACCTGTACAGCGGAACAGGAAACTGTTGCGCAGCTTGTGGATCGGCGGGACTCTGCGCTCATGACTGAGACCATCGAAACCACCCGGCACACCGCGCGTGAGGCAGATCCCTTCCCGGTGAAGGGCATGGACGCGGTCGTCTTCGCCGTCGGCAACGCCAAGCAGGCCGCGCACTTCTACTCCACCGCCTTCGGCATGAAGCTCGTGGCGTACTCCGGACCGGAGAACGGCTGCCGCGAGACGGCCAGCTACGTGCTGACCAACGGCGCCGCGCGCTTCGTCCTGACGTCGGTCATCAAGGCGACGACGGACCGCGGCCGCTTCCTCGCCGAGCACGTCGCCGACCACGGCGACGGCGTCATCGACCTCGCCATCGAGGTCCCGGACGCCCGCGCCGCGTACGCGTACGCCGTCGAGCACGGCGCGCGCGGCCTGGACGAGCCGTACGAGGTCACGGACGAGCACGGCACGGTCGTACTGGCGGCCATCGCGACGTACGGCCAGACCCGGCACACGCTCGTGCAGCGCGGGGACTACTCCGGCCCCTACCTGCCCGGCTTCGTCGCCGCCGAGCCGATGGTCGAGCCGCCGGCCAAGCGCACCTTCCAGGCGATCGACCACTGCGTCGGCAACGTCGAGCTCGGCCGCATGAACGAGTGGGTCGCCTTCTACAACAAGGTCATGGGCTTCACGAACATGAAGGAGTTCGTGGGCGACGACATCGCGACGGAGTACTCGGCGCTGATGTCGAAGGTGGTCGCGGACGGCACCCTGAAGGTGAAGTTCCCGATCAACGAGCCGGCGATCGCGAAGAAGAAGTCGCAGATCGACGAGTACCTGGAGTTCTACGGCGGCGCGGGCGTCCAGCACATCGCGCTGGCCACGAACGACATCGTCTCGACCGTCCGCTCGATGCGGGCGGCGGGCGTGCGGTTCCTGGACACCCCGGACTCGTACTACGACACCCTCGGCGACTGGGCGGGGGAGACGCGCGTGCCGGTGGAGACCCTGCGCGAGCTGAAGATCCTCGTCGACCGCGACGAGGACGGCTACCTGCTGCAGATCTTCACGAAGCCCGTGCAGGACCGGCCGACGGTGTTCTTCGAGATGATCGAACGGCACGGGTCGATGGGATTCGGCAAGGGCAACTTCAAGGCGCTGTTCGAGGCGATCGAGCGGGAGCAGGAGAAGCGGGGCAACCTGTAACCGCCGCGCCCCGACCGGCCCCCCGGCTCCCGCCGGGGGGCCTTCCCGCGCCCGCGCCGGCCCGGGCCCGGGCATGGGTCAGCGGGTCGAGGGGGACGGCTTCGGCACGGGCTGCGATTCGGGCTTCGGCTGGGGCCTCGGCACGGGCCTGCGCACCGGCTTCGGCTTCGCGGCCGCACGCGGGGCGGGCTTCGCCTTCGCCTGCGGGCGGGGCTTGGGGAGGTCGGGGGCCACCCACGGACGGGTGGGCCGGATGTTCTCCGGACCCCCCGGCGGCGGCTGCCCGATCGACTCCAGTGCCTCCTTCGCCAGCGGCGCCCGCACCGGCGAGAAGACGGGGTTCGTGCGCAGGGCCTCCTGCAAGTGCCGCCGCGCCGACGCCTCGTCGCCCAGCCCGCGTTCGATCATCGCCCGGTGGTACGCGAACTCCGCGCTCCGCAGCCCCGGTTCCGTCGCCTTCTTCGCGTACTCCAGGGCGGCCGCGTCATCGCCCGCCTTGTGCAGCGCCCACCCCAGCGCGTCGGCGACCTGCATGCTCTTGTGCCGCGACCACTCCTGCGACAGGCGGCGCACGGCCGCTCCCGGATCGCCGTGGTCCGCCTCGTACAGGCCGAGGACCACATCATCGGCGGCCCCGTGCGGATCGTCGCGCATGGACAGCGCCGCCAGCATGTCGTACGGCGTGCGCGCCTCCTGCTCTCGGCCCAGCGACTCCAGCAGCTCGCCCAGTTCCAGGGCCAGCCGCGGCACCGGCGTCCGCCCCAGAGCCATCCGGTAGTCGCGGACCGCCTCGCCGCTGCGCCCCATCGCGGCCAGCGCGCGGGCGCGGCCGCCCAGCGCCTCTGCCTGCGCCGGATCCGTCCGCAGCGCGCCCTCGTACTGCCGCAGGGCCTGCGCCGCGTCGCCGCGCTCCCAGGACAGCTCCCCGAGCCGGAACAGCGCGTGCGCCTTCTCCGCCGGGGCCTTCGCCGCGGCCGCCGCCTGTTCCATCGCCACCACCGCGTCCTCGCGCCAGCCGCGGTCACGGTAGACCTGCGAGGCCCTGGTGTAGGCCGCCAGGCCCGGCCGAAGTTCCAGCAGCCGCTCCATCGCCCGCTGGGCGGCCTGGTAGTCGCCGAGGCCCGTGTACGCGTCCACGAGCACCGGGTACGCCGTCCAGCGCCGCGGTGCCTGCGCCCGTACCAGCTCGCCCCACTTCTTCCCGGTGCCGAAGTCCCGGCGGGCATTGGCCAGCGCGCCCATGCCCGTCATCGCGTCGAAGTTGCCCTTCTCGGCCGGCCGGGCCTCCAGCGACCGCTTCAGCGCCTTCTCGGCCTTGGGGAACCACCCCGAGTCGGCGGTACGCCGCGCCTGCTCCAGATAGGCGACGCCGAGGACCGCCCAGGAGGCGTCGTCGTCGGCGTGCGCCGCGACCCACTTCTCCCGGTCCGCGACCAGCGCGGTCAGGTCCACCGCCGCCGCCGGGGCGCCCATGCCGACCGCCGCCGCGGCCCGCTCGCTCGGCCCGGGCGGGCGGGCGTCGTCGCCGGTCCGGGCCGGCCTGATCAGAAGGGCGCCGGCGATCAGGACCACCGCGACCGCGGCCGCCACGAGCGTCTTGCGGCCGGTGAAGGTCACGGGCGGCGCCAGCTGCTGCTGCGATTCCTCGTCCATGGGGTCACTGTGCGTCAATATGAAGAGCTCACCGAGATGCCCGCATACGGGCGCGGCCGTGTTCACACCGATGGCCCCGGCTGCCACGCTGGGTCCATGGACGACGCCCTCTCCACCCGCCCCGCAGAACCGCTCCCGGGCCCGCTCTCCGGTTCACCCTCCGGCCCGTTTCCGGGCCCGCTTCCCGGACCGCTCCTCGCGCGCCTCCTGGAAGGGCTCCCGGCCGAGGCCCTGCTCACCGACCCCCAGGTGACCGCCTCGTACGCCAGCGACATGGCCGGCTTCTGCGCCGCCGGCGCCCCCGCCGTCGTCGCCCTGCCCCGGACGGTCGAACAGGTCCAGCACGTCCTGCGCACCGCCACCGAGCTGCGCGTCCCCGTGGTCCCGCAGGGCGCCCGTACGGGCCTGTCGGGCGCGGCCAACGCCTCCGACGGCTGCATCGTGCTCTCCCTGGTCAAGATGGACCGGATCCTGGAGATCAGCGCCGTCGACCGGATCGCCGTCGTGGAGCCGGGCGTGGTGAACGCCGTGCTGTCGCGGGCCGTCGCCGCGCGGGGCCTGTACTACCCGCCCGACCCCTCCAGCTGGGAGCAGTGCACGATCGGCGGCAACATCGGCACCGCCTCGGGCGGCCTGTGCTGCGTCAAGTACGGGGTCACCGCCGAGTACGTCCTCGGCCTCGACGTGGTCCTGGCCGACGGGCGGCTCCTGCGCACGGGCCGCCGTACCGCCAAGGGCGTCGCCGGATACGACCTGACCCGGCTCTTCGTCGGCTCCGAGGGCAGCCTCGGCGTCGTCGTCCAGGCCGTCCTCGCCCTGCGGCCCGCGCCGCCCCGGCAGCTCGCGATGGCCGCCGAGTTCCCCTCCGTCGCGGCCGCCTGCGCGGCCGTCTGCGCCGTCATGGAGGCCGGATTCGCCCCGTCCCTCCTGGAACTGATGGACCGTACGACCGTCCGCGCCGTCAACGCGCTCGGCAAGATGGGACTCCCCGAGACCACCGAGGCGCTGCTGCTCGTCGCCTTCGACACCCCGCACGCGCCCGAGGACCTCGCGGCCGTCGGGGAACTGTGCACGGCCGCCGGAGCCACCGCCGTCGTGCCCGCCGACGACGAGGCGGAATCCGAACTGCTGCTCCAGGCCCGGCGGATGTCGCTGACCGCCATGGAGGCGCTGCGGCCCGCCACGATGATCGACGACGTGTGCGTCCCGCGCTCGCGGCTCGCCGAGATGATGGACGGCACGGCCGCCATCGCCCGCGCCCACGACCTGCTCATCGGGGTCTGCGCGCACGCGGGCGACGGCAACACCCACCCGGTGGTCTGCTTCGACCCCGCCGACGAGGACGAGACGCGGCGGGCCCGCGCGTCCTTCGACGAGATCATGGCGCTGGGCCTGTCCCTCGGCGGGACGATCACCGGCGAGCACGGGGTCGGCGTGCTCAAGAAGGAGTGGCTGGCCCGAGAGCTCGGCCCGGTCGGGGTGGAGATGCAGCGCGCGGTCAAGCAGGCCTTCGACCCGCTGGGGCTGCTGAATCCGGGCAAACTGTTCTGACCGTACGCCGCGTGGGTCCCGTACGAGGGGTACCAGGCGTACCAGGCGTACGAGGGGTACGAGGCGCACGTCGTGCCGGCCGCGCGGCGTCACAGGTCCCCCTCCGCCGACTCGTCGGACGGCCACGGGTCGCGCAGCCACAGCTCGTCGGCCGGCGTCGGGGTCAGGAGCTCGGCCAGCGCCGCGTCCAGGCCCAGCCGCTCGGCCTCCGCACCCGGCGGGACGATGCGCAGGGTGCGCTCCAGCCAGGCCGACACGGCGGCGGCCGGGGCCTCCAGCAGGGCGTCGCCGTCGGGGGAGCTGAGCGCCATGCACAGCACGGCCCTGTCGTCGATCTTCGTCGGCCAGACCCGCACATCACCGTGCCCGCACGGCCGGAACACCCCCTCCACCAGCAGTTCGCGGGCGAAGGTCCAGTTGACCGGGACGCTCGACCCGGTGTGGAAGGTGACGTGGACGGCGAACGGGTCGTCCGCGACGTAGCGGAGCCTGGCCGGGACGGCGATGCTGCGCTCGGGGGACAGGACCAGCTTGAGTTCCAGCTCGCGTTCGATGGCGGGGTGATGCATGACGGCCTCATTTCGGTGCGCTCGGGGTGCTCCGCGCTGGTGCGCTTCGCTGTCGCGGGGGCGGATCGCGCCCCACACCCGCAGAGAGCTCCGATGTGCCCGGGTATGACGCGACTTCGGGCGGCGAACGGGAGATTGGCCTGATTCTGTCGTATGACCGAAAATGACCGTCACTCAGATTCCCCCGAAGGCGTGACTCTTCGGGAGGCGTGTCGTTGATCCGATGACAGCATCGTGGGCGGCGGGGGAGTGGGACGCGGTGCGTGATCTGGTGCCCGACGAGGGGTGTCCCGCGGTCGGGAGGGCCAGGCGCCGCGCTCGGGGCATCCGGCACCGGATGGCCGAGCGGATCCCGGACGCTTGCCCTCTCCCGTTACCGGACCTGTCGGGGCGCGGTTCTTGGCTATGTTCCTGCCCTGCACAAGCCTCAAGCCACGATCGGAGTTGGGGACATTGACGGCCTCCCCTGGTGACGGCGAGCACGCGGCCCGCGAGGGCTACTACCCGGATCCGTCCATCCCCGGGTACGTCCGGTACTGGAACGGGGTGTCCTGGGTTCCGGGTACGAGCCGTCCCGCGCCCCCCGCTCCCGCCGACGAGACGGGTCCGCTGTTCCTGGACCAGACCTCCGTGACGGAGCTGCTGCCGGACCCAGGGCCAGAGCCGGGGGAGGGGGCCGGGCGGGGCGGAGCAGAGGCGGCCGGGTGGCAGGCCGATCCCGCGCAGCAGTCCGGTTTCGGCGGGTCGCGCGACCACCGGGTGTCGTGGGGCGGCCCGGCGGAGTCCGCGCCCGCACCTGAGCCCGAGCGCGCGCCCGAGGCCGTGATCGGATCCCGCCGCGAGCCCGACGCCGGTCGGGCGCCCGCCCGTTCGGCGGGAGCGCCGGTGGACCGGGGAGCCCGGCAGGAGCCCCTGGGCGTACCCGCCGGCGGTATCTCCCTGGCGCGTACGCCGGCCGCCGCGGCCGCATCGGCTCCGTCGGCCGCGCCGGCCGCATCGGCTCCTGCGACGCGGTTCCCCGCGCAGGCCTCGGCGGGGCGGGGATCCGCCGAGGGGGTGGGGATCCTGTCGGCACGCTCCCCGGTGAGCCCGGCCGCGCCCGAGTGGCCCGAGGCGCCGGGAGGCACCGCCTCCGGGATCACCTCCGCCTGGCCGCAGGCGGCCCCGCGAGCGGCCTCCGCCGCCGCCCCGGCACCGCAGGAGGCCCGGAGGGCCCCGGCGGCATCCGCGCCGCCCACGCCCACCGCCCCGGCCCGCCGGGACGCGCCGCGGCCGCAGGACCCGCTGCCCGCGGCCCGGTGGTCTGAGGAGTCCCGCCACGGGTCGGCGCCGTCGGAGGAGTCCCGCCACGGGTCGGCGCGGCCGCAGGACCCGCTGCCCGCGGCGCGGCGGCCCGAGGAGCTCGGCCACGGGTCGGCGCGGTCCGAGGAGTCCCGCCAGGAGTCACCGCGGTCGGAGGAGCTGCACCCCAAGCCGCCGGAGCCCGTCGCCGCGCGCCCCCAGGAGCCCGTACGCCCGCCCAAGGCCACCCCGCGGGAGGTCTTCGAGCGGATGGCGGAGCGGGCCGTACGCCCCGCCGGGCTCTTCCGGCGCGCCGTGGCCCGCGCCCTGGACTCCCTCGTGCTCGGCGCGGTCGCGGCGGGAGCGGCCTGGCCCCTCGTCCCGGACGCCACTGCCCACCTCCAGGCCAAGGTGGACGCGGCCCGGGGCCGGGGGCAGAGCACCACCGTCTGGCTGCTGGACGCGACCATCGCCGGGTACCTCGGCATGGTCCTGGCCGCGGTGCTGCTCTTCGGGGTCTTCTACGAGGTCCTGCCCACGGCCCGTTGGGGTCGCACCCCGGGCAAGAAGCTGCTGGGCGTCCGGGTCCTGGCCGTCACCGGCCTGCGCCCGCCCGGCTTCGGCGCGGCCCTGCGCCGCTGGCTGGTGTACGCCCTGCTCGGCGTCCCCGGCAGCCTCTGGTGCCTGGTGGACCGCCCGCGCCGCCAGGCCTGGCACGACAAGGCGGCCAGGACGTACGTGGCCCGCTGAGCCGGCCGGGGGCCCCGCTGGGCCCTCCGGCGGGGCCCCGTACCCCGAACGGACCCCGTCCCGTTGCGGGGGCACCGGAGCGGGGTTCGACTCGGGCCATGAGTACCGATCAGCCGCCGCCGGGCGAGCCACCAGAGGACCCGTTCCTCAAGAAGCCCCAGGAACCGACACCTCCGTCGGGCGGTTCGCCGTACGACTCGCCGCCGCCCGGAGGCGGCGCAAACCAGCCGCCCCCGCCCCCGGGCGGACCGGGCGGCGGTTACCCGCCTCCGCCGCCCCCGTACGGCGGTGGCGGCGACCCCTACGGCGGGGGCGGCGGCTACGGCATGCCCGATCCGCTCGCCGGGATGCCCCCGCTCGCCGACTTCGGCAAGCGGCTCGCCGCCCGCCTCATCGACCTGCTGATCATCGCCGTGCCGCTGTTCCTCATCCAACTGGCCTTCGGGACCAGGCGGTACACGGTCGAGACGGACCGCGGTGATGACTTCACCGAGGTCATCACCGAGTCCTACCGCGGCAGCGGGCTGCTGATGACCCTGATCTCGATCGTCGCCTACGTCGGCTACGACTGGTGGTTCACGAAGAAGAACGGCCGGACGGTCGGCAAGAGGGCCATGGGTCTGCGCGTCGCGATGCTCAACGACGGCAGCGTCCCGGACTCCAAGGCGGCCCTGACGCGCGCCGCCGTGCTCTGGCTGCCCACGCTGATCTGCTGCTTCTGCCTGTGGCCGATCGCGATCATCGTCTCGATCCTGGTCGACAAGCCGTACAAGCAGGGCCTCCACGACAAGGTGGCCAAGACCGTGGTGGTGCAGGCCGCCACCTGACGAAGCAGTACAGCACCTAGTGGTGCACGGGATGTTCGGCGGCGGCCGTCCGGGGCTCAGGAACCCGGGCGGCCGCCGCCGCGTCCGCCGGAGCGGGGGCCGGGGCGCTGCGCGTACGGGCATGGCGGCCACGGGGCTTGGGGCCGGGCACGGTGACGGCTACGACGAGTCCCAGGGCCAGAGCGGCGGCCGAGACGGCCGCGATTCCGGGCGCCGTACTCGCCCGCGTGAGCAGCAGCATGGCGATCGTCGTCACGATGACGGTGGCGGACCCGTAGGCGAGCTGTGCGGCAGTCGGACGCGGCATGGCGATATCCGTCCTCAAAGGCGGGAGGGGGAGTCGGCTCAACTAGGTCGCGCGTCAAGTGACTCTACGAGGGGGGATGCCCGAGCGGAACGGCCAGTAAGCGTGACCTAACCCACGGTGCCCGGGGGCATGGGGGGCGCACGGGGTCATTCCGCGCGCCACAGGAGGGCCGGGAAGCACCCTTCGCCCCATATGGCAGCGGAACGCCCGGATACCGGAACTGCCTGCCCGCATAGTGCAGTTGTAAGGAACAAGTCAAGGTCTGTCTTTTCTGGCTTCTCTCCGGTCAAATGTCGTCACTTGAGACGCGCGCCGCGCGGAACCCCCCGCTCCTACGGAGACGTTCCGACCTATGTTGCGGCCGCGGGAGGGGAACGACATCAAGTGACCAGCAACTCCGTCAGAAGACGCGCGCTGCGCGCTGTGGCCGTCGGTGTGACCTTGGCCGCGACCGCGGCCACCGGCGCCTTCTTCACGGCCACCACCGCGCAAGCCAATCCCAGTCCTCTGGGGGCACCCGCAGCGGACCATCAGGACCCGACCGCTCCCTCCAAGGAGCACGTCGAGCACAACCTCGAAGGGCCCTTCAGCAAGCAGCAGGAGCAGCAGCGCGAAGCCGCGCTGGAGCAGGTGCTGAACGGGAAGAAGGGCGTCGAACAGCGGGGCGCCTCCAAGGTCGTCAAGCTGGACGACAAGAAGTACGTCGAGCTGGGCCGCGAGAAGACCGACAAGATCTTCACGATCCTCGTCGAGTTCGGCGACCAGGTCGACAACACGACCATGTTCGACCCGGACGGTCCCGGCCCCAAGCCGTCCGTCCCGAAGTACGGCGGCACGCCCGGCCCGCTGCACAACACGATCGCGCAGCCGGACCGCGCCAAGGACAACACCACCGCCTGGCGCAAGGACTTCAGCCGCGACTACTTCCAGGAGCTGTACTTCGGCACCGGTGAGGGCAAGCACTCGCTGAAGACCTACTACGAGAGGACCTCCTCGGGCCGCTACTCGGTCGAGGGCGAGGTCTCCGACTGGGTCAAGGTCCCGTACAACGAGGCCCGTTACGGCTCGAACTACTGCGGACAGAGCAACTGCGCCAACGTCTGGGACACCGTCAAGGACGGCGTCCTGGCGTGGACCGACGCGCAGAAGAAGGCCGGCAAGAGCGACGCCGAGATCAAGGCGCAGCTGTCCCAGTACGACCAGTGGGACCGCTACGACTTCGACGGCGACGGCAACTTCAACGAGTCCGACGGCTACATCGACCACTTCCAGATCGTCCACGCGGGCGAGGACGAGTCGGCCGGCGGCGGCGTGCAGGGCACCACCGCCCTGTGGGCGCACCGCTGGTACGCGTACGGCACGAGCGCGGGCAAGACCGGCCCGGAGAACAACAAGGCCGGCGGCGCCCAGATCGGCGACACCGGCATCTGGGTCGGCGACTACACGATGCAGCCCGAGAACGGCGGCCTCGGCGTCTTCGCGCACGAGTACGGCCACGACCTCGGTCTGCCCGACCTCTACGACACCTCCGGTGGCGGCGAGAACAGCGTCGGTTTCTGGTCCCTGATGTCGGCCGGATCCTGGCTCGGCACGGGCCAGGACTCCATAGGCGACCTCCCGGGCGACATGACGGCCTGGGACAAGCTCCAGCTGGGCTGGCTGAACTACGACACGGCCAAGGCCGCGACGAAGTCCACCCACAAGCTGGGCGTCGCCGAGTACAACACCAAGGACAAGCAGGCGCTCGTCGTCGAGCTGCCGAAGAAGCAGGTCAAGACGGACATCGTCGCTCCCGCCGAGGGCTCCTCGCAGTGGTGGAGCAACATGGGTGACGACCTGAAGAACACCCTCACCCGGTCCGTGGACCTCACCGGCAAGTCCTCCGCCGCCCTGTCCCTCAAGGGCTGGTGGGACATCGAGGCGGACTACGACTACCTCTACACCGAGGTGTCCACCGACGGCGGCGCCACCTGGACGCCCCTCGCCGGTACCGCCAACGGCACGGCCATCCCGGTCGACGCGGCCGGCAGCCCCTCGCTGACCGGCGTGTCCGAGTCCTGGAAGTCGCTGAACTACCCGCTCGACGCCTACGCGGGCAAGAAGATCGACCTCCGCTTCCGCTACCAGACGGACGGCGGCGCGGGCGGCAAGGGCTTCACCGCCGACGCCCTCACCCTGACCGCGGACGGCTCCCCGCTGTTCACCGACGGGGCCGAGGCCGGCGACAACGGCTGGACCGGCAAGGGCTTCTCCCGCATCGGCGCCGGCTTCACCAAGGAGTACGCGCAGTACTACCTGGCCGAGAACCGCCGCTACGTCTCGTACGACACCACCCTCAAGGTGGGCCCGTACAACTTCGGCTTCGGCAACACGCGCCCCGACTGGGTCGAGCACTACCCGTACCAGGACGGCCTGCTGATCTGGCTGTGGGACACCTCCCAGAAGGACAACAACACCAGCCAGCACCCGGGCTCCGGTCTGATCCTGCCGATCGACGCCAACGCCAAGCCCATGAAGTGGGCGGACGGCACCCTGCTGCGGAACAAGATCCAGCCGTACGACGCGGCGTTCAGCGCCTACTCGACGGACGCGTTCACCCTGCACAAGAACGGCGAGGCGCTCTTCCTCAAGCCGAAGGCGGCCAAGCTCGTCTTCGACGACCGCAACGGCAAGTACTACTACGACGAGAACCCGACCGGCAGCGTGAAGGTCACTGACACCAACACGAAGATCAAGATCGTCAAGGAGGCCTACGACGGTCTCGTCATGACGGTCGAGGTCGGACCCTCCACGAAGTAGCGGATGAAACCGCAGGTCAGAGCATGATCGGCCGTCGCCCTCTAGCGGGCGGCGGCCGATCACGTTTAGATGCCCCGTGCGACTTTGTTATTGACGGGGGAGATGACCGCCATGCCCGGTGGAGGTTTCGTCAGATTGCCAGGCGGCAGCGTGGTGGTCGCGCTCGTGCTGCCCAGGCCCTCGGGAGAGGGCGGAAACGTCCGCGTGCTGGTGCACGCCCCGAACCGCGCCCGCGCCCTGACCAGGCTGCGGAACCACGGCATGCGGGCCGTCTACCTGCGGGGCAACGCGCAGCCGCCGACGCCGGACGAGGTCACGGCCGTCCTGCACCACCCGGACGGCCTGCTGTGGCGCAGCGCGCCGGACCGCGCGGTGGAATGCCGGCGCAGTGCTCCCGGCCGTGCGGTGGAGCTGTGGCGCCCGATCAGGGCCCTGCTGAGCGGCTGAGCGGCTCAGCGCGCCGCTCAGCCGCTGAAGGGCGCCCGGCCGACCAGGACCACCCCGGCCGCCCCCAGCTCCTCCAGCGCCCGCTCGGTGGTCTGCGGGGCGACCGCGGCCGTCAGGTCCAGCAGGACGCGGGTGGCGAAACCGGCCCGGGCGGCGTCGAGGGCGGTGGCCCTCACGCAGTGGTCGGTGGCGATCCCGACGACGTCCACCTCGCGGACGTGCCGGTCCCGCAGCCACTGGGCCAGGCCGGTCCCGTTCTCGTCGGCGCCCTCGAAGCCGCTGTACGCGGCCTCGTATGCGCCCTTGTCGAAGACGGCGGCGACGGCCCCGGACGCCACGGCGGGGGCGAAGTTCGGGTGGAAGCCCACGCCCTCCGTCCCGGCGACGCAGTGCACGGGCCAGGAGGTCTCGTAGTCCGGCTCGGCCGGGGGGCGGGCGAAGTGCGGGCCGGGATCGACGTGGTGGTCGCGGGTGGCGACGACGTGCCGGTAACCGGGCGTCGCCTGGCCGATGAGGTCCGTGACGGCGGCGGCGACGTCGGCCCCGCCGGTGACCGCGAGGCTGCCGCCTTCGCAGAAGTCGTTCTGGACGTCGACGACGATCAGTGCGCGGTGCATTTCCGTTGCCCTTCGCTCGGTGTGGCGGGTGCGGCGCAGAGCGCGGGGCCCTTCCCCCGCCCCCGCTTGCAGGGCTCTGCCCCGCACGCCGCGCCTCAATCGCCGCCCGGGCGCGAGATCACCCCGGGCGGACCGTCCGGCCCGGTGCAGGGGGCGCCCGGGCGGCCGGGCCGGTGCGGGCGGCCGGGCCGGTGTGGGCGGCCCGGCGGGCCGCCCTGCTACACGTACTCCGTGGGGATCACGGCCTCGCCGCGCGAGAGCTGCATCGCCGACAGGGGCAGTCCCGCCCGCGCCGCCCGGTGGCGGTCGCGCGCCGCCTCCAGGGGCTCGCGGGCGATCACCTCGCCGGCCTTGACCAGCTGCGTCAGGAGCTGGTGGCCGGCCAGCGCGGCCGGCACCGGGCCGGTGCCGACGACCTCGGCCTCGGCGACACCGTCGGCGTCCGGCCGGCGGGCCGCCCACTTCCGGCCGCCGATCGAGGTCTTGCCGCCGGAGGACTTCTTCGCGACCGGCACGAGCGCGGCCTTCGGGTCCGCCGACGCGGCCCGCGCCACCAGCTTGTAGACCATCGAGCAGGTCGGGTGCCCGCTGCCCGTGACCAGCTGCGTGCCGACCCCGTAGGCGTCCACGGGCGCCGCCGCCAGCGAGGCGATGGCGTACTCGTCCAGGTCCGAGGTGACCACGATCCGCGTCGCGTTCGCGCCGAGCTCGTCCAGCTGCTGGCGCACCCGGTGGGCCACGAGCAGCAGGTCGCCGGAGTCGATGCGGACCGCGCCCAGCCCCGTCCCGGCGACCTCCACGGCCGTCCGTACGGCTTCGGCGACGTCGTACGTGTCCACCAGCAGGGTGGTCCCGCTGCCCAGCGAGGCCACCTGCGCCGTGAAGGCGTCCCGCTCGCTGTCGTGCACGAGCGTGAAGGCGTGGGCGCTGGTGCCGACCGTCGGGATCCCGTACCGGAAGCCGGCCGCCAGGTCCGAGGTGGAGGCGAAGCCGCCCACGTACGCGGCGCGGGAGGCCGCCACGGCCGCCAGCTCGTGCGTGCGCCGCGCGCCCATCTCGATCAGGGGGCGCTCACCCGCCGCCGAGGACATCCGGGAGGCGGCCGCCGCGATGGCCGAGTCGTGGTTGAGGATCGACAGGATGACGGTCTCCAGCAGCACGCACTCGGCGAAGCTGCCCTCGACCCGCAGGACCGGCGACCCGGGGAAGTAGACCTCGCCCTCCGGATAGCCCCAGATGTCCCCGGAGAAGCGGTAGGAGGCCAGCCAGTCCAGGGTCCTCATGTCGACCACGGCCCGGTCGCGCAGGAAGTCGAGCACCGCGCCGTCGAACCGGAAGTTCTCCACGGCGTCGAGGACCCGGCCGGTGCCCCCCACCACTCCGTAGCGGCGTCCCTCGGGCAGCCGCCGGCTGAACACCTCGAAGACCGAGCGGCGGTCGGCGGTGCCGTTCACCAGCGCCGCCTGCAGCATGGTGAGCTCGTAATGGTCCGTGAAGAGCGCTGTCGACGGCACGTCCACCGGCAGGCCCAGGTCCGCAGGGTTCATGACAGTGATGCTAGCGCACATCTCGTCAAAGTGACGAGATGTGCGCCCCGTTTGTGCAACCGGCCGTTGGCAGTGGCAGCATGGGACAAGTGAGTGTTGCTCCCATTGAGATCGAACGCACCGAATCGGCCGAAGAGACCTTCGCGGTCCCCGAACCCGACGTCCCCTGGGTGACCCTGGTGCACAACGACCCGGTCAACCTCATGAGCTACGTGGAGTACGTGTTCCAGGCGTACTTCGGCTACCCCAAGGACAAGGCGCACAAGCTGATGCTCGACGTCCACCACAAGGGGCGGGCCGTCGTCTCCAGCGGCACCCGCGAGGAGATGGAGCGCGACGTGCAGGCCATGCACGGCTACGGCCTGTGGGCGACCCTTTCCCAGGACCGCGGCTGATGAGCGGACGGACCGGCGTGTTCGAGGCCCTCAAGGACGGCTCCGGAGCCTCCATCGTCCTCGACGAGATCGAGATCTCCATCCTGCGCTCACTGGCGGTCCAGCTCCTGGAGCTGATCGGCCCCGGCGCTCCCGAGCCCGCCGAGGACGCGGACCCGCTCGCCGCGCTCTTCGCGGAGGGCCCCTCCGAGCCGCCGTCCGACCCGGCGCTGGCCCGGCTCTTCCCCGACGCGTACGAGGCCCCCGGCGACGCCGACGGGACGGGCGTGGACCCGGAGGAGCTGAAGGCCCGGTCGGCGGAGTTCCGCCGCTTCACCGAGAACGACCTGCGCGCCCGCAAGCGGGAGGACGCGCTGGCCGTCGTACGCAGCCTGGACGGGCTCGACCCGGCCGGCGGCGGGTCGGCGCTGCTGGAGCTGACCGGGGAGCAGCCGCTGCGCTGGCTCGGCGCGCTCAACGACCTGCGCCTGGCCATCGCGGCCCGGCTCGACATCACCGAGGACGACGAGAGCGCGGCGCTCTTCCGGCTGCCGGACGACGATCCGCGCAAGCCGATGGTGATGGCGTACCTGTGGCTCGGCGGTCTTCAGGAGAGCCTCATCGAGACCCTCTGAGAGGGCCCCGCGGCGAAGACCCGCCCCCGGGCGGTCCAGGCGGTCCAGGGGGGTCCGTGTTCGCTCAGCGGATGCTCAAATTCGGATAACGATCAGATCACCACACCGTGGTGATCTGATCCATTTCTAGCCCTTTGTCCGGAATTCCCTGTGCAGTGCGCCACTTTACCCGCCCGCGATAACCCCTCATCCCGTGATAAATCTTCACGATCGCCGACGGGACGCCACCCATGTCCCCCGGCCTGCTTGAACCGGCTGATCGCCGGCGTGCAACTCCATCCGTATCCGGGGGGATCGAGGACCCGATCCGCGGCCTGCAGAAGGCGCGGATCGGCGTGGAGAAAGGCGCACCAGACATGACCTCTGTGCAGGTCGAGCAGCACGACAAGACGCCCGGCGAGGGCGCTCCCGGCGAGGGCGACGGCTACCACCGCGCGCTCGGGGCCCGCCAGATCCAGATGATCGCGATCGGCGGAGCCATCGGCACCGGCCTGTTCCTCGGCGCCGGCAAGGCGATCTCCAAGGCCGGCCCCAGCCTGATCCTGGCCTACGCCATCGCGGGCCTGGTCATCTTCTTCATCATGCGGGCCCTGGGCGAACTGCTCATGTACCGCCCCGTGTCCGGGTCCTTCTCGGACTACGCCCGCGAATTCCTGGGCCCCTTCTGGGGATACGTGACCGGCTGGACGTACTGGCTCTTCTGGGTGGTCACCGGCATCACCGAAGTCACCGCCGCCGCGCAGTACATGGGGTACTGGACCCATGACAGCTTCCCGCAATGGGCGTACGCGCTGATCTTCACCGTCATCCTCTACGGCGCCAACCTGATCTCCGTGAAGCTCTTCGGCGAGCTGGAGTTCTGGTTCTCCATGGTCAAGGTCACCGCCATCGTCGGCATGATCCTGATCTGCGCCGGCATCCTCACCATCGGCTTCTCCGACGCCGGTGACACCGCCACCGTCACCAACCTGTGGAGCGACGGCGGCTTCTTCCCGAAGGGCATCGGCGGCACGCTGATGACCCTGCAGATCGTCATGTTCGCCTTCCTCGCGGTGGAACTGGTCGGCGTCACCGCCGGCGAGTCCAAGGACCCCGAGAAGACCCTGCCCAAGGCCATCAACACCGTGCCGTGGCGCATCGCCGTCTTCTACGTCGGCGCGCTCATCATGATCCTGTCGGTCGTCCCGTGGCACGAGTTCCAGCCGGGCGTCAGCCCCTTCGTCGCCGCCTTCGAGAAGATGGGCCTCGGCGTCGGCGCCGCCATCGTCAACTTCGTGGTGCTGACCGCGGCCCTGTCCTCCTGCAACTCGGGCATGTACTCCACCGGCCGCATGCTGCGCGACCTCGCGCTCAACGGCCAGGGACCGAAGTTCTTCACCCGGCTCACCAAGAACGGCACCCCGCTCCTCGGCACCACCTTCTCCGCCGCACTGATGCTGGTGGGCGTCTGGATCAACTACGTCGCCCCGGGCAAGGCCTTCGACTACGTCGTCTCCTTCGCCACCATCTCCGGCATGTGGGCCTGGATCATGATCCTGGTCTGCCAGATCCGCTACCGCGCCAAGGCCGACCGGGGAGAACTGCCGCAGTCCTCCTTCCGGGCCCCCGGCGCCCCGTGGACCAGCTGGTTCGCCCTGCTCTTCATCGGGATGGTCATCGTGATGATGGGCGTCGACAAGGACGCGCGGGTCTCCCTGTACTGCGCCCCCCTGTGGGGACTGGTCCTCGGCCTGTCCTACCTGGGCCTGAAGTCCCGCAACCCGCGCGGAGCCGCCTTCACCAAGGCCCCGTAGCGCCCCGGCCGCAGAGCCGCGCGCGCGAGGCGCAAACCCCCGGCGGGCCCCGCCCGCGGGGGCCGGTGTCCAGCATCCGGGCCCTTCCGTACCATCCCTCGGTACGGAAGGGCCCGTCTGCTTATCCTGTCGCTCATGCTGACCCTCACCCAGGCCCTGTACGACCAGATCGTCGAGCACGCCCGCCGGGACCACCCCGACGAGGCGTGCGGTGTGGTGGCCGGCCCGGCAGGCACCGGCCGCCCCGAGCGGTTCATCCCGATGCTCAACGCCGCCCGCTCGCCCACCTTCTACGAGTTCGACTCCAAGGACCTGCTCAAGCTCTACCGCGAGCTGGACGACCGTGACGAGGACCCGGTGATCGTCTACCACTCGCACACCGCGACCGAGGCCTACCCGTCGCGCACCGACGTCACGTACGCGAACGAGCCCGCGGCGCACTACGTCCTGGTCTCCACGGCGGACGAGGACGGCCTCGGCCCGTTCCAGTTCCGCTCGTACCGGATCGTCGACGGAGTGATCACCGAGGAAGAAGTGCAGGTCGTAGCGGCCTACTGACCAGTATGTGAGCAGGAACCGTCCACGATGCGGGATCACACTCCAAACCGGGGACCGGGAATCGTTAACATGACCGCATGGTTTCCCACGACGTGAGCATCGAGACGCCCGGCAGGCTGCTGCTCGCTCCGCTCGCTGGCGCTCGCTCCGCCTCCGCTCTTCTTGGGGCCTTTGGGTGCGGAGCGGCGCGGCTGCACGTCGATCTGTGCCGCCTCGCCAGCGCGATCTGTCCTGCCGCCTGAGCACCCCAGCGCCCCACAGCCCTCTCGCGCGGGGGGCACCACAACCGCGCGCCCTGACGTTCTCACGCCCCTTCACGACACTGGAGCCAGCCATGGCCATCGAGGTCCGCATCCCCACCATCCTGCGCACGTACACCGACGGCCAGAAGGCGGTGGAGGGCAGCGGCGCCACCCTGGACGAGCTCTTCTCCGACCTGGAGACCCGCCACAAGGGCATCCGGGAGCGCATCGTCGACGAGGCCAAGGGCGGCGAGCTGCGCCGCTTCGTGAACGTCTACCTCAACGACGAGGACGTCCGCTTCCTCGCCGGCATCACCACCGAGCTCTCCGACGGCGACAGCGTCACCATCCTCCCCGCCGTGGCCGGCGGATCGAAGTAATGCGCTACGACTCCCCGCTGGCCGCCGTCGGCAATACGCCGCTGGTTAGGCTGGTCAGGCTGTCGCCCTCCGCCGACGTGCGGATATGGGCCAAGCTGGAGGACCGCAACCCCACCGGTTCGATCAAGGACCGCCCCGCGCTCCACATGGTCGAACAGGCGGAGAAGGACGGCCGGCTCCGCCCGGGATGCACGATCCTGGAGCCCACCTCCGGCAACACCGGCATCTCGCTGGCGATGGCGGCCAAGCTCAAGGGCTACCGCATCGTGTGCGTGATGCCGGAGAACACCAGCAAGGAACGGCGTGACCTGCTGGCCATGTGGGGAGCCCAGATCATCTCGTCGCCGGCGGCCGGCGGCTCGAACACGGCGGTCCGGGTGGCCAAGGAACTGGCGGCGGAGCACCCGGACTGGGTGATGCTCTACCAGTACGGCAACCCGGACAACGCGGGCGCGCACTACGCCACGACGGGCCCCGAGATCCTCGCCGACCTCCCGTCGATCACGCACTTCGTGGCGGGCCTGGGCACGACCGGCACCCTGATGGGCGTCGGCCGCTACCTGCGCGAACACGTCGAGGGCATCAAGATCGTCGCGGCCGAGCCGCGCTACGACGACCTCGTCTACGGCCTGCGCAACCTGGACGAGGGCTTCGTCCCGGAGCTGTATGACGCCTCCGTGCTGACCACCCGCTTCTCGGTCGGCTCGGCGGACGCGGTCACCCGCACCCGCGAGCTCCTGCAGCAGGAGGGCATCTTCGCGGGCGTCTCCACCGGCGCGGCCCTGCACGCGGCGATCGGCGTCGGCCGCAAGGCGGTGGCGGCGGGCGAATCGGCGGACATCGTCTTCGTCGTGGCCGACGGCGGCTGGAAGTACCTCTCGACCGGCGTCTACACGGCAGCGACGACGGAAGAGGCCATCGAGGCCCTCCAGGGCCAACTCTGGGCTTAGGGGCCGCGGGGCCGCCGGGGGGCTGGGGTTCCGCTCGGCTTCGGGGGCTTCGGGGGCTGCGGGGGCTTCGGGCCCGCTGGGCCCGCTCCCGGGCTCTGGCCATCGGGGCGCTGGGGTCTGGGGGTCCGGAGTACGGGGGTCCGGGTCGCCGGGCGCGGGGGCCTGGGGAGCCGAGCCCCTTGCGGTGCGGTGCTCGCGGTGCTCCGCACCGGGCCCGTGGCCTGAGCACCGGCGGGCCGATGTCCAGCCCCGTCGGCGCTGAGGCTCGGCTCCGGGCGGAGCCGGGGGAAGCGTCGGGAGGGCGGCGCGGGGAACCAGGGCGTGTCTTTCGGATCTTGCCGGGCCCCACGTCGTCCGGCACCGCACCTCGCTGCGTTGTCGGGGGCTTCCAGGTACGTCCAGTACGAGGCAAGCTCCTCCGCCTTGCGATGCAACGGCACCAGACGCCCAGGGCCTTACCGGAGCTTTGACGACGACCTAGCCCCGCCGGTCCGCGCACCCGTACGGGCGTACCCACCGGGGGCGCCAGGCCATGCGGTGCACGCCACCCCTTACCGGCCACGCGGCCGTTGCCCGAGTCCGGGCGGCCGCGGGGCCGACCGTGCACGCCACCTCCAGCGGCGCCGTGCCGTGCCGGCGCGCGGCACGAGACCACCGCTCGCGGGCGCCCGGTTACCCGCCCGGCTGCGAGGCCGTCAGGCCAGCAGCTCCGCCAGGACGGCGGCGTGGCTGGATGCCGGGTCCTTGGTCGCGGTCAGCAAGGTGACCGGGCCCGCCGCCGCCAGGGCGCGCAGGCGGCTCAGTTCCGCCGCCGCCTCCGGCTCCGCCAGCTCGGCCTCGTACCGGGTCCGGAACTCCCCGGCGGATCCACCCGCGTGGAACCACTTGCGCAGCTCGGTCGACGGGGCCACCGCCTTGGGCCACTCGTCCACCCGCGCCGCCGCCTTCGCCAGGCCCCGTGGCCACAGCCGGTCCACGAGCACCCTGAGCCCGTCCGCCCCCGGCTCCGGGGGGTCGTACACGCGCCGCACCCGGATCATCCGCCACCGCCTCCCGGATCGCCGAGGCCCTGGATCTCGTCCCACAGCGCCGGGTCCAGGACCCCGATCCTGCTCCCCAACTCCCACAGCGACACCTCGGCCGGCCGATCCGCCTCCAGGAAACTCGGCCGGCCCTGCGTTCCCACCGTCCCCGGGGGCAGCGGGATCACCCCCAGCCGGCGGTCGTCGTACGTCCCGGTGATCCACGCGACGCGGACGCGGCGGGCCCGTACCGGCCCCACGGCCAGGACCAGACACGTCCGGCCGTCCGCCAGACGCCACAGCTCACCGGCCCGCGGCCGGGGCGGCGGGCCGGCCCCGTGCGGGGGCGGGGGCGGGGCCCGGCGGGGCAGCCCCAGCCGTTCCCCGGCGACCAGCACCGCCAGCGCCACGACGGCGACCGCGGCCACGGCCGGCCACCAGGACGTGTCCATGCTTCGACCGTAGCGGCGCCGCAGGCCCCCGGCGCGGCGGGCCAACAGCCCCCGGCGCCGCGGCACAACGCCCCCCGGAGCCGCGCCGCACGGCAACGCCCCGGCCCGCCGTCGCTCCCCCGAGTGACACCACAGGTGATTCCCCCCACAACGGCCCGCCGCGGAGGAGCGACCGAGGGTTTCGCGCCTTACGCTCGACGCACGCACGGCCCGCATTCCGTCCACGGACCGTCCACGGAGGTTCACGCTCCATGAAGCTCACCGTCGTCGGCTGTTCGGGGTCGTTCCCCTCCGCGGACTCAGCCTGTTCGAGCTACCTCGTCGAGGCCGACGGCTTCCGGTTGCTCCTCGACATGGGCAACGGCGCACTGGGCGCCCTCCAGCGCCACTGCGGCCTCTACGACCTCGACGCGATCTTCCTGAGCCATCTGCACGCCGATCACTGCATCGACATGTGCGCGTACTTCGTCGCCCGCTACTACCGGCACGAGGGCGGCCGCTGCGGCACCATCCCCGTCTACGGACCCGAGGGCACCGAGCAGCGCCTGAACGCGGCCTACGAGGACGTCCCCGACGAGCGCTCGATGAGCGAGGTCTTCGACTTCCGCACCCTGAAGTCGGCCTCCTTCGAGATCGGCCCCTTCCGGATCCGCACCGAGAAGGTCTGCCACCCGGTCGAGGCGTACGGCATCCGCGTCGAGCACGCCGGCCGCTCGCTCACGTACTCCGGTGACACCGGCGTCTGCCCGGAGCTGGGTGTGCTCGCCGAGGGCGCCGACCTCTTCCTCTGCGAAGCCTCCTTCACGCACGGCAAGGAGGACATCCCGGACCTCCACCTCAACGGCCGCGAGGCCGGCGAGTACGCGCACGCCGGCCGGGTCGGGCGGCTCGTCCTCACCCACATCCCGCCGTGGACGGACGCCGGACAGAACCTCGCCGACGCCCGCGCGGTGTACGACGGCCGGGTCGACCTGGCGTACCCGGGCGCCGTCTACGAGATCTAGGTCCTGTCGCCCGGCCAGGGGCAGTTCTCCAGGGCATCGCCGAAGCCCCCGCCTTCGTACGTACGGTACGTACGAAGGCGGGGGCTCTCGTTTCGGGTGCCGGATGTGGCGGGGCCTACTTGGCCTCGGCCTTCACCAGCTCGGCGAGCTCCTCGTCGGACTCGCGGCCCGGCGTCGGGAGGTTGAACTTGACGATGGCGAAGCGGAAGACGACGTAGTAGACGACCGCGAAGCACAGGCCGACACCGGCGAGCATCCACGGCTTCTCCGCGATGCCCAGGTTCAGCAGGAAGTCCACCAGGCCCGCCGAGAAGCCGAAGCCGTCCCGCATGCCCAGGGCCCAGGTCAGTGCCATGGAGACACCGGTCAGCACCGCGTGGATCGCGTACAGCACCGGCGCGATGAACATGAAGGTGAACTCGATCGGCTCCGTCACACCGGTGACGAAGGAGGTGAGCGCGAGGGAGAACATCATGCCGCCGACGACCTTGCGGCGCTCCGGGCGGGCGCAGTGGACGATCGCGAGACAGGCCGCGGGGAGCGCGAACATCATGATCGGGAAGAAGCCGGTCATGAACTGTCCGGCGGTGGGGTCACCGGCGAGGAAGCGGCCGATGTCACCGTGGACGGCGCCGTTGGGAGTGTCGAAGGAACCGGCCTGGAACCACGGGAAGGAGTTCAGCAGGTGGTGCATGCCGATCGGGATCAGCGCACGGTTGGCGACACCGAAGATGCCCGCGCCGACGGCGCCGGAACCGGTCAGCCACTCACCGAAGTTGTGCAGACCCGTGCCCAGCACCGGCCAGATCAGGCCGAAGACGATACCGGTGACCAGGCCCGCGACGGCGGTGAGGATCGGGACGAGGCGGCGGCCGCCGAAGAAGCCCGCCCAGTCGGGCAGCTTGGTCCGGTAGAACTTCTGGTAGAGCAGGGCCGTGATGATGCCCATCACGACACCGCCGAGGACTCCGGCGTTGACCGCGGCGTCCACCATGACGATCTTGCCGCCGACGACCTTGGCGACCTGCGGCAGGTTGCTGTCGGTGAAGGTGGCGAGGACCTTCTGGAAGACGAGGTAACCGGTGACGGCGGCCAGGGCGGTGGAACCGTCCGACTTCTTGGCGAAGCCGATCGCGATGCCGACGGCGAACAGCAGCGCCATGTTGTCGAGGATCGCGCCGCCGCCGGCGGCCATGTAACCCGCGATCTTGAGGACGAACGTCGGGAAGACGTCCTTGTCGCCCAGCATGTCGTCCGCGCCGAGTCGCAGCAGCAGGGCGCCTGCGGGCAGCACCGCGACGGGGAGCATCAGGCTGCGGCCGATGCGCTGCATGACAGCCATCGCTCCGGAGCCCTTCTTCTTCTCGGCCGCCGGGGCAGCGCTAGCCGTGGACACAACTTCCTCCAGGGGGCAAGGCGCCGCCCGGGGACACGGGGGAAGGGTGGCGGCGTCTCAGAAAGGGGGACCGCGAGGGCCGGATCCAGCCTCGCGTGGTCTACACCAATCGTGGTGTAGACCAGTTGTAACACGGTGAGGGTTAGATAAGGAACCTTCGATTTCATGTGGCCTGCGCCACATCTGCCCCCTCGGCGGCCACCGGCGCTACGGCTTCGTCGTCTCCGCCTCCATCGCCGCGATCTCCTCGTCCGACTCCCGGCCTGGAGTCGGGATGTCGAACTTCGTGATCGCGAAACGGAAGACCACGTAATAGACGAGGGCGAAGGCCAGGCCGATCGGAATGATCAGCCACGGCTTCGTGGCCAGACTCCAGTTGATGACGTAGTCGATCAGACCCGCCGAGAAACTGAAGCCGTCCTTCACCCCCAGCGCCCACGTCACCGCCATCGACACACCCGTCAGCACCGCGTGGATCACGTACAGCAGCGGCGCCACGAAGAGGAAGGAGTACTCCAGCGGCTCCGTGATGCCGGTGACGAACGAGGTCAGGGCGACCGACAGCATCAGCCCGCCCACCTCCTTGCGCCGCTGCGGCTTCGCACAGTGCGTGATCGCGAGGGCTGCCGCCGGAAGGGCGAACATCATGATCGGGAAGAAGCCGGTGAGGAACTGACCGGCCTCCGGGTCACCCGCCAGGAACCTGTTGATGTCGCCGTGCACCGTCTGGCCGTCCGGCTTCGTGAAACTGCCGAACTGGAACCACACCGGCACGTTCAGGAACTGGTGCAGCCCGATCACCAGCAGCGCCCGGTTGGCGATGCCGAAGATGCCGGCGCCCCACGCACCCAGACCGATCAGCCAGTCCGAGAAGCTCTCCAGCGCACCGCCGATGGGCGGCCAGATCCACAGGCACAGCGCGGCGAAGGCGATCGCCACGAAGGACATGATGATCGGCACCAGCCGGCGGCCGTTGAAGAAGCCCAGCCAGTCCACCAGCTTCACCCGGTGGTAGCGCTGCCAGAACCAGGCGGTCAGCAAGCCCATCACGATGCCGCCGAAGACCCCCGGATTCTGGAACGTGTACCCGGCGAAGGCGTCCGCCTGCCCCAGGCAGCCACCCCTGACGTCCCGCGTGCCCTCGGGGCAGTCGTCGGGGAAGGCGTGCAGCACCCCCCGGTAGACGAGGAAGCCCGCCACCGCCGCCAGCGCGGTCGAACCGTCCGCCTTCTTCGCCATGCCGATCGCCACGCCGATGCAGAAGAGCAGCGGCAGACCGAGGTCCGCGTCCAGCAGCGCCCCGCCGGCGCCCGCCATCACCTTCGCGACGTTCGTCCAGTTCAGACCCTCCGAACCGAACACGTCCGGCTGGCCGAGGCGGTTGAGGATGCCCGCCGCGGGCAGGACCGCGATCGGCAGCTGCAGACTCCGCCCCATCTTCTGCAGTCCCTGGAACAGCCCGTTCCACCACCGGGGCTCCGGCACAGCTGCGGCGCTGCTCGCGCTCATCGGCGTCCTCCCTGACCGACCCGGTTTCTGGCAGTCGCAACATGTGCGGCACACTGGTGTAGACCAGTCGTGGGGCAGGCTGCTGCTGATCGTCATCATTGGGCAGGAGCCGGTCATGCGCCCGCGTAGATAGGCCAAGCGTGAGCTACCGTGACAAAGCGGATCCGCTGGTTAAGGCCGCCGAGACTCGTTCTTCGAAACACTCAGGGAGAAACACATGGCCACCAAGGCTGAGAAGATCGTCGCCGGGCTCGGCGGTATCGAGAACATCGAAGAGGTCGAGGGCTGCATCACCCGCCTGCGCACCGAGGTCGTCGACCCGAGCAAGGTCGACGAGGTCGCCCTCAAGGCCGCCGGCGCCCACGGCGTCGTCAAGATGGGCACCGCGATCCAGGTCGTCATCGGCACGGACGCCGACCCGATCGCCGCGGACATCGAAGACATGATGTGACCTGAGCGGCCTGAGCGGCCTGAGCGGTACCGGCGCCCCGCGCGGCAGTCGCCCGTACGGAGACGCCGTACGAGGCCCTGCGCGAAGGCCCCGCCCAAGGCACCCGAAGACCCCGTCCCGGACCACCCGGACGGGGTCTTCGCGTACCCGCGCAGGGGCATGACCCGGATGCGCGCAGCGGTGTGTCGCCGTCGAGGAGCCGCAGCCGGCCGGCGGCCCTCGGCGCCCACCGCGCCCGGGTCGTAGCGGTCGCCTCGGCCCACTGAGCGGCCGTGGCCCCGGGGAAGGCCTCGGCGCGCGGGGAGAAGAACGGGCCCGGGCCGTCGGCGAGGGCAATGATCTCGGTCGAGCCGATCCAAAGGCGGGGAACGCTGAGGGACATGGCCGCGGTCCTCACGGGCCCGCCACGCGGAGGGTGGCGCGCCCCATGCCGTGATGACCTCGATGCGGCGCGAGGGGATTCCTCAGATGAACAGCACCTGCGTCGGGTTTCCGCCGCGTCTGGGTCATGCTCCCCGCAGGGGCTAGGCTCGCAACCATGTCTCGCATCGACGGCCGCACGCCCGAACAGCTCCGCCCGGTCACCATCGAACGCGGATGGAGCAAGCACGCCGAGGGCTCCGTCCTCATCTCCTTCGGAGACACGAAGGTCTTCTGCACCGCCTCCTTCAGCGAAGGCGTCCCGCGCTGGCGCAAGGGCAGCGGCGAAGGCTGGGTCACCTCCGAATACTCGATGCTGCCCCGCTCCACCAACACCCGCGGCGACCGTGAATCCGTACGCGGCAAGATCGGCGGCCGCACCCACGAGATCTCCCGCCTCATCGGCCGCTCGCTGCGCGCCGTCATCGACTACAAGGCCCTCGGCGAGAACACCATCGTCCTGGACTGCGACGTCCTCCAGGCAGACGGCGGCACCCGCACCGCCGCCATCACCGGCGCGTACGTCGCCCTCGCCGACGCCGTCGCCTGGGGCCAGCAGAAGAAGCTCATCAAGGCCGGCCGCAAGCCGCTCACCGGCACGGTCGCCGCCGTCAGCGTCGGCATCGTGGACGGCGTCCCCCTCCTCGACCTCTGCTACGAGGAGGACGTACGGGCCGAGACGGACATGAACGTCGTCTGCACCGGCGACGGACGCTTCGTCGAGGTCCAGGGCACCGCCGAGGGCGAGCCCTTCGACCGCAAGGAACTCAACGCCCTCCTGGACCTCGCCGCCGGCGGCTGCGCCGACCTCGAAGCCATCCAGCTGCGCGCGCTGGACCTGCCCGTCCTGTAGGGGGCAACCGCCGGACCCGTCCCGGCGTCATGGAAGATGCGGGCGCACGGTGTCATCACCGTGCGCCCGTCCACGCATCCGAATCTTGGGGGACCCGAAAATGAAGCAGAAGCACCGCATCGCCGCCGTGGTGGCGGCCGCCGCGCTCTCCGTCTCCGCCCTGACGGCGTGTGACGCGATCTCCACGGCGATGGACTGCGCGAACACCGCCGTCGCCATCACGGACGGCGCCAACGACCTCCAGCAGGCGGTCTCCCAGGCGGGCAACAGCCCGCAGGACGCCCAGAACGCGCTCAACCAGATCGAGACGAACCTCAAGAAGATCGGCGACCAGACGGGCAACGCCGACCTCGGCAAGGCCATCGACTCGATGAACACGGCCGTCCAGAACGTCCGCACCGCCATCGAGAACGGCAACCCCACCCCCGACATCAAGCCGGTCGCGGACGCGGCGAGCGAGATCTCCAAGGTCTGCACCCCGGGCTGAGCGGGTTGAGCGGACTGAGCGGGATGGCCGAGCGGGCCGGGCTGGCCGAGCGGGCCGGGCGGGCCGAGCGGGCCGGGCTGGTCGCGCGGACCGAGCTGGCCGGACTGGTCGCGCGGACCGAGCTGGCCGGACTGGTCGCGCGGGCCGGGCGGGCCGGGTGCACGGGGCCGGACGGGAGGCGGGGGCCGGAATAATGGCCACCATGAGCAGCAGCCGCCTGATCCTCGCCACCCGCAACGCGGGCAAAGTCTCCGAACTCCGCGCCATCCTGTCCGACGCCGGCCTGCCGCACGAGCTGGTCGGCGCGGACGCGTACCCGGACATCCCGGACGTCAAGGAAACCGGCGTCACCTTCGCCGAGAACGCCCTCCTCAAGGCCCACGCCCTGGCCCAGGCCACGGGCCTGCCCGCCGTGGCCGACGACTCCGGACTCTGCGTGGACATCCTGGGCGGCGCCCCCGGCATCTTCTCCGCCCGCTGGGCGGGCCGCCACGGCGACGACGAGGCCAACCTGCGCCTCCTGCTGGCCCAGCTCGCCGACATCGCCCCGGAACACCGCGGCGCCCACTTCTTCTGCGCGGCGGCCCTGGCCCTCCCGGACGGCACCTCCCGCGTGGTCGAGGGCCGCCTCCTGGGCACCCTGCGCCCCACCCCGTCGGGCACCGGCGGCTTCGGCTACGACCCGATCCTCCAGCCCCTCGGCGAAAGCCGCTCCTGCGCGGAACTCTCCGCCGCGGAGAAGAACGCCATCTCCCACCGCGGCCAGGCCTTCCGCGCCCTGGTCCCGGTGATCCGGGACCTCCTGGGCTGACGCCTGCCGTTCACGCCGAAGGCCCGGTGCGCACCTGCGCGCGCACCGGGCCTTCAACGTAGAAGTGCGGTTGGGGGGATTCGAACCCCCACGGGTTTTACCCCACTGGGACCTAAACCCAGCGTGACTGCCATTCCACCACAACCGCGACATGTCGCCCGATTCGGACATTGGACCCGTCCGGGCTCCGCTCAGTCTACGGGTTGCTCGATGGGCGGGGCAGATTTTGGACGACGGTCGCGGCACCACGTATCCATGATGCTGTGGCAGTTGGGGCACAGCAATCGCAGGTTCTCGCGGCGGTTGTCGCTCCAGTCGCCGTTCACGTGGTCGACCTCAGCGTCATGGGCAGTCCGCGCCACTCGGGAGGGATTCCGCACCGATCGCACCGATCGGGCACGCCGACCTCGCGCAGCGCGCGGAGCAGGGCCTTGGTTCCGGTACGCCGCTTGCCTTCGTGGCGGACGAGGATCTCGGCAGCCGTAGGGGCGAGGGGCCCCGGTTTGCCGCGCTGGTGTGCCTGCCCGAGGAAGTGCGAAGTGTCCAGTCCTGATGCGCGGATCCACCCCTGCAGGGATTCCCTCCAGCGGGGGCCGGGCGGTCGCCCGAGACGCCGGAGCGTTTCCGCCAACGACCGTGATGAGGGGACCGCTTCCCGCAAGGAGGCCACGTCCGGTTTCTCGTGCCGCGTGTACGGCCGTCGCCTGAAGTGCGCGACGTCGATGCCGTAAGCGGAGAAGCGGCGCATGAGGTAGTGCCCCAGTCCGGCGTGCGGGTCGATGCCGTAGCGGGCGACGACCTCCTCGATGGTCCCGCACCGGGCGGCCGCCTCGGTCAAGACCTCCCGTTCACTCCCTCCCGCTGAAAATGCGACGTGTCCACATCCAGCCGCTTCATGCGATCGGAGAGGTACCGCCGCGATCCCCCCTTCGGGTCCACCCCCAGCTTCACCAAGGCCTCGGACAGCGTCCGTGCATCGCGCACCGCCTCCGTGAGGCGCTCCTTCGTGTACGGGCTGATCGGCATGGGCCCCCTCCGTGTATCGGCCGCGCGTTAGTCGCTCGTACGGAGTAACGGTCCGGCATTCGGGCAGTTACGGGGCCTTTCGTGCAGTAAAAGGAGTGCCCGCACCGTTGCGGTGCGGGCTGTTTCCCTCGGCAGCGGGCAGGGTCAGATGCCCAGGTCCTTGATGATCTTGGCTACGTGGCCCGTCGCCTTCACGTTGTAGAAGGCGTGCTCGACCTTGCCCTCCCCGTCAACGACCACCGTCGAGCGGATGACGCCCGTCACGGTCTTGCCGTACAGCTTCTTCTCGCCGTACGCGCCGTACGCCTCCAGGGTCTTCTTCTCGGGGTCGCTGACCAGGGTGACCTTCAGGTCTTCCCGGTCGCGGAACTTCGCCAGCTTCTCCGGCTTGTCGGGGGAGACGCCGATGACGTCGTAGCCCGCCGACGCCAGGAGGGCCAGATTGTCCGTGAAGTCGCAGGCCTGCTTGGTGCAGCCCGGCGTCAGGGCGGAGGGGTAGAAGTAGACGATCACCTTGCGGCCGGTGTGGTCGGCGAGCGAGACCTCGTTGCCGTCCGCGTCGGGCAGGGTGAAGGCGGGGGCGGTGTCGCCCGGCTGGAGTCGCTCGCTCATCTGACAGTCTCCTCGGCAGGGGATCGGTATGGCATGAGCCTAAGCTGACTCAGCTGACAGACTGTCCATGACGGATCACGATCACGACCACGACGACGGAGGCAGCGCGGTGCCGGAAGCCAGGACCCCCGCACAGATCGAGGCGGACATCGTCCGCCGCCGCGAGCAGCTCGCCGAGACGCTCGACGAGATCGGTGTGCGCATGCACCCGAAGACGATCATCGGGGACGCCAAGGCGAGGGTGGCCTCGACGGTCGACCACACCGCCGGGCGTGCCTTCGTCGCGGTGAACCGTCTGGTGACGGATGCGCAGGCCGGCCTGCGCCACGAGGACGGGTCTTTGCGCATCGAGCGGATCGTGCCCGTCGCGCTGGTCGCGGCGGGTGTGGTGGGGCTGCTCGTGGTGTCGGCGCGCCGTAAGCGCTGATGACCCTCCGGAGTACGGCCCGGGTGCGGGCAGGTAGGTTCGGGTCGTGAGCGACAACACCACCACCCACGACAAGATGCCCATCCGCATGCTGCACGACCGCGTGCTCGTGAAGTCCGATCTGCCCGAGGGCGAGCGCCGCTCGGGCGGCGGCATCCTGATCCCGGCGACGGCCGCGGTGGGCAAGCGGCTGGCCTGGGCCGAGGTGGTCGCGGTCGGGCAGAACGTCCGGAGCGTAGAGCCCGGTGACCGGGTGCTGTACGACCCCGAGGACCGGGCCGAGGTCGAGGTGCGGGGTGCGACGTACGTGCTGATGCGCGAGCGGGACCTGCACGCCGTGGCGGCGGAGCGGCTGGAGGGGTCGAAGGACTCCACGGGGCTCTACCTCTGAGGGCGGGGTCTGTGCCCGCGCGGTGGTGAGGAGGGCTGGTGGCCGAGGTCACCAGCCCTCCTCGCTGCCCTTTGCTACGGTGGACGGGTACCCCGACGAGACGCGCCGTACCGGGTTGAGGACAAGACGACGCACCCCTTATCGCTCTCGTCCGGAGGTGCCTGTCATGGCTTGGGTTCTGCTGCTTGTCGCCGGTCTGCTCGAAGTGGGCTGGTCGATCGGCATGAAATTCACCGAGGGCTTCACGCGGCTCTGGCCCAGCGTGTTCACGGGCGCCGGGATCGTCGCGAGCATGGTGCTGCTGTCCTACGCCGCGAAGTCGCTGCCGATCGGTACGGCGTACGGGGTGTGGGTGGGCATCGGCGCGGCCGGGGCGGCGGTGCTGGGTATGGCGGTGCTGGGTGAGCCCGTGACCGCCGCCCGGATCTTCTTCATCTGTCTGCTGCTGGTCGCCGTGGTGGGGTTGAAGGTGACCTCCGGTCACTGAGCGCCGCTGACGTCCCGGGCCGGCGGTTGGCGGCCGGTGGCCGGCTATTCGAGGAACGCGGACGGCGGGCGCTGGCCTTCGCAACGCCGCCGTCCGTGCCCTGGGTGCCCTGAGTCCCTTGGTTGCCCGCCGTGGTGCCGCCCTCGTCGCCCTGGGTGGCGCCGCCCTGGGTCTGCCCGCCGTTCGTCTGCCCTCCTTGGGTCTGCCCGCCCTGCGTCTGGCCGCCGTTCGTCTGCCCGCCCTGCGTCTGGCCCTCCGTCGGAGGGTTCGGCGGGCTCGGCGGGTTGGGCCGCGTCGGCGGGTTCGGCCGTCCCGGGTTCGTCGGCGGGCGGTCGCCTCCGGGTGGCTCCTGTTCGGGGTCGGACGGTACGGGCGGCGGGTTCGGGGGCGGGGCCGCGCCGGGCTGGAGTTCCAGTTCGAAGTCGACGGGGTCGGTGCCCTCCAGGGCCGTCTTCGTGTAGGCGGCCCAGATGCGGGCCGGGTAGCCGCCCCCGCCGATGCGGGTTTCGCCGAGGGCGTTGTACAGCGACTGGAGGCGGCCGGTGTCCGGGTCCTGGCCCATCATCGCGACCACCGTGACCAGGGTGGGGGTGTATGCGGCGAACCAGGCCGAGCGGTCGAGTTCGCCGGTGCCGGTCTTGCCGGCCGCCGGGTGGCCGGCGGCGAGGGCCGCCGTACCGGTGCCGTTGTCGACGACGCTGACCAGCATGGAGGTGGTGGTGTCGGCGGCTTCGCGGCTGACGGCCTGGGTCGGGCCCCGCTCGGGCAGGCCGATGGTGTCGCCGTCCTTGGTGATCTCCTCGATGAAGGTGTACGGGGTGTGGCGGCCGTGGTCCGCGAGGGTCGCGTACGCCTGCGTCATGTCGAGGACGCTGGCCTGCAGGGTGCCCAGGGCCATGGCGGGCCCGGCGTCGAAATTCGGAGTGTTCTCCGGGATGCCGAGGGCGACGGCGGTCCGCTTGACCTCGTCGGTGCCGACGTCGACGGCCATCTGTGCGAAGACGGCGTTGACGGAGAGGTCGGTGGCGGTGTTGACGGTGATGTTCCCGTACGACATCTGCCCCTGGTTCTCGGGGGCGTAGGGGACCCGGGTGCCGATGACGCGGCGTCTGTTGTCGCCGTTGTAGAGCGTGTACGGGGTGATCCGGCGGCCGTCCTGGGTGCGTGCGCCGTTCTCGACGGCGGCCGCGAAGACGAACGGCTTGAAGGTGGAGGCGACCTGGTAGTCGTGGCGGGTGGCGTTGTTGACGTACTGCTGGGTGTAGTCGATGCCGCCGTACAGGGCGACGACCTTGCCGGTGGCGGGGTCGAGGGAGGCCCCGCCGGCCCGTACGAACCGGTCGGCCGGGCGCTTCGCGGGGTTCAGCTTGGAGACCATCTGTGCCTGGACGGCCTCCACGAGGGCGTTCTGGCGGCGCCTGTCGATGGTGGTGGTGATGCGGTAGCCGCCCTCGGCGAGGGTTTTGTCGTCGAGGATCCCGCGTTCGGTGATGTAGTCCTTGACCGCCTCCACGAGGTAGCCGCGCTGCCCGGACAGTCCGGCGGCCGGGCGGACCTGGCCGGGCTCGGGGAACCGGGTGGCGGCGCGTTCGGCGGCCGGCATCCAGCGCTTCTTGACCATGCCGTCGAGGACGTAGTTCCAGCGGGCGAGGGCGCGGGGCCGGGCGCGGGGGTGGGAGACGACGTCGAAGGCGCTGGGGGAGTTGAGGAGGGTGGCGAGGTAGGCGCCTTCGGCGGTGGTGAGCGTGCCGACGTCCTTGCCGTAGTAGGCCTGGGAGGCGGCCTGGACGCCGTAGGCGTTGCGGCCGAAGTAGCTGGTGTTGAGGTACCCCTCCAGGATGTAGTCCTTCGACTTCTCCCGACCGAGTTTGATCGCGATGAAGAATTCCTTGACCTTGCGTTTGATCGTCTGTTCCTGGCCCAGGTAGTAGTTCTTGACGTACTGCTGGGTGATGGTGGAACCGGACTGGGTGCCCTTGCCCGTCGCGGTGTTCCAGGCGGCGCGGACCATCGCCTTGGGGTCCACCGCCCGTTCGGAGTAGAAGTCGCGGTCCTCGGCCGCCAGTACGGCTTCCTGGACGGTGCGCGGGATCTGCGAGAGCGGGACGTTCACGCGGTTGACCTCGCCGTCGCGGGCGAGGGGGGAACCGTCGGAGTAGAGGTAGAGGTTGGACTGGGCGGTGGCGGCGGCGTTGGCCGGCGGGATGTCGACCAGCAGGTAGCCGGCGACGAGGGCGCCGCCGAGCAGCAGGGCGAGGAAGAGGACGCCGCCCAGGACCATGCGCCAGGTGGGGAGGAGGCGGCGCCAGCCGGTCCGCGCGCGGCCGGCCCTCTTCCCCGGCTTCCCGGCCCTGTCCACCTTCCCGCTCCTGCCGGCTTTCCCGGGCCTGCCGCCGGGCCCTACCGGCCCCTGCTGCGGCGGCGGTTCGCGCGGGGTGTCCGGGTCGCGAGGGATCCAGCCGGGTGGTGGTGACTGGTCGCTCATCTCCGGGACTCCTCGGCGCCGTGCGGAATATCCACTTCTGTACCCCATGGTGTCTACCGGAGAGCCGGTGATTCCACTCCGGACGGGCGTAAATCGGTCGCGTGGATCGCCCCTCCGCACTAAGCTCGCGCGCTTTGGCCGACGTAGGGACGACGTGGGAACGACATCGGGACGACGTGGGAAACGGAGGGATACGGTGCGTCAGGGAGCGGGTGGGACGGTGCGTCTCTACCTGGAGGTCGCGGCCGGCGGATTCCGGCGGTACGCCACCTACGGGACGGCGACGGCGGCCGGGGTGTTCACCAACACCGTGTTCGGTTTCATCGTCGCGTACACGTACATAGCCCTGTGGGACGAGCGGCCCGGGCTCGGCGGCTACGACCAGGCGCAGGCGCTGACCTTCGTATGGGTGAGCCAGTCGGTGCTCGCCGCCAACGCGCTCATCGGCGGCGGTTTCCAGGAGGAGATCCAGGAGCGGATCCGTACGGGCGACATCGCCGTCGACCTGTACCGGCCGGCCGACCTCCAGATGTGGTGGCTGGCGGCGGACATGGGCCGCGCCGGCTTCCAGCTGCTGGGGCGCGGGCTGGTTCCGATGGCGGCGGGGGCGCTGGCCTTCCAGCTCGCGCTGCCCACACAGGCGCTGCGCTGGCTGCTGTTCCTGGTCTCGCTGACGCTCGGGCTGGTGGTGGGTTTCGCGGTGCGCTACCTGCTCGGGCTGGCGGCCTTCTGGCTGATGGACGGGGCCGGGATCAACCTGATGGCCACCGTCGTCGGCATCTTCTTCTCCGGGATGCTGCTGCCGCTGACGGTGTTCCCGGGCGCCTTCGGGGAGTTCGTCCGGGTCCTGCCGTGGGCGGCGATGCTCCAGGTGCCGGTGGACGTGCTGCTGGGCAGGCATCCGGGGGCCGGGGGCGTGGCCGGGGCGCTGGGGTTCCAGGCCGCGTGGGCGGCCGTACTGCTGGGAGCGGGGCGGCTGCTGCAGTCGGCCGCGACGCGCAAGGTGGTGGTCCAGGGTGGCTGAGCTGGTGCTGGAACGGGACCCGGTGGCCTTGGACGTACCGCGGCGCAACCGCGCCGTGGAGGGGCTGCGGGGCTACGGGCTGATCGTGGCGATGTGGATCCGGTCGACGATGACGTACCGGACGTCGTTCTTCCTGTCCACCTTCGGGAACGCGGCGATCACGCTCCTCGACTTCGTCGCGATCTTCATCATGTTCTCGCACGTGGACGTCCTCGGCGGTTTCACGCTGCCCGAGATCGCGCTGCTGTACGGGTCCTGCTCGGCCTCCCTCGGCCTGGCGGACATGCTGCTGGGGAACACGGACCGGATCGGCGCCCGGATCCGCGACGGGTCGCTCGACACCATGCTGGTGCGGCCGGTCCCGCTGCTCGCGCAGGTCGCGGCGGACCGCTTCGCCCTGCGCCGGCTCGGGCGGGTCGCGCAGGGGCTGGCGGTGCTCGGCTGGGCGATGTGGGAGCTGGGTCCGGGGGGCGCGGGGGCGGCGGGCGCTCCGGGTGCTCCGGGTGCTCTGGTGGTGGACTGGACGGTCGGGAAGCTGCTGCTGGTGCCCGTGATGGTGGCGGCCGGCGCGGCGATCTTCGCGGCGGTGATGGTGGCCGGCGCCGCGTTCCAGTTCCTCGCGGGGGACGCGGCGGAGGTGCAGAACTCCTTCACGTACGGAGGCTGCACAATGCTCCAGTACCCGCCGACCGTGTTCGCGAAGGACCTGCTGCGCGGAGTGACCTTCATCGTCCCGCTGGGCTTCGTCAACTGGCTGCCAGCCCTGCACATCCTGGGGCGGCCCGACCCGCTGGGGCTGCCGGGGTGGGTGGCGTACATCAGCCCGCTGGTGGCCTTCGCGCTGTTCCTGCCCGCGTCGCTGGTGTGGCGCGCGGGAGTCCGTTCGTACCGAAGCACGGGGAGCTGAAGGATGGCAGAAGCACTGATCACCCTGGACGGGGTCGAGAAGGTCTTCGACGTACGGCGCCGAGTGAGCCTGATGCGCCGCGAGAAGCGCCAGGTCAGGGCCGTGGACGGGATCAGTTTCGAGGTCGCGCGGGGCGAGGTGGTCGGCTACATCGGGCCCAACGGCGCGGGGAAGTCCACGACGATCAAGATGCTGACGGGCATCCTGACGCCGAGCGGCGGCCGCTTGCGCGTAGCGGGCATCGACCCGGCACGGGAGCGGCTGCGGCTGGCCCACCGGATCGGGGTGGTGTTCGGGCAGCGCACGACGCTGTGGTGGGACCTGCCGCTGAAGGACTCGTACGGGCTGATGCGGCGGATGTACCGGATCCCGGCGGCGCGGTTCAAGGAGAACCTGGAGCGCTGCGTGGACCGGCTGGACCTGGCGGAGCTGCTCGACGTACCGGTGCGGCAGCTGTCGCTGGGGCAGCGGATGCGCGGGGACATCGCGGCGGCGCTGCTGCACGATCCGGACGTGCTGTACCTGGACGAGCCGACGATCGGGCTGGACGTGGTGAGCAAGGCGAAGGTACGGGGCTTCCTGCGGCAGCTGAACGAGGAGCTCGGTACGACGGTGCTGCTGACGACGCACGATCTCCAGGACATCGAGCAGCTGTGCGAGCGGGTGATGGTGATCGACCACGGGCGGCTGATGTATGACGGGGCGCTGGCCGGGCTGCACTCGGCGGGGTCGGTGGGGCAGAGCGAGCGGACGCTGGTGGTCGACCTGGAGCGGGAGCTCGCGCCGATCAGTGTGGCGGGGGCGCGGGTGGTGAAGGTGGACGGGCCGCGGCAGTGGCTGGCGTTCCCGGCGGGGGCTTCGGCGGCGCCGCTGGTGGCGGCGGTGGCGGCGGAGTATCCGCTGGTGGACCTGTCGGTGCGGGAGCCGGACATCGAGGACGTGATCGCGCGGATGTATGCGGGGCGGGGGTGAGGGATGTCGATGAGTGAGCGCCCGGCCCGGGCCGGGCGCTCCGGGCCGGGGCTTCCGGGCCGGGCGCGCCCTGGGTTGTGTCAGGGATAAATCCGGGGAGCGCGTCAGGGCCAAGCCGTATTACTCCCGCGCCGCTCTGCATAGGCTGGTGTTCATGACTGACGAGCGGCCGGAGAAGCCGTTGCCGGAGTTGAGGGCGTCGGATGCCGACCGGGAACGGGTGGTGGAGCGTCTGCGGGACGCCGTCGCCGAGGGTCGGCTCGACATGGACGAGTTCCAGGAGCGGCTGGAGGCGGCGTACAAGTCCCGTACGTACGCGGAGCTGGAACCGCTCACGAGGGACCTGCCGGCGGCCTCCGCTCCCATGCCGGCGGCTGCCGGGCCGGGTGCGGGGTCGGCGTGGCCGGCGCGGATCGGCGGCGCGGCGCCCTCGAAGACGGCTGTCGCCGTCATGTCGGGGTTCCAGCGCAAGGGGCGGTGGACGGTACCGGCCCGTTTCGACGCGGTGGCGTTCTGGGGCGGCGGGGAGCTCGACCTGCGCGATGCGGACTTCGCCCAGCGGGAGGTCGTGATCAACTGCGTCGCGATCATGGGCGGCATCGAGATCACGGTGCCGCCGGGGGTGGAGGTCGACGTACGGGGCTTCGGCTTCATGGGCGCCTTCGACCAGCGCGACAGCACGGGGCCGCGCCAGCCGGGCGCGCCGCGGGTGGTCGTGACGGGCTTCGCCTTCTGGGGAGGCGTCGAAGTCAAGGTCAAGCCCCCGCACCTCCCGGACGCCGGCCCCCGGCGCAAGGAGCTGTAGCGCCCGGGGTGCCCGGCCGGGCCACCGGTTCTCCGGGTTGACCGACGGCTGCTCCCGATGGGGCGCGGGGCGCGGGGCCCTGGGGCGCGGGGCCCGGGACTCAGGGTCTGCGGCCTGGGGTCTCGGGGGCCCTTGCTCTGCGCGCGAGCGAAGCCGAGCCGGGGCCCGGGGTGTCCCGGGCGGAGGGCCGGGGCCCCGGCCGTCCCGGCGGAGGGCCGGGCCCCGGTCGTCCCGGCGGAGGGACGGGCCCCGGCGTCCCGGCGCAGGCGGAGGCCCGGGCGCGGGTTGTACGGCGCGGGCTCGGGGTAGGCGGGCGGAGCCCGCGCCTCACCGACCCCGGGCAGGCCGGACCGCACCCCCTCGCGGGAGCGAAATGGCGTGGCGGGAACTCTTCACACCGCCCGGGAGTCGGATGCTATGCAGACAAAACCGGCGCCAGGGGGAAGGCAGGAGCACGTGGACAACCGCATCGCAGCCGGAGGAGCCGCCCCGCCGGCGCCCCCACCGCCGTCACCGGCACGCTCTTCGCCGCCCGCACCCCCGGTGCCGCCCGCCCGGGGCGCCTTCGTGTTCAGCGTCGCCGACGAGGAGCGCCGGCGCGGCGTACGCCGTATGAAGACGACCGCGACGAGCCTGCTGGTGCTGGTCGCGCTGGTCTACGTACTGGCCGAGTACGCGCAGCACGCCTGGGGCGCCGGCGCCTGGGCCGGGTACGTGGCGGCCGCCGCCGAGGCCGGGATGGTGGGCGCGCTCGCGGACTGGTTCGCCGTCACCGCGCTCTTCCGGCGGCCGCTCGGTCTGCCCATCCCGCACACCGCGATCATCCCGACCAAGAAGGACCAGCTCGGCGTCTCCCTCGGGGAGTTCGTCGGTGAGAACTTCCTCTCCTCCGACGTGGTCAAGGCCCGGCTGCACGCGCTCGGCATCGGCGGCCGGCTCGGGTCCTGGCTGGCCGAGCCGGCGCACGCCGACCGGGTCACGGCGGAGCTGGCCGCCGCGCTGCGCGGAGCCCTGACCGTACTGCGTGATTCCGATGTGCAGGCCGTCGTAGGGGAGGCCATCACCCGGCGCGCCGAGACGGCCGAGATCGCGCCGGCCATGGGCAAGACGCTGGAGAAGGTCGTCGCGGACGGCGGGCATCACCGGGCCGTCGACCTCCTGTGCACGCGGGCGCACCACTGGCTGGTCACGCACGGGGACTCGGTGATGGACGCGGTCCAGGGCGGGGCGCCCGGCTGGACCCCGCGGTTCGTGGACCGCAAGATTGGCGACCGCGTGTACAAGGAGCTGCTCCGCTTCGTCACGGAGATGCGGGACATGCCGGAGCACCCGGCGCGCGGGGCGGTGGACCGATTCCTGACGGACTTCGCGGCCGACCTCCAGTCGGATACGGACACCCGCGCGCGCGTGGAGCGGCTCAAGTCCGAGATCCTGGCGCGTGACGAGGTCCAGGACGTGATCGCCTCCGCCTGGGCCGCCATCCGCTCGATGATCATCTCGGCGGCGGAGGACGAGCAGAGCGAACTGCGCCTGCGCGTCCGTGCCTCGCTCCTCGCGCTGGGCGCGCGGCTGGCCACCGACGGCCGCTTGCAGCGGAAGGTGGAGGGCTGGACCGAGGGCGCGGTGGTGTATGTGGTCACCACCTACCGGACGGAGATCACCTCGCTGATCACCGAGACCGTGGCGGGCTGGGACGCCGAGCACACCTCCCGGAAGATCGAGGCCCACATCGGCCGCGACCTGCAGTTCATCCGGATCAACGGCACGGTGGTGGGCGCCCTGGCCGGCCTGCTGATCTACACGGTGTCCCGGGGCTTCGGCGCGTAGCCGCCCCTGGGCTGTTCGGGCCCCTTCGGGCTTCCGCCCGGTCAGCCGCGGTCGGCGACAGCCCAGGAGACGGCGGCAACGACCGCGGCGGACCCGAATACGGCCGGCCAGGCTCCGACTCTCTTGGCCAGCGGGTGCGCGCCGGCGAACCCGGCGAGGTACAGCGTCCCGAGCCCGGCCGCCGCGGGGGTGCCGCACCGGCGGTGCCATTGCCGCCCGGCCGCGAGACCCGCGGCGCCGAGTACGACCCCGCCCAGCGGCCGCTTCCCGGTCCACCGGGCGAGGGCGTACCCGCCGATCAGACCGGTCGCCGCGAGGGCGGAACTGGGTACGCGTGCCATGTCGAACTCCCTGGATCGTCTGGGCCGATGAGCCGTGCCACGAGGCTAACGCGACCGCCCGGCCACCCGGTGGGCACCCACGGCCCCGAGGACGAGCACGGCGCCGCCGATCACGGCATCGGGCACGGCGTCCTGCACGGCGCGGGGCAGGAGCGCCACCACGCCCAGGACCAGAAGAAAGGCGACCGCGCAGGTGCCCGCGGCCCGAAGGAGTCTGTCCACGCCTGCTCAACGCGGGCGCGGGGCTTCCCGACACGCGGGGCGGGGAGGGGATTTGTCGCATACTCGCCGGAACCGTGCGATGGGTGTGCCGGGAACGCGGAGCCCATAAATTCGCTCTCAACCCAAAAGGGAGAATCCACACCCAGCATCAGGAGCCAGGACATCGTGATCTGTTACGGACAGGCCGTCCTCGACCTTGCGGACGAACTGGTCGACGCCTACGCCGACGTCTTCTCCGGTCCGCCATGGAACGAGGGTGAAGAAACCATTCGCCAGTTCGCGAGCCGTCTGCAGGCCGACGCCCGGCGCCGCGGATTCCGTACCGCCTTCGCCCAGTCGGCAACCGGCATCGACGGTTTCGCCACGGGCTGGGTCACGCCGGCCACCTTCCCCAGGAACCGTGCGTACGCCCAGGTCGCGGCGCAGCTCGGTCCCGGCCGGGTGAAGGAGCTCCTGACCGGCGCCCTGGAGATAGACGAGCTGGCCGTACGCTCGTACGCGCGCGGCCGCGGCACCGCCCGGGACCTGCTCACCGAGATCACCGCAGACGCCCCCGACCGGCGCGCCTGGCTGCTGACCTCCCGCCATGCCACCGGGACGGTGGCCACGTACCGCCGCCTGGGCTGGCACGAGGTCACCGCCCGGCCCGGCACCGAGACGGGCGTGATCGTCTTCCTGTCCCCGGACCACCCGAACCGCTAGGACCGGGTTTGCCCGTACCGTCCCTGCTGGCCTGCTGCTGGCCTGCGGGGACGCGCGCGCTGCGCCGTCCGGCAGCTGCGGTGTGACTCGCCCGGGGGTAGGCCGCCCCGAGGACGGGCATACCCGCAGCATGATCACGACCAAGCAGACGACATCGGCAACGGCAGCGACAACGGGAACGGAGGCAGGAGCACGAGCAGGAGCAGAAGCAGGAACGGAAGCGGCAACGGCAGCGTCAGGGGCATCGACCGCGACCCCAACCCCAACCCCGACCCCGGCCGCGAAGGTCGCTCGCAGGCAACTCAACCTCGCCACGCGCCACCAGCTCACCACGGCCGGCGTCCCCGGCGGCACGATCACCTCCCGCAGCCGGCCCGGCGGCCCCTGGCAGCGGTTACTGCCCCGTGTCTACCTCCTGCAAACCGGACCTCCCGACCCTCGGCAACTGGCACTCTCCGCCGTCCTGTACGCCGCCGAGCCCACCGCCGACCCCCTGTCCGGCGCGACGGCAGCCCTCACCGGCGCCGCCGCTCTCGCCCTCCTCGGCATCCGTGACGCCGCCCCGACACCAACCGACGTCCTGATCCGCGCTCCGTGCAGGCTCGCCGGCACCGCCGCGGTCCGTCCGCTCCCGACTTCGCGCTGGCCGCGGACCATCACCGTCTGCGGCGTCCCGAGCACCCGCCCCGTCCGGGCGGCCGCGGACTTCGCCTCCCGCGCGGGGCACCCGGACCGGATCCGCTCGGTCCTCGCCTCCGTCGTCCAGGCCGGCTGGTGCCATCCGCAGGACCTGCACGCCGAACTCGGTGCCTCCCGCCTCCTCAGCCGTCCCGCGGTTCGCGCCGCCGCCGGGGAACTGGTCGCGGGAGTCCGCTCGATCGCCGAAGCACGGGCCCGCGACACCCTGGCGGCGACGGACCTGCCGGCCCCCCTGTGGAACGTCCGCCTCTACACCCCGGCCGGCACCTTCTTGGCCAGCCCCGACGCCTACTGGCCCGACGAGGGCGTCGCCCTGGAAGTCGACTCGGCGGAGTACCACTACACCCGCGACGCCTGGCACGCCACCCTCCGCCGCCGGCTGCGCCTGGAGGCCCACGGCATCCTGGTGGTCAGCGCCACCCCGTCGATGATCCGCGACACCCCCACCGAGGTCATCTCAGCCCTCCGCACCCTCCTCACCCTGACCAACTCCCGCCCCACCCCACCCACGGCCCTGGCCCGCGGCCACCAACAGCTCCTGCTTCCGCTGTAGTTGGTGCCAAAAAATGACCAACCCTGATCGGAAATAGCTATGCTGATGAGATGACGGCTGAGCGAGTTGTTGGGCATATTGACGGAGTCGAGATTGGTTCTGTGCTTCCAGGGCGCAGGGAAGTCTTCGATGCGCGGCTCCATGGCAATCTGCAGCGGGGAATATCCAGGCTCAGGGATTCCGATGGTGCCTTCGTGTCCGATGCGATCGTCCTCAACGGCGGATATCTCGATGATGACGATTCATGGCACCAGATTCTTTACACGGGTGCTTCCCCCGGCGTAGATCGGGATCCGCAGACGAAGCGCCTTAAGGCGAATCAGCGCTGGGACTATGATGACAATGCTGCACTGAAGCTCAGCTATGATCGCGGGCATCCCGTTCGGATTCTCCGTGGGTACAAGGGGGATGATCGTTATTCGCCTAGTGAGGGCTATCGATACGACGGCCTCTACCGCATCACTGAGGCGCGGACAGCCATTTCCGGCACGCCGGGCCCCGCGGGTCAGCCCATCGAGATATGCCAGTTCATTCTTGAACGTTGTCCGCAGCCGGAGCAGGAACTCACCACCGTCGAAAGTGCCGCGGTAGAAATATTCGGCTTCAGTGACGAGGAGAAGTTCCCGCAGACGCGGACGGCGCAGGTCCAGCGCATGATCCGCGATACGGCGGCTGCTCGCCGCATAAAGGATCTGTACGGCGGGCAGTGCCAGACCTGCGGAATCCAACTGGTCGGTGCCAACTCCAGGCCTTACAGCCAGGGTGCCCACCTCAAGCCGCTGGCTGAGCCTCACAAAGGGCCGGATGTTGAGCGCAACATTTTGTGCCTCTGCCCCAACTGTCATGTCCGATTGGATATAGGGGCCATCTCCATCGCGGAGGACTGGAGCGTGATCGAGAGAGTTCCTCACGCCGCGTCGCGCACGACCTTGCCCCGGCTCTTGATGAAGAAGAGCCACGGCCTGCACCAGGACTACGCCAAGTATCAGCGTGACTGGTGGGACGATTTTCGGCGAAACCGCACGGGAGATTAGGACCCATCTGACTTCCGCCGCCCCCTCCCCCTCTTACTAGGGAGCCTGGGTGGCCCCGTGGCATTCCGCGTAGGGCTTGCCTGAGGTGCACCAGCAGGGGGAGGTGGGGGAAGGGGGCCAGGGGGTGGCTTTGCCGCGGGCCGCCAGGGTGGTCGCGTATTCCGCCAGGAGGCTGGGGGAGGCCGGGGAGGTCTTTTCGGATGCGGCGAAGGCCTCGTAGGAGGGGACGCTCGCCGTGACGATGCCGAGGTTCGTGGTGCCCGAGGCGGCCAGGGCGCGGAGGGAGGCCTCGACGCGGGACAGGTGGGTCTCGTGGGAGGGGTACTCCGGGCTGAGGGTGGGGTAGCTGGTGAGGAGCTCGGCCAGTTCGCGCTCGGGCCAGTGGAGGATGGCCACCGGGAAGGGGCGCGAGAGAGCGGCTCGGCGGTCGCCCAGTTCGGCGCGGAGGCGGGCGATCTCGGCGCGCAGCTCGTTCGGATCGTCCGAGCCCAGGGCCCAGATGCGCTTCGGGTCGTGGAGCTCGTCGAGGGGGATCGGGCCGATGTGGCGGGTGTCGGCGACCATGTCCCAGTCGTCGTGCGGGCGCCCGAGGAGGCGCCGGACGCGGTGGCGGCCGGTGAGGAGCGCGGTCGTGGCCGGGGTGAGGGGGGCGTCCTCCGCGATGAGGAGGTGCGCGGCCTCGCTGAAGCAGTCGTGCGCGGCTTCCAACTCGTCGTGCGTTTCCAGCGTTTCCGCGATGACCTCCCAGGGCGCCGGGTCCTTGGGGGCCGCGGCGCGGATGCCCGAGATGAGGGCGCGCGCCTCGGGCTCGTGGCCGTACTCCCAGAGGTTGGCCGCCTGGAGCGCCTTGATCAGCTGGGGGTTCGCCGGGGAGCCGGCGAGGAGTTGGTCGTACAGCGCGCTGGCGCGGTCCCGGGCGTCGCCCAGTTCCAGGTGGGCCGCAGCCTGGAGGAGCAAGGGCTCCTGGTCCTCGGGGTAACGGGTCGCCGTGCGGATGAGGCGCTCGGCTTCGGCGATGTGCTCGGCAGGCGTGTCAGGGCGCATGGATCACACCGTACTGCCGCTGGTCAGTTGACGGGGGAGGTCTTAAGGTGCGGCCCGTGCGAGATCACATACCGGTGGTGGTGCAGGGGAACGGCCGGCGGGTACGGCGCGCCGGTCTCGCGGGAGTGCTGTGGGTCTGCGCCGAGGTGATCACCACGGTGGGTGTGGTGGTGGCGTTGCTGGTGGTGCACCAAGTGTGGTGGACCAACCGGCAGGCCGTGGCCGCCGCGCAGGAGGAGGTCCGGGCTCTGGAGGGCGAGTGGGGTTCTGCCCCCGCCGTCGTGCCGTCCGGTGAAGCCGCCTCCGGTACATCGCCCGGCCCTTCAGCCGGCCCTTCCCCGGGCCCTCCTTCCGAGGCTCCTTCCGGTGACGGTGACGGTGCCGGGGGGAGTTCCTCTCCGGCATCCCCGCCAGCCCCGTCCCGGTCTCCGGCCTCCGCCGCCAAGCCGCCGGCGCGGGAGCAGGCGTACGCCGTGCTGCGGATCCCGCGTCTCGGGCTCGCGGTGCCCGTCGCGCAGGGGATCGACAAGCGGACGGTACTGGACAAGGGCTACGCCGGGCAGTACCCCGGGACCGCGCAGCCCGGCGCGCAGGGGAACTTCGCGCTCGCCGGGCACCGGAACACGCACGGGGAGCCGTTCCGGTACATCAACCGGCTACGGGCCGGGGACGAGTTGCTGGTCGACGTACGGGGGCGCAGGTACACCTACGTGGTCGGGGAGGTGCTCGGCGAGACGAGCGAGCGCGATACCGGGGTGATCGCGCCCGTGCCGCGAAGCGTCGTGAAGCCGCAGTACGGGTACAGCGAGCCCGGCGCGTACATCACGCTCACCACCTGCACCCCCGAGTACAGCTCCAAGTACCGGCTGGTGGTGTGGGGGACGCTCAAGTCGTAGGTCTGACATCTGACTTTGGCCAAGGGAACCAGTCCGGTTGTCGGTGGGGCGGGCTAGGATCGATCGCGAGTACCTGATTTCGTACGGGAGTTCGTGCGCGGGAGGAGAGGGGGCGGTCTGCATGGCTCGGCAACGACGTGGCGGTGGTTCGCCGTTCTCGGTTGTCCCCTCGCGGCTGTCCTCGCGGCCGCTCTTCCCACCGTCCGCGCCCTTCCCGCCGTTCGCACGGGCCGCGAAGGCGCTGGCCGTGCTGATGCCCTTGGCGTTCGTGCTGCTCGGTTCCGTCCTGGGACTGTTCCTCGGGGAGAGCGGGCTGGCGGCCGTGGTGGTGGCCCTCGCGGCTACCGTCGCCGTGGGCGCGGAGGCTTTCGCGGCCGCCGCACGTCTCGTACGGCCGGTGCCGCCTCACCGAATACGCACCGCGATCCGTGATCGCGAGCAGCGCACGGCATTCCTGCCGCAGCGCGACCCCGATGCCTCGGGCCGTTCCAGGCCGAGGGCGCCCGGCCGTCTCGTCCCGACGGCCGCGTAGGGGCGCGCAGTACGCAGCCTTCCGCACAGGCTTTCGGGCATCGCCCTGGACGGCGATACGCCCGGGACCGCCTGCGCTGCTGCTGACCGATCACTTTTGTCGCCCCTCGCGGCTCGTCACGCCGAAATGCCTCTCTTTCGACGTTCGAAGAGACCCCCCGGAGGGCCCGCGTGTCCGTTTTCATCCAGCTTGTTGTGGAGTTGAGCCGGCTCCTGGAGCCAGTACTGGCCCAGTCCGCGACCGCTGCCGCGATCGTGCTGTTCACCTTGCTCGTACGGGTCGCCCTGTACCCGCTGAGCCGTGCGGGCTTCCGCGGGGCGACCCCGCTGGCGCAAGGTCTGCCGCTGCTGTTGCAGCTGCCGGTGTTCTTCGTGTTGTACCAGGCGTTCTCCTCGGCCGAGGTCGGCGGGAAAGCCAATGAGCTGCTGGGGCAGCGGCTGTTCGCCGCACCGCTCGGGGCCGGGTGGAGCGGCGCCCTGGCGGAGGGCGGCCTGTTCGGGGCGCAGGGGCTGGTGTTCCTCGGGCTGTTCGGCGCGATCGGCGGCGTGGCCGCCTGGAGCGCGGTGCGGGGGCGGCGGGCGGCCGCGGCCCCGGCTTTGACCTCGGCTGGCCCGGGCGCGGGCGCGCGTGCGGGTGCGGGTTCCGGCGCGCGTGCGCGGACCGGTGTCGGCGCCGGCGTCGGCGCGGGCGTCGTGGTGAGTGCGGAGCAGCAGGAGGTCATGCGCAAGCTCGGCCGCGTACTGCCGCTGCTGTCCTTCGGCACGCTGATCACGGCTGCCCTCGTACCGCTGGCGGCCGGACTGTATCTCCTCACCACCACCGCGTGGTCGGTGGCGGAGCGCGCCTGGCTCGAACACCGCAAGGGGCGCGCGGAGCGGAAGAGCGACGGAGGGGTGCGTTCCAGTCCGTGAACAGGGTCTTGCGGATTGGGATGACTTCTTGGAGGATCGGCCAATCCTCCGATGGCCGCAACCCATCGTCCGGCCCGGGGCATGCCCATGGGCCGACCACCCTCGACCACGGGAGAATGCCCATGAAGCTGCTGCGTGTCGGACCGGTCGGGTCGGAGCGCCCCGCGCTGCTCGACCGGGACGGGACCCTGCGGGACCTGTCCGGCCTGATCACGGATGTGGACGGCGGACTGCTCGCCGACGACTCCGTACTGTCCCGGGTACGGGACGCGGCGGAATCCGGCGAGCTCCCGGCCCTGGACGCGGAAGGGCTGCGCATCGGCGCGCCGGTCGGTCGGATAGGCAAGATCGTGGGCATCGGGCTGAACTACTTCGCCCACGCGGCCGAGGTCGGCGCCGAGCCCCCGGCCGAGCCGATCCTGTTCCTCAAGGCCGCGGACACCGTGGTCGGCCCCGACGACACGGTGCTGATCCCGCGCGGCAGCGTGAAGACCGACTGGGAGGCCGAGCTCGGCGTCGTCATCGGCAGCACCGCCCGCTACCTGGGCTCCGCCGCGGAGGGCCTCGCCCACGTCGGCGGGTACCTGCTGGTCAACGACGTCTCGGAGCGCGAGTTCCAGATCGAGCGCGGCGGCACCTGGGACAAGGGCAAGAACTGCGAGACCTTCACCCCGCTCGGTCCCTGGCTGCTCACCGCCGACGAGCTCCCGGACCCGCAGGTCCTGGACGTGAAGCTGTGGGTCAACGGCGAGCTCAAGCAGGACGGCAACACCTCGGACCAGATCTTCCCGGTCGGGGAGGTCGTGCGGTACCTGAGCCAGTTCATGACCCTGTACCCGGGCGACGTCATCGTCACCGGTACGCCGGCGGGCGTGGCCATGGGCCAGCCGGAGCCGAAGCCGTACCTGCGGGCCGGTGACGTCGTGGAGCTGGAGATCGCGGGCCTGGGCCGTCAGCGCCAGGAGTTCAAGGGCGCGTAGCCGCGCAGAGCCGCATGTAGGTGGTGTGGCTCGTGTGGTCCGTGTGGTTCGCGCAGGGTGTGCCGCACGCGGCGAGGGTGCGGGCGGGGCCGGTGTGCCGGTCCCGCCCCCACCCGTCCGCGTGCTTCCTACGGCGTGTCCGACGCAGCGGCGGGAATCTTCACGATCACCCCGTCGCGGGACGAGATGCGGGCGGCCTCCAGTACGTCGAGGCAGTGCGCGGCCTCGTACGCCGTGACCGGAGCCGGCCCGCCCTCGCGCAGGGCGGCCGCCACCGCCGCGTAGTACGCGGGATAGTCGCCGGGCGTGGTCGGCACCGGGGTACCGCCGCCCGTCAGCGGGGACTCGCCCGAGCCCAGCCGTCCCCACAGGTGCTCCGGTTCCTCGCCCCACGGTGCGCCCGTACCCGGCCGCAGGCCCTCCCGCAGGGCGCCTTCCTGCGGGTCGAGGCCGTACTTCACGTAGCCGGCCCGGGAACCGAGGACCCGTAGCCGCGGGCCGAGCTGGGCGGCGGTCGCGCTGACGTAGAGGTGCGAGCGGACCCCGTTCGCGTGGGTGAGCGCGAGGAAGGTGTCGTCGTCGGCTTCGGCTCCCGGGCGGCGTACGTCGGTCTCGGCGTAGACGCGTACCACCGGTCCGAACAGCACCAGCGCCTGGTCGACGACGTGGCTGCCGAGGTCGTACAGCAGGCCGCCGATCTCCTCCGGGGCGCCGGACTCGCGCCAGCCGCCCTTGAGCTGCGGGCGCCAGCGTTCGAAGCGGGACTCGAAGCGCTGCACCTCGCCGAGCTCGCCGTCGGCGAGCAGGCGGCGCAGCGTGAGGAAATCGTTGTCCCAGCGGCGGTTGTGGAAGACGGACAAGAACGTCCCGGTCCGCTCCGAGAGTGCGGCGAGTTCGCGGGCCTCGGCGGCGGTGGCGGCGAGCGGCTTGTCCACGACCACGGGGATGCCGGCGGTCAGGGCGGCCGTGGCGAGCGGGACGTGGGTCTTGTTGGGAGAGGCGATCACGACGAGGTCGAGGGCGGGGGCGGTGGCGGAGGCCTCCGCGCGGTCCCACAGCGCGTCCGCGGACGCGGCGATGCGGATGTCGGGGAACTCGGCACGCGCCTGAGCCTGCCGGCCGGGATCGGAGGTGACGACCGTGTCGAGGAGGAGTCCGTCGGTGGCGGCCACGAGGGGGGCGTGGAAGACGGAGCCGGCGAGTCCGTAGCCGATGAGACCGACGCGGAGCGGGGCAGAGCCGCGGGCGGTCGGGGACGTGGTCGTGGACGTGGTCGTGGACGTGCTCGGGTTCGTCGCGGGGGCGGTGGCGTTCATGCGAGCCACTTTGGCAACAGTGTTGCCGAAGTGCAAGGAAGGTGGACAATGGGCTGGTGAACAGGGGAGCGGTGGGCAGGGGTGCGGTGAACGCGGGAGGAGCGGGCAGCGGCGGCGGCGAGGGCGGTCGGCGCGGTGGTCGCGGCGGGGTGAACCTGCCGGCGCTACGCGGACACAACGAGGCCCTGCTGCTGGATCTGCTGCGCGGCGCCGGGCCGGCGGGCCTGGGCCGCGCGGAACTCGCTGCCCGTACGGGGCTCACCCCGCAGGCCGTCAGCAAGATCACCGCCCGGCTCGCCGCCGAGGGGCTCGTCGCGGAGGCCGGTCGCGCGCCGTCCACTGGCGGCAAACCACGCACCCTGCTCCGGCTGGTGCCGGAGGCCCGGCAGGCGGTCGGCGTGCACCTGGACCGCGACGAGCTGCGGGCGGTACGGGTGGACCTGGCGGGGCGTGTCGTCGCCGAGAGCGCCGGTCCGCTGGACTTCGGGGCCGGACCGGATGTGGTCGTGGAGGCGGTCGTATGGGCGGTCGCCCGGGTCTGCGACGGGGAGGGACTCGCGCCGCTCCTGGGTGTCGGGGTGGCCGCGCCGGGTCCGCTGGACCACCGCGCGGGCGTGATGGGCCGGGTGACCGGATTTCCGCACTGGGAGGGCTTCCGGTTGCGGGAGGTGCTGGAGGAGCGGTTGGGGCTGCCGGTGCTGCTGGACAAGGACACCAATGCGGCAGCGGCCGGGGCCGGCCCGGGCGCGGGAACCGGAACCGCACGGCGGCCTGGCGGGAGCGGCTCGGGGCTCGGGCGGAGCGATGGGGGCGAGGCCGGGGCTGGGGTTAGGGCTGGGGTCGGTGTTGGCGGTGTCGGCCCGAGCCGTGGTTCCGGGTCCGGGTCCGGGGTCGGTTCGGGCTCCGGGTCCGGTTCGGCCTCTGGGTCCGGTTCGGGTTCCGGGTCCGGTTCGGGCTCCGGGTCCGGTCCGGGCTCCGGTTCTGGTCCGGGCTCCGGTCCTGGTCCCGACTCTGGTTCCGGTGTCGGCCCGAGCCTTGATGCCGGTTCCGGTGGCAGCCTCGGCTGCGCAGCCGACGGGGATCCCGAATCGGATCAGCAATCCGCCCCCTTCGGGGACGGCCCCGACCAGGACTTCCACTCCGGTACCTCGGTGTACCTGCACGTCGGCACGGGCCTCGGGGCCGGTTTGCGGCTGGACGGTGCGGTCTACCGGGGTGCCCGCTCGGCGGCGGGGGAGTTCGGCCATCAGGTGCTCCAGTTGGACGGCCCGCCCTGCCGCTGCGGGGCGCGGGGCTGTGCGGAGGTGCTCTGCCTGGCGGCGGTGGCCCGTGGTGATCTGCCCGGGGCGGCGCGGATCCTGGGGGAGGCTGCGGCCAACCTGGTGGCGCTGCTGGACGTGAACCGGATCCTTCTGGGCGGCCGCGTCGTGGCGGCTGCCCCTGAGGTCTTCGTGGCCGGAGTGCGGGCCGTGCTCGCGGCCCGAGCGCTGACCCCGAACCCGCCCACGGTCGCCCTCGCCGCCACCGGAGTCGCGGAGGGCGCGGCGGAACTGGCCCTGGCCCCCTTCTTCGGCCGCACCTGAAGGCGCGGCCCGTCCCGGTGACCGGCTCCGACCCCGAGCGGTGGCTCGCGGGGTCGGGCTCAAGCGGCGCCTGACGCGCCCGTCCGCTCCGTGCGCCTCGGGCCGGCCGGGATCGCGGCCCCGGGTGAGCGCTGGTTGCGGGGGCCACGTACGAACCGGCCGCCAGCCGCACCGAGCCGCACCGAGCCGCACCGAGCCGCACCGAGCCGCACCGAGCCGCATGGAGCCGCACCGAGCCGCACGGAGCCGCACCGCGAGGCTCCGATGGAGCGGGCTGCATGATCTGCCTTCCACGGGCACCCGGTGAACCGAGCCCCTCGCTAGGTGTATTGATTTGTATTGATCACGAGCACTTTGACACTCGGCAGGTCTTGAACATGGCGACGACCTCCGGTGTCGTGCTGAGCTGTCTAGGAACTCCCCGCACAGAGGTCGAGCGGGTTGCTTCGCGCCGTCCGGTCGCCCACGTGGCCGCCGAGATGGGCATATCGCGGGCGACGGCCCACCAGTGGATACGGCGGTGGCGGACCGAAGGAGAGTCGGGCCGCACGACCGCTCCAGTCGGTCGCGCACGACACCGCACGGGACCCCGGCCGACATCGAGGCGCGAGTCTGTGACCTGCGCCGGGCCGACAGACTCGGGCCCGCCCACAGGGTCGAGGCGGGCAGGGCAGGCCCCGGGCCCGCAAGGCGTTGAGGGTCGGCCCCTGCCGCGCCGCCGCTCGCCACGGGGGCGCCCGGCCGGGAAACCCCGGACCTGGCTGGCCTGCTGCCGCCTCCTGCCGCCGGGCAGTTGGACGGCGTGCACCGGCACGTCAGCAGCGGGCTGAAGCCCGCACCCGCAGGCGCCGGACAGGGGTGCCGGGGGGCCCTCGGGCGGGACGGCGGCTCCCCGGCGGGTGTGGGTGCCGGTGCGGCGCCGAGGCCGTCAGCTCCCGCACGCCCTTGACGCGGTCTGCCGATCGGGCGTAAACCAGAGCGACTCGGGCGGGGCGCGCGACAGGCGGTCCCGCGTGCGTGGCAGGGTGCGCTCAGGACCGGGGTGATTGTCGCCTGGTCCGACCATCGTCCCGTCCGGCGAGCAGCGAAGGTCTTCCATGCGACTGCGCAAAGCCCTTGCCCTCTCCGCCACCCTCACCGCCGTACTCTCCACCGCCCTGGCCGGCGGCACCGCACCCACCGCCACGGCGGACGCCGGGACCGGCGGCGGAGCCCGGCCCGCCCCCGCGCTGCCGTCCCGCGCGCAGGCCACCTGCGGTGACGGCAAGAGCACCGCCTTCCCCATCGGGGCGCGGATCCGCGGCGGACCGGCCGTGTACCGCACCGGTGGCGAGCCGCAGACCTGGTACCTGGACCTGACGAACACCACTGACTCCGAGTGCAAGGCCATCCACCCCGTCGTCGTCTTCACCGACAAGGCCCGCACCCTGCGCCCCGCCCACCTCCGGATGGAGTTCGAGGCGCCGGGCGGCCCCTTCCCCGTCAGCCTGGAGCGATCCGACCGCGACGAGATCATCGCCGTCTTCGACGGCGGCGACGCCTTCCCCGGCTTCACCGTCGGCGCCGGCGGCTCGCGGACCGTGCGGGTCGCCCTCGCCTTCGCCCCCGACGCCCCCGTCGGCGAGGTCGTCGCCGACGCCGCCCTCGTCCAGCGCCGGGGGGACGACGGGGACTGGGTCGGCGAGGCCGGCGGCTACCGGTTCTCCGTCGAGGGTCCGCAGGATGCCCTCGAAGCGGCGTCCCTGGCGCGCACGGGTCACCGCGACTGGGCCTACGCCACCGGCGCCGGTGCGGTCGCCGCCCTGGCCGCCGGCGGCGGACTCCTGCTGACGGCCCGTCGGCTGCGCCTGCCCGCGCGCTGATCCCGGCCCGCACCCCAACCCGCCCGAGCCGCCCCGCGTACCACCGCCCGCTCGCCTCCGCACACCCCCGCGCGAAGCCCCGTACGCACCCCCTCACGCGCCCGCTACGCGCCCCCGTACGAGCAGCTCCGCGCAGCGGCCGCCTCCGGGAGGCCCTGGAGGACTCGGGCCGCTGCAGCTTCCTCCCCGGCCGCGAGGTACGCGAGGTCGTCGCCGCCGCCGCGGTCCGCGACGACCTCGGTGACGTCCGCCACGGCGACGCGGTCGTACTCGCCACCGGCGCCTGGCTGTCCGGGCTGGTCCGCGAGCTGGCCCCTGGCCTGCCCGTGCGCCGCGTCCGGCTCCAGATGATGCAGACCGCCCCGCTCGGCGAGGAGTTGACCACCTCGATCGCGGACGCCGACAGCTTCCGCTAATACCCCGCCTACCGGTCCCCGGCCCTGGACGAGCTGAACGCCGCTCAGGCCCAGGAGCCGATCGCGGCCGAGCACAAGATGCAACTGCTGATGGTCCAGCGCCGGGACGGCGGACTGACCATCGGCGACACCCACGCCTACGAGCACCCCTTCCCCTTCGACACCCTCGAAGACCCCTAGGACCACCTCACGGAGGTGGCCGAGGCCTTCCTCGGCCGCCCCCTGCCCAGATCCGGCGCCGCTGGGCGGGCGTGTACGCGCAGTGCACCGACACCACCCGCGTCGTCCACCGCGAGCAGGTGGCCGACGGCGTGTGGCTGGTGACCGGACCCGGCGGGCCGACCGACGCCAACGCCGTCGAACTCACCAGTCTCATGACCGGTGTCGAGATCTTCGAGCCGGACTGGGCGGACATCGACAAGAACCTCACCGGCTACGTCGACGCTTGGAAGTCGGCGACCGGAAGCTGACTGGTTACGTCCTGGCCACCCATGACCAGGAGGGTGACGCTTGCGTAACCGGTCTGGACCGGCGATATCCACTTCCGGCCCGGTCCGGACGGGTCCCGTCCAGCCGGTCCGGACCGCCCCGGCGCCACCCCCGCACGCCACGTCATGCCCCACCCGCCGCGCCTTCCCCACGAGACTCCCGGAGGAGTACGTGCCCACTGCTGTCCTGCCCGGACGCGCCCTCGCCGTGGCCGCCACCGCCACCGCGCTGCTCGCCACCGCGTTGCTCTCCACCGCCGCCCTCGGCGTCACCACGGCCACCGCGCAAGAGGCGTCGCCCTCGGCCAACACCGACAAGGTCCTGGTCATCGGCCTCGACGGCGCGGTGCTCGACCGCGTCAAGGCCGCCAACGCGCCGCACCTGAACGGCTTGATGGCGCAGAGCCTCACCGCCCGCAGCACGCTGTACGCGAACCCGATGGGCGCCACATCCTCGGGCCCCGGCTGGTCCACCGTCGCCACCGGCGTGTGGCCGGACAAGCACGGTGTGAAGGACAACTCCTTCACCGGCAAGAACTACGCGGCCCACCCCGACTTCCTCACCCGCATCGAGAACGCCAGGCCGGAGCTGAGCACGTACGCGGCCGCCGACTGGGAGCCCATCACCTCCACCGACCAGAACGGCCCGATCTTCTCGGCCAAGGTCGACAAGCGCCTCTCCCTCAAGGGCGACCGCGACGGCTACCGCAACGAGGACCCGAAGATCGCCGCCGCGGCCGCCGCGGAACTGCGCGACCACCACCCGGACGCCGCCTTCGTCTACCTCGGCGAGATCGACGCGGCCGGCCACTCCTACGGCGCCGCCAGCCAGCAGTACCTCGAAGCCGTCGCCCGCGTCGACGCGCTCGTCGGCCGGCTGCTCACCGCCGTCCAGAACCGCCCGACATACGCCCAGGAGAACTGGAAGATCCTCGTCACCACCGACCACGGCCACACCGGCAGCGGTGGCCACGGCGGCTCGACCCTCGCGGAGCGCAGCACCTTCGTCATCGCCAAGGGCGCCGGCATCCCGGCCGGTTCGGTACGCGACGACGTGCGGCTCGTCGACGTCGCCGCGATCGCCCTCGCCCAGGTCGGCGTCAGCGCCCCCGGCATCGACGGCACCGCGCTGCACACCCCGGACGGCGACGCCTTCGACAGTCTGCGCCCGAACCTGCGGGCCCGGGTGGACGAGACCGGCATCCCGGCGGGCATGAAGGGATTCACGCACACCCCGCCGGCGGGCTGGTCCGTGGACAACTCCCGGATGGGCACGGGCGGTGTCACCGAGTGGGCCGGCTGGGCCTTCGCCACCGACGAGTTCTGGAGCCAGTCGCAGCGCGACCAGTGGCGCGAGCTCAATGTCCGCTCCCGTGACGTGTTCGCCGTCGCCGACTCCGACGAGTGGGACGACAAGAGCCACACCGGCGCCTTCGATTCCACCTTGATCACCCCCAAGTGGCCGGTCGCGGGCGGTACCACGGGCACCACGGCGAAGCTGAGCTACCAGACGCACTACCGCCATGAGGCCGGGCAGAGCGCGCAGGTCCTGGTCTCCTACAACGGCGGCGCGGCGTCGGTGGTCAGGTCCTACACCGCCGACGCGGTCGCGAAGACCGAGTCGGTCACGCTTCAGGTCCCGGCGGGCGCCACCGACGTCCAGGTCCGCTTCCGCTACAGCGGGGACAACAACTGGTACTGGACCGTCGACAACGTCCAGCTGGGCTGATGTGTCCGGGCCGTGGACGCCGAACGCGTCCGCGGCCCCGGCCCCGATAGGGTGGTCGAGACCATATATGCAGAGGTCAGCAGAGGTCAGAAGCCACCGAGAGCGGAGAACAGTCCCGTGGGAGAGCGCAAGCCGATCGAATCCTGGCTCACCGACATGGACGGAGTCCTCATCCACGAGGGCACCCCGATCCCCGGCGCCGATGCCTTCATCAAGCGGCTGCGCGAATCCGGCAAGCCCTTCCTGGTGCTGACCAACAACTCGATCTACACCCCGCGCGACCTCCAGGCCCGCCTGGCCCGGATGGGCCTGGACGTCCCCGTGGAGAACATCTGGACCTCCGCGCTGGCCACCGCGAAGTTCCTCGACGACCAGCGCCCGGGCGGTACGGCCTATGTCATCGGGGAGGCCGGTCTGACCACCGCCCTGCACGACATCGGTTACATCCTGACCGACCACGAGCCCGACTACGTGGTCCTGGGCGAGACCCGGACGTACAGCTTCGAGGCGATGACGAAGGCGGTCCGCCTGATCAACGGGGGCGCCCGCTTCATCTGCACCAACCCCGACGAGACCGGCCCCTCCGCCGAGGGCCCGCTCCCGGCCACGGGCGCGGTGGCCGCGCTCATCACCAAGGCGACCGGCAAGAAGCCGTACTTCGCCGGCAAGCCGAACCCGCTGATGATGCGGACCGGCCTCAACGCCATCGGCGCGCACTCCGAGAGCAGCGCGATGATCGGCGACCGGATGGACACGGACGTGCTGGCCGGGCTGGAGGCGGGGATGCAGACCTTCCTCGTGCTGACCGGGCTGACCTCGGAGGCGGACACCGAGAGGTTCCCGTACCGCCCGACCAGGACGGTGGACTCGATCGCGGACCTGATCGACCTAGTCTGATCCGTACGGCCGACACCTGCGGCTGAACAGGGCGGGTCCGTACGGCTGACCGGTACGGCGGTCCGTACGGCAGGTCGTACGGCTGGTCGTACGGCTGGTCCGTACGGCTGATCCTTGCCCGGCGTCGGTGGGCCGGCCGGTACGCCGGTCGGCGGGCCTGACCCGTACGGCGTCGCTCCGGGTGCGGAGCGGCGCGCCGCGCCTGAGTCTCCTTCTGAGGAGGTTCACCATGCGCAGTGTTCGGATCGCTCTAGGTGCCACCGGGGTGGCCGTCACCCTGACGGCCCTCTCTGCCGTGGCCGCGCCCACCGCCCTCGCGGGCGAGGAGAACCGCGGCACGGTCTGGGCCACCCCGTCGAAGGTCCGGCCGGGAGCGCAGATCGAACTGCGCGTCCGCGGCTGCCACGGCACCAACGGCTCCGCCAAGTCCTCCGCGTTCGTCGCCGATGCCGATCTCTCCGGCCGGGACGGCCACGGCAAACCGCTCTACGGCGAGGCGATGGTCAGCTCGCACGCACGGCCGGGCTGGCACCACATCCGGGTCACCTGCGACGGCAGGGAGGGGAAGGCGACCGGCTCCATCGAGGTCGTCCGCCACGGTCCGGACCACCACCGCCCGGACCACGACCGTCCCGATCACCACCGTCCCGACCATGACCGTCCGGACCACCACCGTCCGGACCATGACCGCCCGGACCACCACCCCTCGCCGGTCTGGCCCGTCCACGCGGGCGGCGGCGGCATGTCCGCCGAGCTCGCGGAGAACTCCCGCCTGGCCGCGGCGAACAAGGACCAGGAGCGTGGCGGCCCCACCCTGCCGCACACGCTGATCGGCGCCGTCCTCGCCGCCGCGGCCACGCTGGCCGTCGCGGGCCGGGCGCTGGCCCTGCGCCGCCGCCGCAGCGGCCAATGAACGGGGGCAAGGCCTCGCGCGGTGGCCGGCTGCTCACCTTCGCCGCCTGGTCCGTGCTGGTGCTCGGCCTGTGGCTGTGGGGCCGCCAGCTCACCGGCCTCCCCGGCCCCCTCGTCGGCCAGGCCGGCGGGTCGGCCGCCCCGGGGCTGCCGGCCGCGCACGCCCCGCTCGCCGGAGCCCTGCCCCAGCGGGTCGACATACCGTCCATAGGCGTCCAGGCCCCGGTGATCCCCCGGGGCCTGGACGCCCAGGGCGCGATCGAGGCGCCCCCGTACGACCGTCCCGGCACGGTGGGCTGGTGGGGCGGCGGAGCCCAGCCGGGCACGGCCGGGACGGCGCTGATGGTGGGGCACGTGGACACCCGCTCCAAGCCGGCGGTGTTCTACGGCCTCAGCTCGGCGCGGCGCGGCGACAAGATACGGGTGGTGCGGGCGGACGGCTCGGTCGCCGAATTCACGATCGAGGACATACGGGTCTACGAGCGCGCGGGCTTCGACCCGCACAAGGCGTACGGCCAGCGGATCAGGGGCCGGGCGGAGCTGCGGCTCCTGACCTGCGGGGGCACCTACGACAAGGCGGCCAAGGAGTACACGGCGAACGTGGTCGTCTCCGCGTACCTGACGGGCGCGGGGATCCGGCAGGGCGGCACGGCCGCGTAGCACCGCCGGACGGAGGAACGAAGAAGCCCCTCGCAGCTTTCGCTGCGAGGGGCTTCCTCCGTCTGTGCGCCGCCAGGGACTCGAACCCCGGACCCGCTGATTAAGAGTCAGCTGCTCTAACCAACTGAGCTAGCGGCGCCTGCTGACAGGGAAAACTCTACCCCACCCGTACGGGTGCTCCGGACCAGCCACGCCCGCATTGTCCGATTAACCCATGTTTAGGGTGTTCATCGTGCACGATATGTCTGGCCGTGCCACATCTGATGCCCCGCCAGATGTGGTGGTGGCCGACCAGTGGACGAGCAGGGGAGTGGACGGAACCGCATGACGATGCAGCCTCCGACGCATGAGCCGACGCCGATGCCGACGCCCGCCTTCGAGGAGTACGAGCCCGCGGGCGACTGCGCGTGCCGCGGCTGCGCCCAGCGCCGGCGTACCCTCGCCCGCGGGCGGGCCATACCGCTGCGCGACGGGGGTCACCCCGCCGTGCGGGGTGCCCGCCGGGCGCTGGTGCTCGCCACCGCCGCGGGAGTGGTCCTCGGCGGCAGCGGCGCGGCGGCGGTGGAGATGACCGCCCCGGCCCCCGGGCCCCTGATCCTGGACGACCCGGACACCCCGCAGGGCGGCCGGGCCCCGCTGCACGGTCCCACGGCCAAGCCCGGCGCTCCCGGCGCACCCGGCGCCGTGAAGCGGATCCACCGGGCGACGATCATCAACCGGGCGAAGCGCTGGCTGGACGCGAAGGTCCCGTACAGCATGTCGAAGTACTGGACCGACGGCTACCGGCAGGACTGCTCGGGCTACGTCTCCATGGCCTGGAACCTCGGCACGAACGAGTGGACCGGCAGCCTGGACAAATTCGCCACGCGCATCACCAAGGACCAACTGCTGCCGGGCGACATGCTGCTCTTCCACAACCCGGCGAACCCCAGCAAGGGATCGCACGTCACCCTCTTCGGCGGCTGGGTCGACGAGCGGCGGACGCACTACATCGCCTACGAGCAGACGCCACCCAGGACGCGGAGGCAGGCGACGCCCTACGGCTACTGGAACAACGCCACGAAGTACCTCCCGTACCGGTTCAACGGGATCACGGGCGGGATGGTTCCGGAGGCACCCGCTGCCGAACAGCCGGCGCCGGGCCCCGAGCCGGTGGCCTCGACGGTGTTCCCGGGCGCCGGGAAGTTCGGCCCCGGGCGTGGCAACGAGTACGTCGCACAGCTGGCCGGGATGCTGATCGACCGCGGCGGCTCCCGCTTCTACCCGCAGGGGGCCGGCAGGCAGTGGACCGACTCCGACCGGCTCGCCACCCAGGCCTTCCAGCGCGCACAGGGGTGGACGGGAGCGGATGCGGACGGGATGCCCGGCGCGCACACCTGGCGCCTGCTGGTCCGGCACCAGGGCAAGGACATCCCGCCGACGACGGGCGGCGCGCCGGGGGTCGGAGCCGTCCGCGCCTATCCGGGGGCCGCCGTCTTCCGGCCGGGCACGTCCCACGAGGCGGTCACCGCCCTTGGCCGCCGACTGGTGAAGAAGGGCTTCGGCAAGTACTACACATCCGGTCCGGGCCCCCGCTGGGGCGAGGCCGACCGCCGCAACGTCGAGGCCTTCCAGCGCGCCCAGGGCTGGCGCGGCGCCTCGGCCAACGGCTACCCGGGCCCGGAAACCTGGCGCCGGCTGTTCGCATGACGGAGGTAACGATGTACCCCACGCGCACGACCTCGACGACGGGCACCCTGAGGGTGCTCCCGGCGGCCCCCGCCCAGGCCCCGCTCCGGCCCACGGCTCCGGCGGCGCCGGTTGCGGTGGCTCCGGTCGCGGCGGCTCCGGTGGCCGCGACGGCCCCGGCCGCGCAGGCTCCGGTTTCTGCCGCGCCGGCCCGGGCGGCCGCGACCACCCGGGCCGACGCGGTGCCCACCCGGGCGCCGGAGCCCGCGCCGCCGGAGTTCCCCGCTCCGGCCCCCGTGGCGGAGGCCGCGTGGAGCGAGGTGCCGGCCGCCCGGGCCCGGGCCGGAGCCGAACCGGTGCACGCGCCCGCCGGCGGCGATGCGTACGTACCGGCCCCGGCGGTGGCGCAGGACCTGGAGCTGGACCTCCCGCAGCCGGCCCAGGAAGAGCCGGCCCACGCGGGCGTGGCCACCCTGAGGCTGCGGAGCGCCGGGGGCGAAGCGGCTGCCGATGCCCGGCCGGTGGCCGCCGCCATCCCGCACCCGCAGGATCCGGCGCCGTATCCGCCCGCCCCGCCGTTCCCGCCCGGCCCGCCCACGCCCGTCGCGGTGATTCCGCCGGCTCCGCCCGCCCCGCCCACCCCACCGGCTCCGCCCGGACCGCCGCCCGAGCCGGTGTCCGAGACCGCGCCCGGCAGCTCCGGGGTGCCCGGCCCCGGCGTCGCCGAGATCGTCGCACTGGCGGTGGCGCGCGGGATGGAGCGGGAGGAACAGGACGGTACGCAGGACCTCCCGCCAGTCGCCCCCCGCCCCGCCCCGCGGACCACCCCGCACCTCGGCGTCCCCGTCGGGCCCCGCTCCGGCCCGCCGCGCGCCGCCCCGCACCCCGGCCCCCGCGTCGGCCGGGGCCGCGGGACCGCCGTCACCGAGGTGCCGGCGCACCTGCCGTTCGGCGGCGCGCAGAAGCCCCCCGCCCCAGCCGCCCCGGCCGAGCCCGCCGCCCCGGCGCCCAGAGCCGCCGCCCCCGCCCGCCCCGTACCCGGCCGCCGGGTCCCGCGCGGCGACGACCGCCTCCGGGAGCACCGCGGCCCGGTGCTGCCCGGCTGGATCGGCGTGGTGGTCGGCGGGATCGCCCTCACCGGTTGCGCCGCGGTGCTCTGGCGGGCCGGTGCCTTCCCCGCCGTCCTGGTGGCCGCCTTCGGCGCGGCCCCCCGCGCCTACCAGGGCCTGCGGGCGACACACTGGCCCCCGCTCGCCTTCCTCGGCATCGTCACCCTCCTCGCCCTCGGCGGGCTGGGGCGCGCCAAGACCGGCCACGCCTGGGTGCTCACCCTCTTCGGCCGCTACCGGGGAACGGTCCGGCGTACCGGCCTCACCTGGGTCAGCCCGCTCCTCCTGCGCCGCCGGGTCGACGTACGCCTGCGGCACTGGCGCAGCGATCCCATGCCGGCGGTGGACTCGGGCGGTCTCGCCCTCCAGGTCGTCGTCCAGGTGGTCTGGCAGGTGAAGGACACGGCCAGGGCCACCCTCGCCGTCGCGGACCACGTGGAGTACCTCGCCGAACAGGTCGAATCGGCCATGGCCCGCGTTCTGTCCCAGCTCCCCGCCGACGCCTTCCACGAGGACGCCCCCACCCTGCGCGACGCCGAGGCCGTCGGCGACGCGCTGACGCGGATGCTGGCGGCGGAGACCGAGGCCGTGGGGATCGAGGTGTTCTCGGCGCAGCCGACCCGGATCGAGTACGCCCCCGAGGTGGCCGAGGCGATGCGCCGCCGCCGGGTCGCGGCCATCGACGCCAAGCACCGGGACGCCGTGCTGTCCTCGGTCGTGGACGCGGTCGACGACACCGTCCACCGCCTGACGTCGCGCGGGCTCGTGGAGCTCGACGACTACGAGCGCAAGGCCCTGGTGAAGGACCTCACCGTGGCCTTCTACACGGGACGTTCCGAGTAGCCGCGCCGGGAGCGTACGCAGGACGGGTGGCCGGAAACGACCGGACCACCCGTTCTCCCTTTGGTATGGACAGGGCCAACTCCCGTCCATACTCTGGAACTTGGTCTAGACCTACATCCCCACGGTCTGGGTCTCATCCCCACGCGTGCGCACGCGCTCATCGAACTCCCCCCACGTTCAAGGAGCATCATGCGTCGCTTCCGCATGCCCGGACGAGCCGGCGCCGCCGCGCTCGGTCTCGGTGTCGTCGCCGGTATCACCCTCCTCGGCGCCCCCGCCGCGAGCGGTCACGGCTACACCGACACCCCCATCAGCCGCCAGAAGCTCTGCGCCAACAAGACCGTCCCCAACTGCGGCCAGATCCAGTGGGAACCGCAGAGCGTCGAGGGCCTCAAGGGCTTCCCGGCCGCCGGCCCCGCCGACGGCAGGATATGCGCCGGTGGAAACGCCCAGTTCGCGGAGCTCGACAACCCGCGCGGCGGCGCCTGGCCCGCCACCAAGGTGACCAGCGGCCAGAGCTACGGCTTCCGGTGGCAGTTCACCGCCAACCACTCCACCACCGACTTCAGGTACTACGTCACCCGCGACGGCTGGGACCCCAGCAAGCCGCTGACCCGGGCCTCGCTCGAATCCCAGCCCTTCCTCACGGTCGCCTACAACGGCGCCCGCCCCGCCATGACCACCGTCCACCAAGGCGCCCTGCCCGGCGGCAAGGCCGGCCGGCATCTGATCCTGGCGGTCTGGACGGTCAACGACACGGCGAACGCCTTCTACGCCTGCTCCGACGTCCAATTCTGACCGGCACCGGCGGAGCTGCGGCGGTACCCGGCGAGCGGGAGGTCTCGCCGGGTACCGCCGTGCCCTCCCGTACCTGCCGTACCTGCCGGTAATGGTTTTGAGCACTCCTGCGGAGCAGGTAGTATTTTCTTGTCAGCAGGCGCCGCTAGCTCAGTTGGTTAGAGCAGCTGACTCTTAATCAGCGGGTCCGGGGTTCGAGTCCCTGGCGGCGCACCTGTCCTTCGGGCGGTTTCCGGTTCACCGGAAACCGCCCGAAGTGTTTCCGGGCCCGACGGGCTCACGTCAGGCGGCCCTGGACCTCACAGCGTGAGCGACAGCAGCAACGGCGCGGCCTTGCGGTTCAGCGTGTCCGCCGCGGCCCGCAGCCGGTGCGCGTGCTCGACCGGCAGCGACAGGGCCAGGCAGCCCACCGAGGCTCCGGCGGTGATCGGGACCGCCGCGCAGACCGTGCCCACGGCGTACTCCTGGAGGTCCAGCACGGGCACCGTGGCGGGCTGGCTGTCCAGCCGGGAGAAGAGGATCCGCTCGTTGACGATGGTCTTCGAGGTGAGCCGGGCGATCTTGTGCCGGGACAGGTGGTCGCGCCGCCCGTTCTGGTCGAGCTGGGTCAGCAGGCACTTGCCGACCGCGCTGGCGTGCGCGGCGGAGCGGAAGTCCACCCACTCGTGCACCTTCGGGGTGCGCGGGCTGTCCGCGAACTGCGTGATCCTGACCTCACCGTCCACGTACCGGCTGATGTAGACCGCCGCGCCGACCGAGTCCCGGAGGCGGTCCAGGGTCTCCTGGAGCTTGTCCGTCAGAGCCTGCTGGCGGTTGATGCCGGAGCCGAGCAGGACGAGGGAGTCCCCTATGGCGTAGGCGCCGTCGGACACCTGCAGTACATATCCCTCCCGGCGCAGCATGAGCAGCATCGGGCTGAGATGGACTGCGGGCAGGCCGGTCTCACGCGCGATCTGTACGTCGGTCACACCGCCGGTGTGCCGTGCGATCGTTTCGAGTACGCGTAGTGCGTACTGCACCGAGTGGAACGGCGCGGTCGGCTCGGGCTTCAGCGCCACGGTTTCCCCCTAGCAGGTTGTTACCGCTTGCCCTACCACGATAGCCATCAAGAGGCCCATGTGGAGCGTCTGTTGAGGAGATTGATGGCTCAATCAAGCCCCTCTGCCTGGATCTATCCACCTGGCATATGCCATGGTCATGCCCACTGCCCAAGTGTGCCGGGGAATGCCCCGCCGCCGCCCATGGTTCGAATTCTTCGTACGGTTCCCTGCGGAGCCGTACCCATGGTGGAGCGAGACGGGAGCGACGATGAGTGACAGCGGGGACGCACATCGACAGGAGGGCCGCGACGCGATCCGCGGCACGGCGCGGGGCCGGGCGCCCGTACCGCTCTCCGTCCTCGACCTCGCCACCGTCGGCGCCGGCAGCACCGCCTACGACGCCTTGCGTACCAGCGTGGCCATCGCCCGGCTCGCCGAGTCCCGGGGCTACCACCGCCACTGGGTCGCCGAGCACCACTCCATGCCCGGGGTCGCCAGCTCCTCCCCGGCCGTGATCCTGGCGCACCTCGCCGCGCACACCTCCCGCATCCGGCTCGGCTCCGGCGGGGTCATGCTGCCCAATCACGCCCCGCTCGCCATCGCCGAGCAGTTCGGCACGCTGGAAGCACTCGCCCCGGGGCGGATCGACCTCGGGCTGGGCCGGGCGCCCGGCACCGACGGCCGCACGGCCGCCGCGCTGCGCGGGCCCGGGCGGCTGGACGAGGCCGCGGACGAGTTCCCCAGGCGGCTCGCCGAGCTCACCCGCTTCCTCGACGACGACTTTCCCGACGGGCACCCCTACGCCCGCGTCCACGCCGTACCCGGGCCGGTGCAGGGCCCCGCCGGGCGGCCGCCGCTGTGGCTGCTCGGGTCCTCCGGCTTCAGCGCCCGCCTCGCCGGCGAACTGGGCCTGCCCTTCGCCTACGCCCACCACTTCTCGGCGGCCGGCACCCTGCCCGCGCTCGACCTCTACCGGCAGGCCTTCCGGCCGTCGGCGGTCCTGGACGCCCCGTACGCCGTCATCGGGGTCTCCGCCCTGGCCGCCGACACCGAGGAGCGGGCCCGCGCCCAGGCGCTCACCGGCGCCCTGGCGATGCTGCGGCTGCGCGGCGGGCGGCCGGGGCTGGTGCCGACGCCCGAGGAGGCGGCGGCGTACCCGTTCTCCGCCGCGGAACGGGAGTTCGTGGACGGCTGGCTCGCGAACATCGTCCACGGCACGCCCGACGAGGTGCGCTCCGGACTGGACGACCTCGTCCGGCGGACGGGGGCCGACGAGCTGATGCTGACCGCCAGCGCGCACAGCGGCGAGGCCCGGTCGCGCTCGTACGAGCTCATCGCAGATGCGTACGCGATGCCGGTGCGCGAGCCCGTAGCTGATTGACCGTAGGCGAAGGGAGTTCGGCTGGTCTGTTGCCGAAACCTTGCGCAGGGGTTGCCTGAGGCTTCCTGAAGGGACCCTTAAACCGCTCGTCACCCGGGGTGGCGGGCGGTTTCTGATGTGCTCTCACCTCTCTGACGAGGGGATTTGGCGCGCGAGTGGTCTAGTCCTTCTTTGGTCCAAACCATTGACTCGGGCCTGCGGTGATCGCTATCACTTCTCCCACCCGCACTTGTCGCTCCTCCCTCCCACCCCCCGGAGGCAGTTCATGCACATCCGTAAACCCCTCATCGCGGCCGCCGCCACGGCCGCGCTGGCAGCCGGAGCGCTGGCCTCCTTCGCGGGGCTCGGCACCGCCCGGGCCGCCGACGCCCGGGCCGCCGACGCCCCGGCCACCGCCGCGGCCGGCGGTATCCGCATCGCCTATTACGACCAGTGGAGCGTGTACGGGAACGCCTTCTACCCCAAGCACCTGGACACCCGCGGCATAGCGGGCAAGCTGGACGTCATCAACTATTCCTTCGGCAACATCCACCCCACCCAGCTCACCTGTTTCGAGGCCAACAAGGCGGCGGGCGACGACAACAACCCCAACGCCGGTGACGGCGCGGGTGACGCGTACGCCGACTACCAGAAGTCCTTCAGCGCGGCGGACAGCGTCAGCGGGGTCGCCGACAAGTGGGACCAGCCGATCGTCGGCGTCTTCAACCAGTTCAAGCAGCTGAAGGCCAAGTATCCGCACCTGAAGATCAATATCTCGCTCGGCGGCTGGACGTACTCGAAGTACTTCAGCGACGCGGCGAAGACCGACGCCTCCCGCAAGAAGTTCGTGTCCTCCTGCATCGGCCAGTACATCAAGGGCGATCTGCCGGTCGAGGGCGGCTTCGGCGGCCAGGGCGCCGCCGCCGGGATCTTCGACGGCATCGACATCGACTGGGAGTACCCCGGCTCCTCCGGCGGCCACCTGGGCAACCACTACGCCCCCGAGGACAAGCAGAACTTCACGCTGCTGCTCAAGGAGTTCCGCGAGCAGCTCGACGCCCACGGCCGGGCCAACGGCGGCAAGAAGTACCTGCTGACCTCGGCGCTGCCGGCCGGCCAGGACAAGATCAAGCACATCGAGACGGACAAGATCGGCGCGTACCTCGACTACGCGAACATCATGACCTACGACATGCACGGCGCCTGGGACGGCGACGGGCCGACGTACCACCAGTCCCCGCTGTACCCGTCCGCGGCCGACCCGACCGACCCGATCGAGCCCGGCACCGAGAAGTACAGCATCGACAACGCCATCGACTCCTGGGTCGACGGCAACCCGGCCTACGGGATCGCCGGCGGGTTCCCGGCGGGCAAGCTGACGCTGGGCTACGAGTTCTACTACCGCGGCTGGAAGGGCATCCCGGCCGGTACCGCGGGCGGCCTCGCCCAGCCCGCGACCGGCGCCTCCGCCGCCCGGCCCCTCAGCCAGCAGCCCGGCATCGCCCACTACAAGGAGCTGGGCGGGACCGTAGACAGCCCGGCGCACACCTTCTGGGACGACCGGGCCAAGGCCTCGTACTTCTACAAGGACGGCGAGTTCTTCACCGGCCTCAACCAGAAGTCCGTCCAGGCCCGGGTCGACTACGGCAAGCAGCGCGGCCTGGCCGGCGCGATGATGTACTCCCTGCTCGGCCTGGACGAGAAGGCCACGCTGCTCAACCAGATCTCGGACGCCCTCGGCGGGACCACGACGCCCCCGACCACGACCCCTCCGACCACGACCCCTCCGACGACGAACCCGCCCACCACTCCTCCCGCGGGCTGCGGTTCAACGCCGGCGTACGTCGCGGGCGCCGTCTACACGGGCGGCAGCGAGGTCTCCCACGCCGGCCGCAAGTGGAAGGCCCAGTGGTGGACGCAGAACGAGACGCCGGGCACCACCGGTGAATGGGGTGTCTGGAAGGACCTCGGCGCCTGCTGATCCCCCCACCCCGCGCCGAGTGACGGACCGCCCCGCACCCCTCACACGAGGGGATGCGGGGCGGACCCGTGGCGCAGGCCGGCGGCGGCCTGGCGGCTGATCATCCCGGCGATCACCTCCGGGGCCACGGCGCGGGAGTACAGCCACCCCTGGCCCGTGTCGCAGCCCACCCGGCGCAGGCGGGCCGCCTGGCCGGCGGTTTCCACGCATTCCGCCGTCACGGTCAGGCCCAGCCGGTGCGCGAGCTGCACCAGGGCCTCGACGATCGTCTCGTCGGCCGGATTGGGGTGCGTGCCCTCCTCGTAACGGAAGCCCCGCACGAAGGAGCCGTCGAGCTTCAGCACCGAGACGGGCAGCCGGCTGAGGTAGGCGAGGTTCGAGTAGCCGGTGCCGAAGTCGTCAATGGCGATCCGCACGCCCATGTCGCTCAGCGCCTGGAGGGCCTGGAGCGGCCGGCCCGCCGAGCCCATCACCGCCGATTCCGTCAGCTCCAGCTGCAGCAGCTGCGGGGCCAGCCCCGTCTCGGCCAGGATTTCCGCGACATCGCGCACGAGGTCCGAGTCCCACACCTGGCGCACCGCGACGTTCACCGACACGAAGACCGGGGAGTCGCTGGGCTGCTCGACCTGCCAGCGCCGCGCCTGCCGGCAGGCGGTCCGCAGGACCCACTGTCCCAACTGGACGATGGAGCCGTCCTCTTCCGCGATCCCGATGAACCGATTCGGCGTCAGCGTGCCGAACTGCGGGTGGTTCCAGCGCACCAGGGCCTCCACCCCGCGCACCGTCCCGCTCTCCAGCTCCACCAGCGGCTGGTACTCCAGCGCGAATTCCCCCCGCTCCACGGCGGGCCGCAGCGTGGAGGAGAGCGCCTGCCGGGTCATGCGGTGCGCGTTGCGCTCCGGGTCGAAGAGGGTCCAGCGGGCCTTGCCGTCCGCCTTCGCCCAGTACAGGGTGGTGTCGGCGGCCTGCATCAGCCCGGTCGCCGAGGTCCCGGCCGCCGCCCGTTCCACCACCCCGATGGAGGCGGAGACCGAAAGCCGCTGCCCGGCCAGGTCGAAGGGCTCCTGTACGCAGGCCAGCACGCTCCGCGCCAGGTCCGCGAGCTGCTCCGTCCCGGTGGAGTCCTCGACCAGCAGTGCGAACTCGTCGCCGCCCAGGCGCGCCACCAGATGCCCGCCGGTCCGCCCGTAGCCGCTCTGGTCGGCGCACTGGGTGAGCCGGGCCGCGACGGCGGCCAGCAGCCGGTCGCCGACCCGGTGGCCCAGGGTGTCGTTGACCGCCTTGAAGCCGTCCAGGTCCAGGTAGCACAGCCCGATCCGGCCGGTGCCGCCGTGCTCGTACGAGGATGCCTCCAGGGCGGCCGAGAGCCGCTCGAAGAACAGCGCGCGGTTGGGCAGCCGGGTGACCGGGTCGTGCATCTGGAGGTGCCGCAGCCGCGCCTGGAGGTCCCGCCGGTCGCTGATGTCCGCGACCGACAGCAGCACGTCGCGGGTGCCCGGTACGGGGCCCAGGGTGACCTCGGTCCACAGGGAGTGCCCGTCGGGGTGTTTGAGGCGGCGGGTGCAGCGCAGCCGGGCCTGCCGCCCGCGCAGCACCTCCTGGTACGCGCCCCACGTACGGGCTTCCGCCGCCAGGTCCACCAGGTCGGCGGCGCACTGCCGGGCGAGCGCCTGCGGCTCGGTGCCCAGCAGCCCGGCGAGGGCCTGGTTGGCGGTGACGACATAGCCTTCGCGGTCGACGACGGCCATGGCGAGGTGGGCCGCGTTGAAGGCGGCCCGGTAGTCGTTCTGTTCGGCCCCGGTGCGGGGAAGCGCCGGGCCGACCGATGCCGACGGGGCTGCCGACAGTGCTGGGTGACGTTCCGTAATGGCCGATCGGATGCTGTCGGCCGCCGAACCGGTTCCCTCTGAGGTTCCGCTCACCGTTGGCTCCCGCAGTGCTCGTGAGTGTCCGTGCAGGAAAGTGTGTCGATCATAGAGGCTGCCGGGAGGCCCCATCCAGCGGCGTCGCCGGGCGGGCGGCGGTAGTTCAGCGGGATGACGGCGAGATGACGGATCGTCGGCCGGGTGGCGGGCGATCGTTTCTGCGCGGCTTTGAGCATCAGGAAGCGCCCACTGACCTCACCTGATCGGTCGTGACGTTCTGTAGGGAGGTGCGTGAAGTCCGGGGGTCACCGGCTTGCCGCGCCGCTCACTCGTGTGGGGCAGCGGAACAGGGCATTAGTAAGACAATCGCCTCAAGGTGGTCGAAAGGGCAGAAATCCACCACCGGAGGTCGATGTGCCGCGACAGGAGACACCCGGGGGAGTGGACCGCTCCCCCCTGCTCAGCACGGCGGCGGCGCTGACCTCCCTGACGGCGCTCGCCGCCATGTCGCTCGTCGCGGGGCCGGCGGTGGCCGACTCGGGGGCCGGACCCTGCGCGCTGTCCCGCACGACGGCGCACCACTCCCTCGGCCTGGACACCTGGAACCGGGCCTACCCCAGACCCGAGCGCACCCTCGACGCGGTCATGGTCTTCCTCTCCTTCCCCGACCACCGGCCCACCCTCACCCCGCAGGAGCTGACCGGCGACTACTTCCCCGCCACCAGCGACTTCTTCGAGCGGGCCTCGTACGGGCGCTTCCACCTGGTCCCGCACCCGCAGAAGCGGTGGATCCGGATGCCCAAGCCGTCCACCGCGTACGGCATACAGCGCGACTGGGCCCCCGGGCACCGGGCGGCCTACCTGCGGGACGCGGTCACCACCGCCGACGCGGCGGTCGACTTCCGCAAGTACGACATCGTGTACTTCGTCGCCGACCCGGACGCGCCCGGCGTGGACTCCGACGCCACGAAGGTGGTGAACTTCGACCGCCCGATCATGGCGGACGGCGCCCCGCTGCGGCGGATCGTCACCGTCTTCGAGCAGCACCCGCCGGACCGCAACGTCCTGGCCCACGAGACCGGCCACGTCTTCGACCTGCCCGACCTCTACCACCGGCCGACGGACGGCAAGGGCGACTGGGACACCTACGTCGGGGACTGGGACGTCATGGGCAGCCAGTTCGGCATGGCCCCGGACCTCTTCGCCTGGCACAAGTGGAAGCTGGGCTGGCTCGACGCGTCGCAGGTGGACTGCGTGCAGTCCGGCTCCTCGCTGCACACCCTGCAGCCGCTGGCCAAGACCCCGCCGCGGGGCGGCACCGGCGGGACCCGCCTCGCGGTGGTCCGTACGGGCACCGGGAGCGCGATCGCCATCGAGGCGCGGGGCTCGGCCGGCAACGACGGGGACACCTGTACGGAAGGGGTGCTGGTCTACCGGGTCCGCAACGAGGCCGTGTCGGGCGGCGGACCGATCGAGGTACTGGACGGCCATCCGGGGTCGGAGGCCTGCTGGGACCGCTCGGTGTACCCGCCGCTGGCGGACGCGCCGCTGGAGGTCGGCGAAACGTACACGGTGCCGGGGGAGCGGATCACGATCGAGGTGGCGGACCGGACCCGGTCGGGCGCCTACACGGTCAAGGTCACGACGTAGGGGCCCGGGACCGCGCGGGGAACGCGAAGAAGGCCCCCACTCGCGTGGGGGCCTTCCTCCGTCTGTGCGCCGCCAGGGACTCGAACCCCGGACCCGCTGATTAAGAGTCAGCTGCTCTAACCAACTGAGCTAGCGGCGCTTGCTGACGTCGTAGACATTAGCACCCGGATCGGCGGAAGGAAAAATCGATACCCGCAGGTCCGTGGTGGGGCCGCAGGCACGGGCCGCGCGTACGAAGGCCCACAGCAGGGCGTCCGGCCCGGGGAGCCACGGCGTCCGGGCGTCCGGGGCCACGAGCCAGCGGGACGGTCCGGGCGCGGAGGCCAGCGGCGGCACGGTGACGGCGTCGCCGCGCCCGTGGCACAGGGGCGCCGGGGCGATGCGGGAGCCTCCCCACTCCTCCCACGCCAGCAGGGCGGGAAGGCGGTGGGCGGTGCCGGGCGAGGCGAAGAGGAGGAGCCGGCCGCGGTGGACGGCGACCGGGCCGGAGCCGGGACCCTCGGCCCAGAGCAGGTCCAGGACGCGGCGCCCGAGGACGAGCGGGACGTTGACGACGTCGAAGGCGGTCCCGCAGGGCAGTACGGCCGTCGCGGTGGGGCGGGCCTCCCACAGCGCGAGGGTCGTCCGGGGGTGGGCGGAAGCGGAGGCGAGCCAGGCGGCGCCCTGCGGGGTGACGTGGGTGGCGGGGGCGGTGCGTGCGTCGAGGGTGGGGCAGGCGGGAGCCGTCGTCAGCGTCGTCATGCCTTCAGGTCTACCGCTCGTAATGTTCCGTTCTCGGTGAGTTACCGGAATCCGGGACAGGGCGGGTCCTGCTGCGGTATGTTGCGCCCCGCATATGCCAGCCGGGTGAGCTCGGCGCTGCGCCCTGCCGCTCTTCCCTCCTCTTCCCGTCCCGGCCCGCGCCCCGCGCCGGCCGTGGCCGCCGGGCGGCGGCGGTCACCGCCGAGGGCTACGGGCCTTCGGGGCCCGCGTCGCGTTGCAGGGTTTCGCCGAACTCGATCATCTTGCGGGCATAGTCCTCGGTCCAGTCCGCCTGGTCGGCGATCACCGCCGGCGTGAGGCGGTCGAAGCGGCGCGGATCCGCCAGCTGGGCCGCCGCCAGCGCCTGGAACTCCACCGCCCGCTCCTGCGCCGCCCGGAAGGCGAGGGTCAGCTCGGTGGCGCGGGCCAGCAGCTCACCGGGGTCGTCGATGGACTCCAGATCGAAGAAGTGCTCCGGGTCCGTGGCCGCCTCCGAGGGCTCGAAGAGCAGCGGCGCGGGCCGCAGCCTCCGCTCGGTCCGCTCGGGCTCTGCCATGCGTGTCCTCCTGCTGCGCGTGCGAAATCCTTCCGGGCCACCGTCCATTGTCCAACGCCGCGCAAGGGCACACAGGGCCGGACTGGAACATCCCTACGAGCCGTGGTGCGCACGAGGAGACCGGGAAGCCGAGGGGCGCGGGAGTCGAGCAGGTGCTCGGCCGCCGACCCGGTCACCCTCGCCGTCACCCCCGGACCCGGCCTTTGCGCCCCCGCCGCCGACGCCCCCGCCGCCGACGCCCGCGGCGCGGACGTCACGGCCGCCAGGCGACGCGGTGTTCCGCCAGGTGGGCCAAGGACCGAGTGGTTGGCCTCCCAGCCGTCCGGGCGGTTTCGATGGGCCGCCTCCGGCGGGGGCCGGACTCCGTCCGGCGGATTGTGCGGCGCCGTGCTGATCGCCTGCCGAGCAGGCAAGGGAATGGCGGTCAGGGACGCCAGACCACCCGGTGGTTGGACCAGAAGTCCCACGTGGACATCATCGCCTCCCAGCCGTCCGGGAACTTCACCGTCACGCCCAGCTGGACCGGTTCCGTCGAGGGATGGTCGTCCAGCAGCTCCGCTATGCCCGCCCGGGCCACCACCACGCACGCGTGCCGGTGCCGGGAGGCCAGGACGCACAGCCGGCCCGTCTCCAGGTGGAAGGCCGTGGCGTCCGGGCGCCCCGACAGCGGATGGAGCACCACCGTCAGGTCGTACTCGCGGCCCTGGAGCCGGTTCGCGGTGTCCACCGTCACCCCGCCGACCCCCAGCAGCGTCAGGGCCGCGCGCACCGCTGCCGCCTGGTCGCGGTGGGCGGTGCCGACGGCGATGCGGTCGGCGGTGAGCGGCGCCGGGGTCTCGGAGTGCTCGTCCGAGGTCACCGCCCCCCGGTCCAGAGCGCGGCGGACCACCAGGGCCACCGCCCGGACCGCCTCCGGGTCGGTGCGCGGGGTGTGGCGCGCGGGCAGTTCCAGCAGCCCCCAGCCCGACTCGGCCGCCTCGTCCAGCACCCGGTCGGGGCCCGATCCGTCCGAGGCAACCCCGTACGACAGCCGCCGCTCGCCCGGGCCCGTACCGCTGCGGAACGGCGTGTACGGGTAGAAGGCGCGGGAGACCAGCGGCGCGGCCGTCGCCGGGAGCCGCCAGGAGACGGGCAGCCGGTGCTGCGGCAGCTGCGGGTTGTGGGCCAGCAGGGTGGTCACCGCCGACGCGGAGGGGTCGTACGTCAGGCCCGCCCACTGCTCCGCGCCGACCACGCTGAAGGGGTCCAGCTGGCCCGGGTCGCCCACGAACAGGGCCCGCTCGAACAGGCCGGCCACCGCCAGCAGCGCGTCCGAGCGCATCTGGTACGCCTCGTCCACGATGGCGTGCTCCCACGGCTCGGCGTCCTTGACGTAGGCCCACTTCGCGGCCGTGGAGATGGTGATCGGCAGGTCCGCGAGCTCCCCGGGCTTGGCGGAGAGGGTGACCGAGGGCAGCTCGCGCAGCGCGGGATCGAAGGCCTCGCCGTCGCTGCTGTGCAGGCGGCCGACCTTCAGCTCCGGGTCCTTGTCGGCGAGCCGCAGCACCAGGTCGTCCACCTGCGCGTTGGTCTGCGCGACCACCATCAGGCGGCGCCCGGCCGCGGCCAGCTCGCGGGCCGCCCGGACGACGAGCGTGGACTTGCCCGCTCCGGGCGGGGAGTCCACGACGACACCGCGCTCGCCGCCGTGGAGGGTGTCGTGCAGGATGGCGGCGGTCGCCCGTGCGGCCGCCGCGCCCGGATCGAAGGAGGCGGTCGCGGTCACAGGATGTCCTCGTCGGTCACGGTGTCGGGGCGGGTCCCGGCGGCCGAGCCCGGCGGGCCGCCGTGCGTCCACGGGGTCTGCTCCGGGTCCGGGAGCTTCGGGCCGCCGCGGGCGTCGTGCTCGAAGAGCGTCCAGCAGACGCGCTCGCCCTTCTCGGGCACCGAGCCGGGCTCCGGTTCCCGGCCGCGGCCCATCTTGTCCAGCAGCCGCAGCACGAGCCGCCCGTCGTCTTCGTACCGGACGAACCGGGCGGACTGCGGGCGCCCGTCCAGCGAGCGGAAGACCTTCGCGCCGCTGCCGTCCGCGAGCTGCGGACGGTCCTCGGTGGCCACCGTCACCAGCGGGCGCGGACTCGGCCGTTTCGACTCGGTCCATTCCATCACCACCTCGGTGACCTCGCCCGCGAAGGCCTCGCCCGCCAGACGCCGGCCGGCCATCACGAGCGGGTCGTCCAGCGCCTCCTGGGCGTCGAGCCGCACCTGCTCGGTCTCGCGCGTGGCGAGCTTCTGGGCCGCCGTCACCGCGTCGTCGCGGCGGGGCTGCGGAGGCTCGCCCGCCCGTACGCGGTCCCGGTGGCCGGTGTACGACCAGCGGTCGCGGGTCCAGCGCTCCTCGGCGTACTCGCCCGGGGGCAGCGCGCGCAGCAGGTCGAGCGCCTCCCAGGTCTGGCGCCAGGCGCCCCGCATCTGGGGTACGACGGCGTCGCGGACGGCCTGCTCGGCCTCCCGCAGGGCGCGGTCGCCGGCCTCGGGGCGGGCTGACGCGGCCGACCGGGCGGCGTCGTAGCGGGCGATCGCGGGCGCCAGCGCCTTGTTGTCGAAGGCCGGGTCGGTGGCCGGGCCGGCCGGCGGGCACAGCAGGAGGCCGTCCTGGTCGCGGCCCAGCTCCGCCCGGCGGGCCGCCTGCGCGCCCGAGGCGCCGGCGGGCGGATCGATCCAGGCCAGCAGGGCGCCCAGGTGCTGGTCCTCCAGATTGCTCTGGCCGGTGGCCCAGTGCCGGGACAGCAGATCCGTCGCCGACACCAGCATCGAGGACCCGGGCACCCGGGAGCGCTCGGCGAGGTGCGTGAACCAGCGCCCCAGCATCGGCACCCGCGCGGGCGCCGGATGCGGATGGTCCGGATCCTCCTCCGCGGTGCGCCGGAACCGCATCGACCGCCCCAGCAGCCGCACGTACTCGATGCCCGCCCGGCTCGGCACGATCAGCTGCGGCGCGTCCCGGCACAGCTCCGTCTCGACCTTGACCTTCTTGCCCGTCTCGGGATCGGTCTCGCTGCGCTCGGCCGGCTCCACGGCGTCCGCGTACGAGTCGATGTAGCCGAGCACCTCGGCCGCCAGCTCCGCCAGGAACTGCCAGCGCAGGTCCCGGTCGCGGGGCTGCGGTACGACGAAGACCCGCGGCTCGTGCCGGTCGGTGCCGACCATGGCGCCCAGCGGAGCACCGGCCTCACCGGCCGTGGTGAGCGGTACGAAGACCATCGGGCGGGGGCTGAGGTGGCGATGGCGTACGGTCGCGAGCGGCTGGGCGCGGCCCGCGCGGACGGCCTCCAGCCGGGCCAGCGTGCTCAGCAGGGGCATGCGGGGGTCTCCGGACGCTGGTACGGCAGGCGGGCGGCGGCGAGCTCCAGCGCCTCCGCGCGCAAGCGGGCCGCGTGGTGCAGGGCCTCGGCGGTGGGATCGCCGGCGGGACCCGAGCCGGCGGCCGCCGCGAGGGCTCCCCCGACGGTGGTCAGCGCGCCCAGCTCACCCCGTACCGAACGGCCCAGCGCGGTCACCTCGCCGGCGGCGCGGGCCCGGTCCCGGCAGTGGAAGGCCAGCTCGCAGGCGGCCAGGCATTCGGGGGCGTAGGCGGCGTCCAGCGCGGACACCGCTTCGGTCAGCTCCTCGGCGGGGCGGGCCGGGTCAAAGCCGAGCCCCTCGGGGAGCGCCGCGGCCAGCTCCTCGACCCCGGTCAGCCGCTCCAGCTGCCGCACGGTCACGGCGCGCTCGCGGCGGATGTCGACGGGGGAGGCGGTGGGCAGGTTGGAGAAGTCCTTGGGGCACACCAGCAGCACGCGGTGCCCGACCCGGGCGCCGTCCAGCTTCTCGGCGGTCTTCTCCAGGGCCAGCACGTAGACGGCGGCCTGCCGGGCGGCGGAGCCCACCTTCGCGGCGTCGGCGCCGCCGTCGATCATCGGGAACGACTTGATCTCCACGACGGTCCAGCGGCCGTCGGGATGCACGACGACGGCGTCCGGCTCCAGGTACGCGGGTGAGCCGGCCACCTCCAGCGCCAGCATCGGGTGGTCCAGCAGCGTCCAGGCGCCGACGGCGCGCCCGGCGGCGGTGGCTTCGCGCAGGGCCAGCGCGGTGCGGGCGGCGCGGCCCTCGGGCCCGGCGGCGGCGAGGTCGGGGACGCGGGCGCCGGGCCCGGGCGGCTCGGCTCCGGCGCCGAGGTGTTCGTGGACCAGCCGCAGCAGCTCCGCCCCGCCGTCGCCCTTGACCTTGGCCTCGAAGGAGTTGCCGCGGACGATGGCGAACTGGGACTGCCCGAAGGGGGCGGGCGAGCCGAGGGCCGAGGCGAGCGCGGACTTGTCCACCCCGGCGCCGTCGAGCAGGGCGCGTCGGTCGCAGCCGGGGTTGGCGGCGAGCGCGGCGAGCGCCCGGGCGTCGAGCGGCCGGGGCGGTACGGCGGGACCGCGCAGATCCGCGAGCCGCTGGCGCAGCGTCGTCGTCCGCGGGGTCGGCAGCGGAGTCGGCAGCGGAGTCGGCGGCGCGGTCCCCCGGGGAGGGCCGCTGGGCGGGTAGGAGCTCACCGCGGCAGTCTCCCATCCGCCACTGACAATCGTGGACGGACCGCGGAAACCGGCTCCTCGCTGCCCTGGAGGGACGCGGGAGCTTTCCGGGCGTTCATGTGATGGATGATGGTCGGACGACGGAATCACCGTAAAGCGCGCGGGATTCTCATGGACCGGGAGAGATTCACATGGCCCCCCGCATCCTGCTGGCCCGCCACGGCCAGACGGCGTGGTCCCAGCTCGGCAAGCACACCGGACGCACGGACGTGCCCCTGCTGGAGGAGGGCAAGCGCGGCGCGAAGCTGCTCGGCGACCGGCTGGCCCGCGACCCGTGGAAGGGCCTGCGGGGCACGGAGGTCCGCACCAGCCCGCTGGTCCGCGCGAGCGAGAGCTGCGACCTGGCCGGCTTCGGCGCCCGGGCGGAGCCGTGGGACGCGCTGATGGAATGGGACTACGGCGACTACGAGGGCATGACCCCGGCCGAGATCCAGGCGGTCCGCCCCGGCTGGCTCATCTGGCGCGACGGCGTCCCGGGCGGCGAGTCCGTGGCCGATGTCGCGGCGCGCGCCGACGAGGTGGTCGGCTGGGCCCGCTCGGCCGAGCGCGACGTCCTCGTCTTCGCCCACGGGCACATCCTGCGCACCCTGGCGGCCCGCTGGCTCGGCTTCGAGGCCTCCTTCGGCGCCCGCATCCGTCTGGAGCCGACCTCCCTCTCGGTCCTCGGGTGGGCCTACGGTGCGCCCGCGCTGGAGCGCTGGAACGACACGGGACACCTGGACGCGTAGGCCCGGCCCTGACCGGCACGCACCGGCAAGCACCGGCCCTCGCCAATTCCTCTAGTGCGGGGGCGAGTCGAGTGCCGAGCCGGTTGGGAGGATGAGGGCATGACGATTACTTCCGTGGTGCTGCGGCGACGTGTGGCCGAACTGGGCCCGGCGCTGGACTTCTACGTACGGCTCACCGGTCAGCCGGCCACCAGGTTCGAGTTCGCCGGGCTCGACCTCGCGAGCGTCGGGCCGTTCTTACTGTTCAGCGGCCCCGACGGGATCGCCGAACGGTTCGCCGGGGTGGCCGCCACGCTCACCGTCGCGGACGTGGAGGCGGCGGTGGCGCACTGCGAGGCCGCCGGCGGCGAGGTGATCGCCGCCCCCACCGCCACGCCCAACGGGCACCGGGCCGTCGTCCGGCACCCGGACGGCGGGGTCTACGAGTACGTCGGCGGCTGACGGCTGACGGCGGGCGGCGGGTTGGGCGCCGTCTCCGGGTCAGCCGGCGGCGTGCCGGGTCAGGAAGGCGCCCACGCGCGGCGAGCGCTGGTGCGGGACCAGGGTGCGGGCGGTCTGCGCGAGCATGGAGCGCACCCGGGTGGACTGCACCTCGTCGAGCAGGTCCAGCACCCGGCCACCGGCCCACGCGGCCTCGTCGGGGGCCCCCGCGTGAGCGAGGTTGCCGGCGAGCTCGGCGGTGTAGAGGGCGACATTCCGGGCGAAGTGCGGTCCCTGGAGGTCCGCGGCGCGGCGCGCGTGCCGGGCCGCGCGGGCATGCTCCCCGAGCACCGCCCAGCACCGCGCCTCCAGAAACTCCAGCTCGGCCTCGCCGAAGAAGGACATCCACTCCGGGTCCGCGCCCGCCTCGCCGCGGGAGAACTCCCGGTGCGCCCGGGTCAGCGCCTCCTCGCAGGCCCTGCGGTCCGCGAGCCCCGCCCAGCCGCCCGCCTCCCGGAGCGCGAGCAGCGACAGCAGCCGCGGGGAACCGAGGGAGCGGGCGGCGCGGATGCCCGCCTGGGCCGCCCGTACCGACTCCCGCGAACGACCGCAGTCCCGGGCGAGGAAGGCCATGTTGCTGAAGGCGTGCGCCTCCAGGCTCGCGTCTCCCGACACCCGGGCCGTCGCCAGGGCCTCCGCGTAGTGCGAGCGGGCGTCCTCGAAGCGCCCGGAGTCGTGGGCCAGCCAGCCGACGGACACGGCCAGTTCACCGGCGCCCGCGTGCAGCCGGTCCTCGGTGGACTGGCGGGTGGCGCCCGCGTCCAGCAGCGCGTAGGCGGTGCGCAGGGGTTCGGCGGCCTTGCGGTACAGGGCGTCGGCCCCGTGCCGGTCGTCCAGCAGCCGGATCTGGCGTACGGCGTCCTCGACGGCGGCGGCTTCGGACTCACCGGCGCGGGAGGGGATGCGGCGGGTGTCACCCAGCAGGGTGAGTGTGAGGGTGAGCGTCGCGGCCGCCACGGTCGCGGAGCCGCCCGCCATGAACGCGCGACGCAGCACGTCGCTCTCCTTGGGACGGGGAGGGTGGGGGAGGGTGGAGAACGGGGCCCGCCGCGCCGCACGGCCGCGGACGGCCTCGCGCGCGGAGAAACCGAGGTCGGCCAGGGTGCGGCCGGGGAACATGTGGAGGAAGACCCGCTCGTAGGCGTAGTTGGGGCAGCGGATCTCGCCGGACTCGACCCGGCCGACGTAACGCGCGTCGCAGGAAACCGTTTCGCCGATCTCCTTCGCCGCCCGGCGCACCAGGGCCGCGAACTCGGCCGGGGAGTGCTGACCGCGCAGCCGCCGGAACGAGGAGTTGGGTGAGTGGGGGGACGCCGCCATGGACGTGGCCTCTCTGGCAAGGAACGCACCGCCGGTGCTGTGACATGTGAAGCTGAGCCCGGCGCGCATGAACGTACCGCCAGCGACAGGGCGTTCATACGGTGTTTGGCTACAAAACGGATATCTCACCCGCGATCCGCCATGAACTGCCATCCTTTGCAGCGTCTTGCCGCCGCACCTGTTGACGTTCCCGTGCGTTGAACCCATGCGGAGTGGGAGGCGACTGACCGCTCCCGGCTCGTACGCGGATCGAGGAGGGGTTCCCTTGGTGGAGGCCGGCATGGAGAGCACTGGAATCGGCACCGCACCCCCCTCGCCGCCCGCACCCGGGGCGCTCCCCGCACCCGGCCCGACCCCGATCGACGCGCCGGACCTGGTCACCGTGCCGACCCGGCAGGGCCTGGAGGCAGTGGACATCATCCGCCGCGCCGCCAGCCAGGCCGGCGGCGTGGGCCCCGTTCTGCACGACGGGTCCGGCGACACCCTCGGTTTCCTCGTCCCGCCCGGCACGGCCGACGCCTGGGACCTGCCGGGCAGCGCCTGTACGCAGACCAACGGGCGCGGAATGCGCTTCGGCGAGGCCGCCGCCCCCACCCCGGGCGGTACGGGCTGGCTGCTCCCGCCGGACGCGGTGGAGCCCGTCACCGACCCGGAGGTGTTGCGCGCGGCGCTCGGTGAGGCGGCCCGGCTGATCGAGGCGGCCGACAACTGCCGCTGACCGGTCACAATGGGACCGTGGCAGGCAAGGACAGAGTCAGGGACCGGGACACGGGCAGGGGCAGGGGCGGGCAGCGCGGACGCGGCGGCGCCGAAGCGGTCGTCGGGCAGGTGAGCGGCGGCCGGGCGGAGCTCGCGCCCGACCGCGAGCGCTCGGCGGCCTGGACGCTGCTCGTCGACGGGGCCCCGCAGTCACATGTGGACCTCGACGATCCGGGATACCTGGACTTCGCCTACCAGCGGCGGATCGGACACTTGATCGACCTCGTCGCGCCCGCCCGGCAGCCCCTCAACGTGGTGCACCTGGGCGGCGGCGCCTTCACCCTCGCCCGCTACACGGCCGCCTCCCGCCCCCGCTCCACCCAGCAGATCGTGGAGATCGACGCCGCTCTGGTCGCCTTCGTACGCGAACACCTGCCGCTGGATCCCCAGGCGCGGGTCCGGGTCCGGGCGGTGGACGCGCGGGCGGGCCTGGCGAAGGTGCCGGACGGCTGGGCGGACCTGGTGATCGCGGACGTGTTCAGCGGCGCGCGCACCCCGGCGCACCTGACGAGCACCGAGTTCCTGGACGACGTACGCCGCGCCCTCGCGCCCACCGGGTGGTACGTCGCCAACCTCGCCGACGGGCCGCCGCTCACCCACCTGCGCGGGCAGATCGCGACGGCCGCGTCCCGGTTCGCGGAGCTGGCCTTGGCGGCCGATCCCGTGGTGTGGCGGGGGAAACGTTTCGGCAACGCGGTCCTGGTGGCCGCGGACCGGGAACTGCCCGTCGCGGAGTTCACCCGGCGCGTGGCGAGCGACCCGCATCCCGGCCGGGTCGAGCACGGCCGCGCCCTGGCGGCGTTCACGGGCGGCGCGGCCCCGGTGGCCGACGCCTCCGCGGTGGCCTCACCGCTGCCGCCGCCCTCGGTCTTCCACTAGGCCTGTCCGGGCGATCTCCGCGGGCCCGTGCTGCCCGGCACGGCGCCTCTCCCCCAGCTACCGCTGGGAGGGGCCCCCGGGTTGTCGGAGCGCGCGAGTACGGCCACGTACGAGCTGCGCCCCTTCGCCTTGCGATGCACCGCACCAGACAACGCGGCCCGATCCACGAAGATCGCCTGGACAGGACTCAGGTGGAGGGGAAGGGACACGCTCACGGGTCGACGATCTCCACCCTCGGCGGGTGGTCGTGCCAGGTGCAGAAGACCGACACCTCGCGGTCGTCACGGGTGAAGGTGACCCGGATCCACGTGTCCAGCTTCCACACCTGCATCCGCCAGCCGGCCGCCGGCGTCGCGGACACCAGCTCGGCCGAGGACTCCCCGAGGTCGAAGACGACCCGGCCGCCCGAGACGGGGTAGGCCTTCACCCGGCCCGCGTCCTCGCCGCCCGCCTGCGCCGAGGGGCGCGCGCCGGGCGCGGCCTTCCCGGAGGCCTTGGGCGGGGACGGAGCGGCGGGGGACGGTGTGACGGACGCCGGAGCCGAGGCCGCCGCGGGTGCGACGGGCGAGGGCGACGGCGAGGGCGAACCGGGCTCCGTGGGCTCCCCGGTGCGGTCCCCGTGCGTCGAGGAGGACAGCGGCTGCGTGGTGAGCGGAACCGCGAGCGGCGGATCGTAGGCGGTGCCCGACATGACGGTGTGCACGCCCCACCACGACAGCGTCACCGCGGCCCCGGTCGCCAGCGTCCAAGCCATGGCGTGTATCAGTCCTCGTCGCATCAGGGGCCATACTGCACCACCCGCCGCCGATGCGGCCCGACGCCTCCCGGGTCCCCCGAATGGGCTACGGTGCGGGCCATGGCAAGTGTGCTCGTGGTCGAGGACGACCAGTTCGTACGTTCCGCCCTCATCCGGCACCTGACCGAGGCCTCGCACATCGTGCGCAGCGTCGGCACGGCCCTGGAGGCCCTGCGCGAAGTCGCCCACCACCGCTTCGACGTGGTCATCCTCGACCTGGGCCTGCCGGACCTGGACGGTTCCGAGGCGCTCAAGATGCTGCGCGGCATCACCGACGTACCCGTGATCATCGCGACCGCGCGCGACGACGAGGCGGAGATCGTCCGGCTGCTCAACGACGGAGCCGACGACTACCTGACCAAGCCCTTCTCCGTGGAGCACCTCTCCGCCCGGATGGCCGCCGTCCTGCGCCGCTCCCAGGCGGCCGCCGCCGAACCGCCCTCGCGCGTCCTGCGCGTCGGCGGGCTGGCGATCGACCCGCTGCGCCGCCAGGCCGAGCTCGACGGGACGGTACTGGACCTCACCCGGCGCGAGTTCGACCTGCTGGCCTTCCTCGCCGGACGGCCCGGGGTGGTCGTGGCCCGGCGCGAACTGCTCGCCGAGGTCTGGCAGCAGGCGTACGGCGACGACCAGACCATCGACGTGCACCTGTCCTGGCTGCGCCGCAAGCTCGGCGAGACGGCGGCCAGCCCGCGCTACCTGCACACGCTGCGGGGTGTGGGAGTCAAGCTGGAGCCGCCGCTGTGAGGTGGGCGCTCGTCAAGGTGTGCCTCGCGGTCACGGCCATGGTGGTCGTGGCCTTCGCCGTACCGCTCGGGCTCGTCGTCCAGGAGATGGCCAGCGACCGGGCCTTCTCCAACGCCGAGCGGCAGGCCGCCACCATCGGGCCGACGCTGTCCATCACCACCGACCCGGTGCAGCTGCGCCGGGCGGTGGAGTCCACGCAGATGGGCGCGGCCCGGCGGATGGCCGTCCACCTGCCCGCCATCGGCGACAGCCCGCACGTGGACATCGGGGACGGCTGGGCGGGCGAACACGCCGTGGCGCAGACCCGGCGGATCGGGCGGGCCACGACGGCCTCGGTGGCGGGCGGGGGTTCCGCCCTGCTCCAGCCGACCGCACTCGGGTCGGGCGATATCGCGGTGGTGGAGATCTTCGTACCGGAGAGCGAGGTCAGCAATGGCGTCGCGACGGCCTGGCTGGTCCTCGCGGGCGTCGGGCTGGCGCTCATCGTGGGCTCCGTGGCGGTCGCCGACCGGCTCGGCGCCCGGCTGGTCCGCCCGGCCGAGCGGCTCGCGGACGCGGCGCACCAGCTGGGCGAAGGCCGGCTGGGGGCGCGGGTGCCGGCGGACGGGCCGAAGGAACTGCGCTCGGCGGCCGTCGCCTTCAACGCGATGGCCGACCAGGTGGTGGAACTCCTCGCCAATGAACGCGAACTGGCCGCCGACCTCTCGCACCGGCTGCGGACGCCGCTGACGGTGCTGCGGCTCAACGCGGCCTCCCTCGGGGACGGGCCGGCGGCCGAGCAGACCCGGGAGGCGGTCGAGCAACTGGAGCGCGAGGTCGACACGATCATCCGTACGGCCCGTGAGCAGCGCCCGGCCACCGGCCTGGTCGGCGCGGGCGCGGGCGCGGGCTGCGACGCCTCGGAGGTGATCCGCGACCGGATGGCCTTCTGGTCGGCGCTGGCGGAGGACGAGGGCCGCGAGGTGCGGCTCGCGGGGGTGGACCGTACGGTACGGATCCCCGTGGCGCGGCCCGAGCTCGCGGCCGCCCTCGACGCCCTGCTCGGCAACGTCTTCCGGCACACCCCCGAGGGCACGCCCTTCGCGGTGGACGTCCACGACGCGTCGGACGCGGTCATCGTGCTCGTCTCGGACGCGGGGCCGGGCATCGCGGACCCGGATGCCGCCCTGCGGCGCGGCAACGACGGCGGCCGCGACGGCTCGACGGGCCTCGGCCTCGACATCGTGCGGCGGGTCGCGGAATCGACGGGCGGTGACGTGCGGCTGGGCCGCTCGGTGCTCGGCGGGACCGAGGTCCGGGTGTGGATCGCGCTGGACGGGCGGACGCGCGGCGAGGCGGGAGGAGTGCGGGGCCGCAGGGGGCGGCGCAAGCGGCGCGGCGACCGGGGTGAGGGGCGGGGATGAGGGGCGGGGATGAGGGCGCCCGGGCGGGAGGGGCGGGGATGAGGGCGCCCGGGCGTGAGGGGTCGGGCGTGGTGGGCCCGAAGTGAGGGGTCGGGCGAGGCGTCGCCGGGGCGCGGCAACCGACGTACGCGGGGGCGCGCCTAGCAGCCGGTATGTCCCCGCGTCGATACGGTCCGCGGCATGGACACCCTCATCTTCGGCGGGCTCCTCGCCACGCTGATCGCCATGTACCGGGAGTCGTCCCGGACGGTCGTGCTCGGGGCGTGGTGGGTCATGCTGATCGCCGTGATCCTGCTGATGGCCCACCACATCACCAGCGGCCTCGCCCTGAACCTGAGCTACTGACCGGTGGCCGCGATGCAGAGCCTCCTCCCGGAGGCCCCGGAAAGGGGCGCTCTGCCGGGGCGGACCCAGTACTGGTTCGCGTGCTTCTTCACCGTCGGCTGGACGGGTGTCGTCTGCGGTGGCCTCTTCTACCAGTTCGGGCTGTGGGAGTACCCGTGCCCGCTCTGCGTCGTGCAGCGGATGTTCATGCTGCTGGCGGCGATGGGCGCGGCGTACATCATCCGCACGGCGCTGACGTACGGGGTGGTGAGCGGCCGCGACTACATGACGGGCTGGGGCCTGTCCCTCGTGGGGGTCGTCGCGGGCTCCTTCGCGTCCTGGCGGCAGACGATGCTGCACATCCTGCCGGGTGACAAGGGGTACGGGAGCGAGGTGTTCGGCCTCCACCTGTACGTATGGGCCTGGATCCTCTTCCAGGCCTCGGTGGTCGGCATCGGCATCGTCCTGGCCTTCGCCCACTCGACGGCCGGCCGCGCCGTGCCGGCGGACGGGCCGGGGCCGTACCGGACGGTGGGGACGGCGGCGCTGTGGTTCCTGGGCCTGGTCCTCGCCGTCAACGTCGTGGCGGTCTTCCTGGAGGAGGGCTTCCACTGGTTCCTGCCCGACGACCCGACCCGGTACCAGTTCTTCTACGACGTCGGGATCCTGGACTAGGGAGAGTCCTTCCGATCACGAGCGCCGGACCGGGCTGCGGCGGCCGTCCGGCCCCAGCCGTGCTGAACCGACCGGCGGCATCGGTCCGGTTCGTCTCCCGCGCTGGTGAACAGTGCGGTCAACATGGGCACGCCGTGAGCACAATATCGCCACCGCTCTCGCCGGTGTCGGCGGCTCCTTCGATGACGTGGCGAAGCTGACCTCCTGGTGGAAGTCGAAGCCACCGCGGTCATCGCATAGCCGTATCGCTGCAAGCGGGGAGACCGTGGGGCTGCTGTCCATGTCCACCTCGGCACCGTCACCGTCACCGCCGCCGCGCTCCTCGGCGACCGGCGGGCGGTGTGCCCGTCGTGGTGCCGGCGGCCGGGGCCGGGCCCGGGCCCGGGGCGGGGGCTGGGGTGCGGTCAGGGTCAGGGGCGCCGAAGCGCACCCGGCCCACCGCGACCAGTGCCAGCAGCGCGGAGGCTGCGGCGGCCGCACACGATACGGCGAAGGCCGCCCGGTACCCGTACACCGCGGCCAGGGGCCCGGCGGCCGCCGCTGCCGCCGCCTGACCGAGGATCAGCCCGCTGCCACCACGGTCATGGCCTCTCCCATCCGCTGCGCTGGGCCGGTGCGCTCCACCAGTCCGAAGAGCGCGATCAGGTGCGGCGCCACGGCCAGCCCGATCCCGGCCAGCGCGAACGTGGCGCCGAGCAGCCCCGACACCGCCAGCAGCGGCAGCGTCAGCAGCGCCTGGGCCGTGATGGTCCAGCGCAGCCGCACGGCCAGGTCGGCGGAGCCGGGCCGGGCCACCGTCACGAAGCCGGCGATCGAGCTGGTCACGGCCATGGCGGCCCACACCAGCCCGGCCGCGCCCGCCCGGTCGAGTGACTCGGCGAGTGCGTTGACCCCGGTATTGGCACCGCTCCACGCGGCTCCCTGGAGCACGGCCATCGCGAACAGCAGGACCAGGCCCGGCGACCACAGGCGTACGCCGGAGGGCGACCCTCGGCCCGTGGTCGTGGTCGTGGTCGTGGACGCGGAAGCGGTCGGGCCGGGCGCGGTCGGGCCGGGCGCGGTCGGGTGCAGCGCGAAGAGCGTGCCGCATACGAGGATCAGCCCGGCCGCGAGCACGAGCGCCGACGCCGGATGCACGGTCACGGCCAGGATCCCGGCCAGCGCGGGGCCGACCATGAACCCGACCTCGTCCAGGGTGGTTTCGAAGGACAGGGCGGAGCCGAGCAACCTCTTGTCTTCGCCGGCGAGCCGTGACCACCGTGCCCGGGCCAGTGGCCCGATCTGCGGGACGGTGAGCCCGGCGGCGACGGCGAGCACCATCCGTACGGCCAGCGGCAGGCCGCCCAGGACGGCCGCGACGAGGGCGGCCGAGGACGGCGGCGTTCGCGGCGCAGGCGACGAGCAGTACGGGGCGGTGGCCGCGGCGGTCGGCGTAACGGCCGATGACGGGGCCGCCGAGGGCCTGGCCGAGCCACAGGGCGGCGGCGACCGCGCCGGCGTCGCCGATGCCGTCGCGTTCGTTGATGAGCAGGAGCGTTCCGATGGGGACAGCGCGGCGGGCAGTCGCGCGAGGAACGCGTAGAGGGGCAGAGCGGTACCGCCGAGGGCGAAGACGCCCCGGAAGCCGGCGGCTGTGGATGCGGACGCGCTGGCGGACGCGTCGTCCGGCGCGCTGGCGGGGGACTTGCTTGTGGGCGGGCTCCCGTTCTTATTCGGGGGGGAATCGGGACGGGAGACGGCGGGGAATCGGGCGGGGGAACGGGCGTGGACCGGGTCACGGACAACCTCCATCCGCACGCCGCCCCTCCCGTTTCTCCGGCGCGCGTCATGGCCCGTTGTGCTCGACCGTAGCGCCCCAAAGCGGCCCGGGGAAGCCGCTGTTCACTGACCGGACGGGCCGGTCAGCCGGTGTCGCCCGAGGTCAGCCGCTCGGCCTGGGCCCGGCCGACCTCGGCGGCGCGGTGCAGGTAGTCGGCGATGACGGCGAGTTCGGTGTCGGAGTAGCCCTCCAGTACGGCGCCGAAGGCCCGGCCGGGCGCGTCCCAGGCCGCGCCGACGCGCTCGCGTGCCTCGGGGGCGAGGGAGACGAGGGAGCGGCGGCGGTCGTTCGGGTCCGTGTGCCGCTCCACGATGCCGGCCTTGACCAGGCGGTCCACGAGCCGGGTGGCGGAGCCGGAGGTCAGGCCGGTGAGCCGGGCGATGTCACCGGTGCTGACCGGGCCGGGCTCCAGATCGAGGAGGGCGATGCACTGCATGTCGGTGGGGTGCAGGCCGACGTGGTCGGCCAGTGCCTGGTTGAAGAGCGAGTAGTCGGCGTAGTGCCGCTGGCTCTCCGTGACGATGCGCGCGAGCAGCTCGGCGCGGCTCCACTCATCACCCGTACGGGGGGAATTGGTTGACATCGGCTACTCCATGCTCCAGATTTACCTGTGTGGCGCAGAAGATGCACAGCGAAGAATCTGCGCCACGTATCTACTCTATCGGAACCAGGAACCAGGAACCAGGAAACAGGAACGTGCCATGTCCACCCTCATCACCGGCGCTCGCGGCGCCGTCGCCCGCGGTCTGTCCGCCCTCCTCACCGCCCGGGGTATTCCCCACCGGCTCGGCTCCCGTGATCCGGACACCGACGGAGCCGTCCGGTGTGACCTCACCGATCCGGCGAACTTCCCGGGCGCCCTCGCCGGTGTCCGCTCCGTCTTCCTCTACGCCGGGGCCTCCGCCGTCGAAACCTTTGTCAGGGAGGCCGTCACCGCCGGCGTCGAGCACGTCGTCCTCCTGCCCTCCTCATCGGTGCTCCATCCCGACGCCGCCGGCAGTCCGCGGTCCGCTGCCCATCTCGCGGTACTCGGCGCGGCGATCGGCCGGCCCATACCCTGGGAGCCCGTCTCCCCGGAGCAGTGGAAGTCCGAGGTCGAGGGCTTCATACCCGGCCCCGAGGCCGATGCGCTGCTGCGCTACTGGGCGTCCACGGACGGGCTCCCGGTCGAGATCACGGACGCGGTGGAGCGCCTCACCGGTCACCCGGCCCGCACCTTCGAGACCTGGGCCGAGGACCACACCGACGCCTTCTGCGCCTAGGGGCCGCGCGGAGGCAGACGGGTCACAGGACTCCCGTGCGGGCCAGCCGCGCGTACCAGTGGGCACTGGAGCGCGGGGTGCGGCTCTGGGTCTCGTAGTCCACGTGGACGATGCCGAAGCGCTTGCTGTAGCCGTAGGACCACTCGAAGTTGTCCATCAGGGACCACAGGAAGTAACCCTCGACGGGTGCCCCGTCCCGTACCGCCCGGTGGACCGCGGTCAGGTGGGACTCCAAGTAGGCGATGCGCAAGGGGTCGTGCACGTCCGGGGCGTAGGCAGCACCGTTTTCGGTGATCAACAGGGGCAGACCGGGTGCCTCGCGGGTGAAGCGCATCAGGAGGTCGTAGAGGCCGGTCGGGTCGATCGACCAGTTCATGTCGGTCCGCTCGCCCGGAGGCTGGTGGAAGGCCACCGCGTCCGCCGCCGGCCAGGGGGAGTGCCCCGTGGCCCCATGACCGTCGGCGCGGGGACCGTCCCCCTCGGGAGCGGCCGAGACCACCGCCGGGGTGTAGTAGTTCACGCCCAGGAAGTCGAGCGGCTGGTGGATCAGGGTCTCGTCGCCGGGGCGTACGAAGGACCAGTCGGTCAGGGCGGCGGTGTCCGCCACCAGATCCTGCGGGTAGGCCCCGTGCAGCAGCGGCCCGGTGAAGATCCGGTTGGCCAGGGCGTCGATACGGCGCCGCGCGTCCAGGTCGGCGGGGGAGTCGGTCAGCGGGCGTACCGCGCTGGGGTTGAGGGCGATGCCGACGCGGGCCGAGAGGGGCAGGACGGAGGCGGCCAGGCCGTGGGCCAGGTTGAGGTGGTGGGCGGCGCGCAGGGAGTCGGCGGGGGAGGTGCGGCCGGGGGCGTGGACCCCGGAGGCGTAGCCGAGGAAGGCACTGCACCAGGGTTCGTTGAGGGTGGTCCAGAGCTCGACCCGGTCGGCGAGGGCTCCGGACACGGTCGCCGCGTACTCGGCGAAGGCATAGGCGGTCTCCCGCTGGGGCCAGCCTCCCGCGCCCTCCAGCGCTTGCGGCAGGTCCCAGTGGTAAAGGGTCACGCAGGGCTTGATCCCGTGCGAGAGGAGCTCGTCCACGAGCGCGTCGTAGAAGCCGATCCCGCCGGAGAGCACGCGCGGCCACGACACGGAGAACCGGTACGCCCCGAGCCCCAGCTCGGCCATCAGCCGGACGTCCTGCCGCCAGAGCCGGTGGTGGTCCACCGCCACGTCCCCCGTGTCACCGCCGTGCACCTTGCCCGGGATCCGGCAGAAGGTGTCCCAGATGGAGGGCCCGCGCTGATCGGCGGCGCCCTCGATCTGGAAGGCCGCCGTGGCCGTACCCCACAGGAAGCCCTGCGGGAACCGCAGGCCCGTACCCGTACCGGAGCCCGGGCGCATGTGCGTATCCGTCATCCTTTGACCGCTCCCTGCATAATGCCGCCCACGATCTGGCGGCCGAAGACGAGGAACACAACAAACAGCGGGAGCGTGCCGAGCAGCGCACCCGCCATGATCACGGACTGGTCGGGGATGTAGCCCCGGCCCAGGCCCGTCAGGGCCACCTGCACCGTCGGGCTGCCGTTCTGGGTCAGCGCGACGATCGGCCAGAAGAAGTCGTTCCATGCCATGACGAAGGTCAGCATGGCCAGCACCGCCATCGCCGGCCTGGCCGCCGGGAACACCACGTGCCACACGATCCGCAGCGAGCTCGCCCCGTCCGTGCGGGCGGCCTCCACCAGCTCCATCGGCAGTGCCTGCGCCAGGTACTGCCGCATGAAGAACACTCCGAAGGCGGAGACCAGGGTCGGCAGGATCACCGCCTGGAGCCGGTCGGTCCACGACAGCTGGGCGATCAGCATGTACAGCGGGACGACGCTCAGCTGCGGCGGGATCAGCATCGTCCCGACCACCAGTGCGAGCAGCAGCCGGCGTCCGCGGAAGCGGAGTTTGGCGAAGGCGAAGCCCGCCAGGGTGGAGAAGACCACCGTGCCGGCGGCGACCGTACCGGCCACGACCACGGTGTTGAGCAGGGCCGTGCCCATGTTGGCGTCGGTCCAGGCGATCTGGAGGTTGCGGCCGAGGTTCCCGCCGAACCAGAAGGGCGGCGGGGTCTGGGCCAGGCGGGTATTGGTGCGGGAGGCCGCGATCGCCGTCCACACCAGGGGGAAGAGCGATCCGGCCGTGAAGAGGGCGAGGATGACGTACGTCAGCCTGCCCGCGCGCAGTGATCTCATCGTGAAGCCTTCCCTCCCTGTGCCGTGCTCTGTTCCCGAGCTTCTCCACGGCCCCGACCCCGGCCCCCGGCCTGGCCCCGGCCCCCGGCCCGACCCCGGCCCCCGGCCTGGCCCCGGCCCCCGGCCTGGCCCCGGCCCCCGGCCCGACCCAGGCCCCCGGCCTGGCCCCGGCCCCCGGCCCGACCCAGGCCCCCGGCCTGGCCCCGGCCCCCGGCCCGACCCAGGCCCCCGGCCCGGCCCGGGCCCGCACCGCGTTCCCGGCTCTGCTCCCGGGCCCGGGCCCATGCCTGGAGGAGCCGGGCCGCGCCGGCGATCAGGAGCAGGATCAGGAACATCGCCCACGCGATGGCCGAAGCCCGCCCCAGGTGCAGATTCACCCAGCCCTGCTCGTACAGGTACAGCCCGAGCGTCTGGAACTGGTGGTCCGAACCGCCCGTCGCGCCCGCCCCGCCGTTGAAGAGCAGCGGCTCGCCGAACAGCTGCGTCGCCCCGATCGTCGACACCACACAGGTGAAGAAGATCGTCGGCCGCAGCGAGGGCACCGTCACGTGGACGAACTGCTGCAGACGCGAGGCTCCGTCCAGCTCGGCCGACTCGTACAACTCGTTCGGCACGGCCTGCATGGCCGCCAGGTAGATCAGCGCGTTGTAGCCGGTCCACCGCCAGATCACGATGGTGGAGACCGCCAACTGGGAGGCGAAGGTGTCGTTCTGCCAGTCCACGGCATCGAACCCGACAACCGAGAGGACCCAGTTGACCATCCCGTAGTCCCGGCCGAAGAGCAGTACGAAGACGAGCGTGGCGGCCGCCACGGAGGTCGCGTACGGGGTGAGCACCGCGACCCGGAAGAACGCCGAGCCACGCAGCTTGTAGTTCAGCAGGTGGGCCAGACCCAGTGCGATCGCCAGCTGCGGCACCGTGGACAGCAGCCCGATGGTGACCGTGTTGCGCAGCGCGTTCCAGAAGAACTCGTCGGCCCACAGCCGTGTGAAGTTCTTCAGCCCCACCCACGTCATGCTGTCCGGGTCGGTCAGCTCGACCTGGTGCAGCGCCGCCCACCCCGTGTACAGGAGCGGGAACAGCCCGAAGGCGGCGAAGAAGAGGAAGAAGGGCGCCACGAAGGCGTACGGGCTCCCGCGCAGGTCCCACCGGTAGCGGCGCGAGCGCCACACCTGGCGCCGGCCGGGGCCCTCGGCGCCGCCCCCGGCCCCCCTCTCCTCCTCCCCCCGCACCGGGCGGGGGGAGGAGGGGGAGAGGACGGCGGCGGTGTCGTCGGTCGTCATCGCCTCACTGGTCCAGCGCGTTGTCGATGGCCTTCACCGCGGCCTCCCAGCCCTCCTGCGGCGTCCGCCCCTTCTGGTCCACCTGGAGCATCCCGATGTCCGCCAGGTTCTGCGCGATCACCAGGTCCTTGGGGCCGAGCACCGTCACCGGCACGCCCTGCGCCGCCCGCGAGAAGATCTCGCCGATCGGTGCGCCGCCGAAGTACGGGTGCCGCGCCTGCGACACCGCCGGCAGCTCGTAGGTGGCACTGGCGCTCGGGAAGCTGCCCCGCTTCTCGAAGAGCCGGGCCTGCTGCGCCGGAGCCGTCAGCCAGGCGGCCAGCTTCGCGGCCTCCTCGGTGTGCTTGCCCGCCTTCGGCACGATCAGGAAGGAGCCGCCCCAGTTGCTCGGCTTCGGCGCCTGGGCCACGTCCCACTGGTCCTTGCCGGCCGGGCCCGCCTTGTCCTGGATGTACCCGAGCATCCACGCCGGGCAGGAGATGGTCGCGAAGGCGCCGTTGGCGAAGCCCTGGTCCCAGCCCGGGGTGAACTGCTGGAGCTTCGCGCTCAGCCCTTCGGTGGCGAAGCGCGCCGCCATGTCGAAGGCGCCGCGCACGGCGGGGTTGGTCTTGTAGACGATCTTGCCTTCGTCGTCGTAGAAGCGCTGGCCGCTGCTTCCGGTCACCGCCGCCATCACGCCCGACGCCGAGTCGACGAAGGCCTTTCCGGCGCCTGCCTTGGCCTGGTAGGCCTTGCCCGCTTCCAGGTACTTGTTCCAGTCGCCCGCCCACAGCGCGCCGACCGACCCCCGGTCGGTGGGCAGCCCGGCGGCCTGGAAGAGGTCCTTGCGGTAGCAGATGCCCTGCGGCCCGATGTCGGTGCCGAGGCCGACCGTGGCACCGCCCTTCGCCGCGCTCGCCGTGCCCTGCGCCCACTTCCAGGGCAGGTACGCCGCCTTGTCCACGCCGGGGGCCTTGGCCAGGTCCACCAGCTTGTCCGCCTGGGTGGCGGTGATCTCCGCGATGTTGTTGACCTCGACGGCCTGGATGTCGGCGAGCCCGCTGCCGGTGCCCAGGTGGGTGAGGAGTTGGGGGTAGTAGTTCTCGTTGCGTTCTATGGAGGTCTGGACGATCTTGATCCCGGGGTTCTGCGCCATGTACTCGTCGTAGAGGCCGGCCTCCTGGAGGCCGAAGGCCCCGAACACCCCCACGGTGAGGGTGGTCTTCGCCCCTCCGCCGCCTGCGGAGCCGCTCGCCCCGGGCCCGGGCGCCGCGTCCTGCGCGCATCCGGTGAGCAGCAGGGCCGCCGCGGTGACCGCGGTGCCCAGGGTGAGGAGGGTTCTTCGGGTTCGGGCCTGAGCGCGCATGTGGAGCCTCCCTGAAAGGCGAAACCTGCGGGGGTGTCGTGTGCCACAGTGTGGGAGCGCTCCCACAGTCGTCAAGAGGTAGATTCACAACCGGGAGGAAACCATGAACGGGCATGGGCGTAGCGGGGGACGGCCGACACTGGAGGAGGTCGCCGCGCGCGCGGGTGTCGGCCGCGGCACGGTCTCCCGGGTGATCAACGGTTCCGCCAAGGTCAGCGAGCACACCAGGACCGCCGTCGAGGCAGCCGTCGCCGAGCTGGGGTACGTACCCAACCGCGCCGCCCGAGCCCTCGCCGCCAACCGCACCGACGCCATCGCCCTCGTGATCCCCGAGCCCGAGGCCCGGTTCTTCGCCGAGCCGTACTTCTCGGACGTGGTGCGCGGGGTCGGCGCCACCTTGGCCGACACCGACATCCAGCTCGTCCTCACCCTCGCCGGCAGCGACCGCGAGCGCCGGCGCCTGGCCCAGTACCTCTCGGGGCACCGCGTCGACGGGGTGCTGCTGGTCTCCGTCCACGCCGGTGACCCGCTGCCGGAGCTGCTCGCCGAGCTCGGCATCCCGGCGGTGATCAGCGGCCGCCGCTCGGCCGCGGAGACGCTGCCGTACGTGGACTCGGGGAACCTGGCCGGCGCGGCCGAGGCCGTGGGCCACCTCCTGGAGCGGGGCCGCCGCTCGATCGCGACGATCACCGGCCCGCTGGACGTGTACGGGGCCCAGTGCCGGCTGGACGGCTACCGGAAGGCCCTCGCCGATGCCGGACACCGCGTGGACGAGTTGCTGATCTCGGTCGGCGACTTCACCGAGGACGGCGGCCGCCGGGCCATGCGGGAGCTGCTGGAGCGGCGTCCCGCGCTCGACGCGGTCTTCGCCGCCTCGGACGTCATGGCGGCGGGCGCCCGGCGGGAGCTGCGAGCGGCCGGGCGCCGGATTCCCCACGATGTGGCGCTGGTCGGTTTCGACGATTCGGTGCTGGCCCAGCACATGGACCCGCCGCTGACCAGCGTGCGGCAGCCGGTCGAGGAGATGGGCCGCACGATGGCGCGCATGCTGCTGGAGCGCATCTCGGGGGAGGCGGGGGAGGTCGCCGTCGTCCTGCCGAACCGGCTGGTCGTCCGGGAATCGACCTGACCGCTGCCCCGGCGGTCCCGGGCACGCCCGCGCGGGGCGCCCAGGCAAGGCCCCCGGTGCACATGCAGAAGGCCCCGTTCCGCTTTCGCGTACCGGGGCCCTCTCGCAGGGTGAGTGACGGGACTTGAACCCGCGGCCACCTGGACCACAACCAGGTGCTCTACCAACTGAGCTACACCCACCATGTCCGGTCGCAGAAACCGACCGGCCGAAGAAAAGGGTACAGGGTCCGGGAGGGTGCTCGCTCCCCCCTTTCCCCGTGCCCCCTCCGGAAAGCGAAGCCCGGACCGAGGCCCTGTCCTACGCGCCGGGCAGGACGTACTTGGCGGCGATGGTCCGGGCCGTGTCCGAGTCGGGCCCGGGCTGCGGCACGAAGACCGCCTCCCGGTAGTAGCGCAGCTCGGCGATGGACTCCTTGATGTCCGCGAGCGCCCGGTGGTTGCCGTTCTTCGTGGGGCTGTTGAAGTACGCCCTCGGGTACCAGCGCCGCGCCAGCTCCTTGATCGAGGACACGTCCACGATCCGGTAGTGCATGTACGCCTCCAGCGCGGCCATGTCACGCAGCAGGAATCCGCGGTCGGTGCCGACCGAGTTCCCGCAGAGCGGGGCCTTGCCCGCTTCCTTGACGTGTTCGCGTACGTACGCCAGGACCTGGGCCTCGGCGTCCGCGAGGGTGGTTCCGCCGGGCAGCTCGTCGAGCAGTCCGGAGGCGGTGTGCATCGCGCGCACCACGTCGGGCATGGTCTCCAGGGCGGCGTCCGGCGGGTGGATCACGATGTCCACGCCTTCGCCGAGCACGTTGAGCTCCGAGTCGGTGACCAGTGCGGCCACCTCGATAAGTGCGTCGTCCGTCAACGAGAGCCCGGTCATCTCGCAGTCGATCCACACCATGCGATCGTTCATGTGTCCCACCTTATGCGGTCCCCCGGGGAGCGGACCGCATGAGCGGAAGGTCCCCCACCGGGGATGACCGATGGGGGACCTTCTCGTTCCGTACCCGTTGTGCGGGTCAGGCGTGACTACGCGTGCTCGCGCAGGACCCGGCCCGGGGCGTAGAGCTCCGTCACGGTCGGACCCGCCGCGGCCAGGGCCGCGGCCGCCCGCTGCGGCTGCGGCGTGCGCTGGTGCGGAACGGGGCCGTCCGAGAGCTGGGCCACCTGCGCCACGTCGGCCTGCGGCCGGCGTGCCCGGTAGGCCGAGCGGTAGGCGGCCGGGGAGGACCCCAGCTGCCGCCGGAAGTGCCCGCGCAGGGCGACCGGCGAACGGAACCCGCAGCGCCCGGCGACCTCGTCCACCGAGTAGTCGGAGGTCTCCAGCAGCCGCTGCGCCTGGAGCACCCGCTGGGTGATCAGCCACTGCAGCGGCGCGCTGCCCGTCAGGGACCGGAAGCGCCGGTCGAAGGTGCGCCTGCTCATGTAAGCGCGGGCGGCCAGCGTCTCCACGTCGAACTGCTCGTGGAGGTGTTCCAGCGCCCAGGCGACGACCTCGGCCAGCGGGTCGGCGCCGATCTCCTCCGGCAGCGACCGGTCGAGATAGCGCTCCTGGCCGCCCGTGCGCCGCGGCGGCACGACGAGCCGGCGGGCCAGAGCACCGGCCGCCTCGCTGCCGTGGTCCGTGCGCACGATGTGCAGGCACAGGTCGATTCCGGCCGCCGTGCCGGCGGAGGTGAGTACGTCGCCGTCGTCGACGAACAGCTCGCGCGGATCGACATGGACGGACGGATACCGTTTGGCCAGCGTCGGCGCGTACATCCAGTGCGTCGTCGCGGGCCGGCCGTCCAGCAGACCGGCGGCGGCGAGCACGAAGGCTCCCGTGCACAGTCCGACGATCCGGGCCCCCTCCTCGTGCGCCAGACGCAGCGCGTCGAGTGCCTCGGGCGGCGGCGGTGAGGTGATGGAGCGCCAGGCGGGCACGACGACCGTCCCGGCCCGGGCGATCGCCTCCAGCCCGTAAGGCGCGGTCAGTTCGAGTCCGCCGGTGGTCCTGAGCGGACCGTCCTCACCGGCGCATACGAGTAGTCGATAGCGTGGAACTCCCGCGTCCTGCCGGTCGATGCCGAACACGGAAAGTGGAATAGAGCTCTCGAAGATCGGTCCGCCGCTGAAGAGCAGCACCGCGACGATCTCCCTGCGGCGACGCCCCGCGAGCTTCCGGCCGGCGTCCGCGACGACGGCGGTGGAATCCTGGCTCATGGCGCTAAGCCCCCCTTGGGTGTCGCGACTCCTTGGTCTGGTCGCACCTGCACGTTTCCCCTCGGCCTTGCACGTGGATCCCCCGCCGTAAATACATGATCGAATCTACTGCGTCCCGTGGTGTCGGCGTGACAAGTTCAGCACGCAGCGCTATGTCGACTTGGCAACTTGGCGAAAAGCATTCGATCAGTAAGGGTTCCGCTCCGCTACCGGAGGGGGAAGCGCGCCGTCCGGCCGTGGCCAGTACCCGTGGGGTCTGGGGGCACCCCGGGCTCGGTCGTCGCCGGTGGTGGGGGCGTTGGCCGGACATTCCGGCAAGGGGGGCATCCTGCCGGGAAGTTGGCTGAAAACGTGCGGGTGTGGGTGTGCGAACCGGTCAGTCGTGCGGGGTCGGGGCTGCCGAGCCGTGGCAGCCGCGGTGGGCTCCGCTCCCGCCCCGCGAGTGCCGGCCGCGATGGGCGGACGGAAGCCGCTCCTCCGCCAGGACGCGGGCCGCGGCGCGTTCCGTCTTCTCCGCATAGCGCAGCATCGCCCGGCAGACGGCCGTGACGGCGACCAGGCCGAGGGTCGCGACGGCGGCTCCGCCGAAGGAGGTCCCGTAGACGACGAGGACCACGGGGACGAGCAGGCAGCTGAAGGCCGCCCAGCGGACCACGTCACCCGCGGGGTCGTCATGGGGGCGTCTGCCGGGGTGCACGGACGAGTGAAGAGGGGAGGGGGTGAAATGCGGCGTGGTGTCGGTGTACCGGACGGGCTGCGTCGGCTGAGCGGGCTGGACGGGGTGAACCGGATGACCGGGCACGGCGTGCTCCCTGCGGGCTCTTCCTGGACGGTCGGACTCCTGTCCAACGCCCCACGACGCGGCTCGGTCACTGTGCGCACGGGTGGCTCGGACCTGACTCGTCACTGGCTGTAGGGGGCAGCGGCCATTGCCAAGGCGCGCTCGCTCCGGCATGCTCCCTGGGACGCTCTCCAAGGGCGGCAAGCCCTGTGCAGCAAAGGGGTGTCGCCGTACCCTGGGGGATACGGGCCGGGAAGAAGCTTCCCGGACAGAGCTCCGTCACCCAGCGTCGCCGCTTTCGCCCTGTTGCTTCCTCCAAGGACCTCCTCGCCGAGACACCCATGGCCGGTCACGAATACTCCGAACCCGCGGACCGCAAGCGCAAACGGCTCGCCGACCCCGCGTCCGCCGCCGATGTGCGCGCGGTGGAACAGGCGCGCCTTCCCTGCGATCCGGCCTTCCGGCACGGGGTCGTTGTGGGATTCGACGGCTCCACCTCCAGCGAGCGCGCCCTCGCGTACGCGATCGGTATGGCACGTCGCTCCGGCTCCGGTCTGATCATCGTCCATGTGGCCAACCGGCTGCCCACCACGGTGTGGGCCGGATGTGAGCCCCCCGTGTTCGTGGACGTGCCCGACCACCGCACCGAGGTGCTCGGTCTGGAACTGGCCTGCGCGGACTACCTGGCCGAAGTGCCGTGGATCCTGGTCGAGCGGGGCGGTGACATCTGCCACGAGCTGGAGGAGGTCGGCCGCGAGTATTCGGCCGACGCCATCGTCGTCGGTTCCACGCACGGGATGGTCGGCCGGATCTTCGGATCGGTGGCCGGCCGACTGGCCAAGCGCGCACAGCGACCGGTTGTTGTCATTCCGTAACCGGCTGTACGTCGATTGTGCGGTTGTGCACCCTGTAAAGGGTAAATAAGTGCTGCTGGGAGACAGCAAACAACTGCAGATCGAAGGGAGCCCGCCGTGGACAATGGTGGCTCTGCGGGAAGCGCAGCCTCGACTTCGACCCTCGGCAACATCGCCCTGGGTCTCACCCTTCTCGCGTTCGGTATCGGCCACACCGGCATCGTCGGCGGTGTGAGCGCGGCCGACTCCGTGGCACTCGCGATGTACGTCGGCGGTATCGCCCTGTTCGTCCTGGGAATGCTGGAATTCCGCGGCGGCAACGGCTTCAACGGCACGGCCTTCGCGGGCCTCGGCGCCTTCTGGTTCACCTGGGCTTCGGGGGCCGGGGAGAAGGTTTCGCCAGACGCGGCCGGAATGTTCCTCGTCCTCTTCGCCCTGCTCGCGCTGACCCTCACCCTGGGCGCGCCGAGCGGACTCTTCGGCCAGGGCGTCCATGCCCTGTTCACCCTCTCCCTGCTGCTCCTCGCGACCGGGGCCTTCGCCGACAGCGCCGGGCTGGGCAAGGCCGCCGGGTGGGTCGCCGCGCTCTCCGGGCTGCTGGCCTGGTACGGGGCCACCGCGGCTCTGGCGCACTGGCCCGTGGCGCTCGGCAAGGCCTCCCGCCACGACGCGGTCCCCGCGAGCTGAGCGACGGCTTTGCCGCAGCTCTGCTGATCGATACATCCAGGGGCGTCACCGAAGCCTTCGGTGACGCCCCTGGACGTTTTCATTCCGATCACTCCGCGCGGCGATCCACCGCGGTCCCCGAGCCCACCGGCCCTCTTGTGCCGCCGTGGAGCAAGCGACTGACCTGATCGCCTCTTCACGCTCCGCCGACCGATGTACGTCGAGTGGCGACGAACGCAGCGCACCGGCCTGCGCAGGCTCCAACAGGCGAACGTCCCGCTGTACCAGCGCACGCGCCTCTTCCGCGTGTACTGTCCCCGGGTCATGCCCGGCGTTCTCCAGAGCCAGGGCTACGTCCATGCGCTGCTGCCGCTCATCGCCGATCCCCGCTCGGCGCCCTTGGGCCACCGTCCGCGCCGTGCGGATCTCGAACTCCATCGCACCCTTTGAGCTGGGGGTTGCGACGACTCCTAGCTAGAACCCGAGGCTCGCTGCGGGGGCCATCGACGGTAGTGGCTGACAGCAGTCGCTCACTCGGGCCGGCGCCGCCGCGGCAGCCGTCCATGTGACCCATCGCCCTTGATCCAGGCCCTGCCCGGCCTGCCGCGACAAAGAGGAGTCCCCGACGGTCTCGTCGGACCGTCGGGGACTCCTGGATGGCGGCGGCTGTATCCGCCGTCCGGTGTGGCTACCGCGCCGCGTATCCGAAGCGGGCGCCGGCGGCCGGGAGGCCGTTTGTGCCGGGCTGGTACGTGGTCACCGCGGCGACGGTGCCGCCGTTGGTGTTGGACATGGGCAGGGCGTGCACGGCGCCGAGTCCGGGGCCGTAGGGCATGCCGACGTAGAGCTTGGTGCCGGTGTAGTGCATGTTGCGGCCCAGGTACTGGTTGGCGCCCGGGGGGCCGGGGACGCCGTCACCGTCGCCGGCCTCGATCCAGCGGTCGTTGTCTCCGGCCGCGCCGAAGAGCGAGAACGTCGAGATCGCGCCCGCCTTGGTGGCGGTACCGATGGCCTCGCCGGGCGCGCCGACCGCGAGGCGCAGCGTCGCTGTGGATCCCGTCGCACGGGGGGCGGTGTTCACGACGGTCACGGTCTCGCCGAAGCGGTCGTCGGCCTCGGAGGTGCCGCTCACGGTGTCATCAGCGGTGCCGGGCATGTACTCGCGGACGTAGGTCCAGTTGCCAGCGGCGTCGATGCGGATGAGGACGACGCGGCCCGAGTTGGCCTTGTTGACTTCGTTCACGCTCACGCCCTCGCCGGGCGAACCGATCGCGAGGAACGACTCGTTGGCGCTCATGGCACCCGAGGTGCGGAACGCGACCATGGCCAGCGCCGAGCCGAACTCGTCACCGGCCTCGGCGGAGCCGGAAACGGCGGCGTTGTCCTGGTCGATGCCCGTGATCACGGTGGGCCGGCCCTCGGCGTCCAGCTTGTGGCTGAAGACGGCCACGGTGCCGGACTTGGCGAGGGAGCCGATGGCCTCGTCGGGGGCGCCGATGGCTATGTAGTTGGCGTCGCCCGTGACGCTGTCACCGAAGGCGTCGTTCGCCTCCGCCTCTCCCGGGACGTTCGGCTTGTCCTGGTGGAGCGTGGCGCTGGTGTTGCCGTGCACGTAGAAGGCCATGCCCGCCTTCGCGAGGGAGCCGACTGCCTCACCGGGCACGCCGATCAGGATCCACGGCTTGCCCTCGGCGGTGGTGCCGGCGGCGAGGGAGTGGCCCATGCGGTCGCCCGCTTCGGAGGCCGACGCGGCGATGGAGCCGGTGCCCTGGCCCTGCTCGAGGTGCGTGTTCTTCGTGGCCCCGGTGCCAAGGCCGCCGCTCGCGCCGTAGAGCACGTCGACGAAGCCCGCGGCGGCGGTGGAGCCCAGGTCTTCGGCGGGGGTGCCGACGACCAGGTCGGTGTAGCCGTCCTCGTTGTAGTCGACGGTCGCGAGGCTCTCGCCGAACCAGTCGCCCGCCTCGGCGGCGCCGGGTATCCAGTCGAGGTCCTGGTTGATCTCGGCGGTGCCCTTGCCGCCGCCGTACACGACCCGGACCAGACCGGCACCGCCGTTACTGCCCACGGTCGCGTTCGGGTCGGCAATGGCGATGTCCTCGATCCCGTCACCGTTGAAGTCGGTGATGGGGGTGGCGCCGACCTTCGAGTTGACCCAGTCACGCAGGTCGTCGACGCGGACGGTGACACCGGCGGTGCGGGTCTCGGCCGGGTCGGTGCCGAAGCAACCGGCGCCGTAGGACTGGAGGTTGATGGCGGCGAGGGCGGGCGTGGTGCCCGTGCCGCGGACCACCGGACCACCGGCGTCACCCGCGCACGCGGCCGTGCCGCCCGTGCCGGTGACCGCGGCCGTGGTGGCGTCCGCGGAGTCCACGGTGTAGGCGCCGGAGTGCAGCTTCATCGGAGCCCACTCGGTCTTGGTGCGCCCGTACCCGGCGAACTTCAGTGCCTCGCCCGCGACGGGCGCGCTGGTCGCGAGGGCGACCGGGGTGACGTTGGTGACCGGGCGGTTCAGGCGGGCCAGGACCAGATTACGGTCGGCCCGCGGGACCAGCTCCACCACGCGGCGCTCGGCGCCCGCGGTGCCGGTCAGGTCGGCACGGCCGATCACGGCGGTGGTCTTCAGCTTCGGCGCACCGGCCGGCACGGCAGTGCCCGCCGCGGGGTCGTCGGCGAAGCAACTTGCGGCAGTGAGCAGCCACTCGGCGTCGACGAGCGTGCCTGCGCAGCTGCGGTCGTAGTCGCCGACGGCCAGGCGGGCCGTGTATGCGAAGTCCCCGCTGCTGCCGGGGGTGCCGGAGACGGCCTGGGCGGAGGGAGCGGTGAGCGCACCGGTGACGACGGCGGCCGCGAGGGCGGTCGTGGTGAGCGCTCTGCGTGAGCGTGGGTTGGACACGTTGAGGTTCCTTGTTCTTGAGGTACGTCAGCCGGTGACGCGGAGCTCGACGAGGACCGAGCGCACGCCGGTGTCGCCGGCCTCGCCGACCGCGATGTTGTCGTTGGCGGGTGCCTTGACGACGGTCTGCTTGCCGTCGGCGGTCAGCGTCGCCTGCACCGGGTGGTCCTGGGTCCAGATGCCGAAGGTGTCGGGCAGCTCAAGGGTCAGGAAGCCGGACTTGGCGTTGGTCTTGAAGCAGAAGATGCCCTTGCGGGAGTCGATCGCGATATTCGACGGATCGTCGCATTCGGCAAGGGTGGTGCCCTCGGTGAGGACGATGTGCCCGTCGCCGCGCTTGAGGGTGATCCCGCGGTCGGCGAGGAGCTTGGCGGCGCCCGGGTAGTTGAAGTCCTCGACCGCGACCGGTATGTCACCCGCGGCGAGCGGAGCGGCGGGAGCGACCTGCGGTATGGCCAGCGCGGTGGCTCCGAGGCCCACCACGAGCGCGGCCGTCAAGCCCGCTAGAAACGTCTTGCGGGCAGGGGTTATCACCACGGATTCCTCTCAAGGGGAAGGCATGTGAATCAGACGAATTCTGGAGCTGATCACGCTGATTGGCGAAAGTAAAGCACATGTAAGATCCACGCGGATGGGGCAACAACCCCCAATGTCAGTGGGTTTGGAGACTTCGCGGTCGCGACCGCTCCCCTGCAATTCATTAAAAAACGGACATAACTGTGCATGTCTGTTCCTATGGGTTGCTTTCTGTGGAATTTGACTTACTCAAAGAAGGACCGTCAGGTGAAACATTCATCGCGCTCCATACGACCGGGGCGAACGCGCAGACTTCAACGAACCAGCTCAGCGGGGAGGCTCCCCTTCAGCGCGGCGTGTGCGGCTGTGGTGTCCGCAACACTCACGGCCGGGCTGCTGGGAGTCTCACCAGCCATTGCCGAAGAGGTCGTACCACCTGACCGCGGGATGGTCGTCGGCTTCTGGCTGAGCGGCGGCAGAGGCGTCCAGGAGGCAGCCGAGCAGGCGCTCCTGGGCACCGACGAGGACGTCCGGAAGTTCCTCACCGACCGGCCCGCGCTCCAGCAGATCGACGACCGGGTCGACGTGTCCCGTGTGCTGAACTCCGGTGGTCCGGGTGTGCGGGCGGCAGCGAAGCAGGCTCTCCTGGGCACCCCGGAAGACGTAGCGGCTTTCCTGGATGGTGGCTGGAAGGCTCCGCACGAGCAGGACCAGCGGGTGGACGCCACCCGGGTCGTCAACTTCGGCGGCCCCGGGGTGCAGGACGCGGGCAATGCCGCGCTGCGGGGCACCCCGGCGGATGTCAAGCAGTTCCTCGAGGTCGGCCAGTACAAGGAGCAGGAGACCGACGAGCGGGTCGAGGCCAGCAAGCTCTACAACAGTGGTGGCCCCAACGTGAAGGCGGCCGCCCAGCTTGCGCTGCGGGGCACGTCGGCCGACATCAGCGAGTTCCTGGATGTCGGCCAGTTCGTCGCGCGCAACCGTGACCAGGAACATGCCACGATCGCGCAGCTGACCGCGCAGGCGGAGAGGGCCGGCAAGCAGGCCGAGGCCGCCACCGATGCCGCGGAGGAGGCCTCGGCCAAGGCGATCGCCTCCTCGGCGCTGGCCCAGGAGGCCGCGGAGAAGGCGGCCAGGGAGACCGAGGCCGCCAAGGACGACGCCAAGCTCGCGTCGGTGAAGTCCAAGCAGGCCGCTTCCGCGGCCCGTGCGGCGGCCCAGGCCGCGCAGACCGCGATCGGTGCTGCCAACGCTGCCAGCCGCTCGGCACGGCGGGCATCGCTGGCCGCGGCCCAGACCGCGAACGCGGCCGCGGCAGCAGCCGAGGCCGCCACCCGCGCCTCGGACGCGGCGATCGCCGCGAGCAAGGACAAGGACAAGGCCCAGGGCGCCCGCGACCGGGCGGCGGATGCCCTCGCGGCGGCGGCGCTCGCAGAGAAGTCCGCCAAGGCCGCCGAGCAGGCCGGGAAGGCCTCGCTGGCCGCCGCCGATGCGGCCGTCGCCTCCCGCAGTGCGAAGGGCAATGCCGACAGGGCGGCCGATGCCGCCGACCAGGCCGCCGCATACGCGGAGGCGGCCGGCGGATCCGCGGCCGAGGCCCGAGCTGCCGCCGCGGAGACCCGCCGCCACGCGAACGAGGCGAACCGGGCCGCCACCGCGGCCGAGTCGCTGGCCCGTAAGGCTGCGACCGCCGCCAACGAGGCACGGGATGCGGCCAATTCGGCTGCCACGCATGCCAGGAACGCCGCCAAGGCCGCCCAGGAAGCGGCCGACCACGCCGGCGAAGCGGCCAGCCAGGCGGCTGAGGCCACCAAACAGGCCAACATAGCCAAGGGCGCCGCCGATGCCGCCACGAAGGCGTCGGACACCGCGCAGAAGACCTTCAGCCTGGCCCGCGAGACCGAGGCCGAAGAGCTGGCCACCCGCACCAATGCGGCTGTCGAGGCGGCCAAGTCTCAGAAGGCCACGGCGGATACCTTCACCGTCGACCTCTCCGAGACGGTGATCGACGGCCAGGCGATCGTGGACGACACCAAAGCCCTGGCCGCCGAGGCCAACCAGGCCGGCGCCGACCAGGCCGCGATCGCTGCCAAGGGACGCCCGGTTGCCCTGCGGGCGATGAAGTACTTCGGCTCCTGGCGCAAGGACGCCGCAGTCGTGGCCCTGTCCGGCACCGACGCCGACGTCATCGCGTACCTGAGGACCGGCTGGGACCAGGCCGTCAAGGACGAGATGCGCCAGCAGGTCGCCGACATCGCGACGGCCAGCCCCTATGAGGCTGTGCGCACCGCCGCCACCCAGGCGCTGGCGGGTACGGACGAGCAGATCCGTGACTTCTACCTGACCGGTCAGCATCAGGCAGCCAACGCCGACTACCGCGTTGCGGTCACCAAGATTTCCAACGACGGCGGCCCCGGCGTCAAGGAGGCAGCCACGAAGGCCCTGGAGGACGGCAGCGCCTCGGCTCTGCTCGCGTTCCTCAACAGCGGTCAGTACGAGGCCCGGCAGAGTGATGACCGGGTGATCTCGACCCAGTTGTTCAACGACGGCGGACCCGAAGTCAAGGCCGCCGCCAAGATCGCCTTGAACGCCCCGGCCGACGAGGTGCACGGCTTCGTCCAGGTCGGCCAGTTCATGGCCGACCGCAAGGACCGGCTGGCCTACACCCACATCGCCCAGGTCGAACGTCTTCTCGCCGAGGGCCGGAAGATCGCGGCCACCGCCCGGTTCAACGCCTGGAACGCCGCCAAGGCCGCCGCCGACGCCAACGACGCGGCCGAGGACGCCGCCTTGGCCGCCGCCGAGGCCCAGAAGAGCGCCGACCAGGCCCAGGGCTACGCAGCCGACGCCGACAAGGCCGCCGACAGCGCCGAGACGAGCGCCGCACAGGCCAAGGCGTCCGCCACCACCGCACGCAGCGCTTCCAACCGCGCCCAGCAAGACGCCGACAACGCGCAAGAATCAGCCGCGGAGGCGGAATTCTCCGCGGAGTACGCACGCACCTCGGCGTATCACGCGCAGGAATCGGCAGATGCCGCGAGGACGGATGCGCTGAAGGCCGGGAAGAGCGCCGCGGAGGCCGACGGGCTCGCCAAGGCGGCTTGGACGGAGGTCGTCAAGAAGCGCGAGGCCGAGCTGGCCGAAGCGCGCCGCCTTGCCGCGGAGCAGCGGAAGAAGCAGCGGGAGGCGGAGAACCAGAAGCCGAAGTGCTACATCCCCATGAACCGGGACCACCTCCCGCCCTGCGCCTACGCCGCCATGGCCGGCGACGCTGAACTCGTATTCCCCGGTGTCGACCCCGTCATGAAGGAGGTCGTCTGGGAGGTCATGGGTCTCAATGACGCCAAGGAATGCGCCAAGAATCCCGCGCTCGGAAAATGCGCCGTCGCGGCCCTGTCGATCCTTCCTGTCGGCAAGCTCAAGCTCCTCAAGAAGGGGCTTGAAGGGGTCGAGGGCGCTATAGACAGCAGCCGGGCCGCGAGGATGGCCCAGAAGTGCACGCAGTGCTTCCTGGCGGGCACCAAGGTACTGATGGCCGACAACTCGGTGAAGAACATCGAGTCTGTCGAGGTCGGCGAATCGGTCATTGCCACTGATCCCGTAAGCGGGAAGACGGAAGCACGCGCCGTCACAGACCTCATCGTCACCGACGACGACAGGATCTTCAACGAACTCACCGTCGCCACTGCGCAGGGCACCGCGAAGCTGACCGCCACACACGAGCACCCTTTCTGGTCACCTTCCCAGGCGGCATGGGTGGAAGCTTCGGACCTGCGCGTCGGAATGACCCTCAGGGCCATCGATGGAAGCACCGTCACCGTTGCGGCTAACCGGTCCTTCGGAAAGATCGCACGAACGTACAACCTCACGGTTGCCGACCTGCACACGTACTATGTACTGGCGGGCAGCACCCCGGTGCTGGTCCACAACAGTCGGTGTCTCATCGCCGACATCGTCGGGCCCCAGGGCGAAAAGCTCTGGCTCCCCAAGGGCCGCAAGGCCGTTTCGACGGCCAACAGCCTGAAGGGCTGGGTCTATGACATCAAGGCAACCGAAGCTGCGGCTAACGGATTCCACAAGTCCGTCAGGTACGTGCGCGTCATGGACCCGGTGACCAGCGGGCCGCATCCGTATCCCAACGGCTATATCAATTATCTCAACGAGCTCGGTCAGGTCGTCCATCCGTTCACGGGGGCGGCGAACATGGCCAAGGCCGACCCCTACTGGCACATTCGGATCCCATGACCATCGTAGAGAATCTCTTCACATCCCAGGATTACCATCAGGCTCCCGAACCCATCGGCTGGGACCCGCTGAAGGAACAAGACGCCCTAGACGAAGCACAACTCTTGGATTGCCGGGTGTGTCCGACGGCGAATCGTGCGGCGCTGCTCTTCGAGATGCGCTCCGCGCTGCAGTATCGAACAGGAAATGCCGCCCTCCTTGTGGTCCGCGGACTGCAGTCGTTCCACTGGAGCGGGGCGCCGCAGCAGCATAAACTGATGGCATTCACCGTGTCGTCCAGTCGGCCTTCCCGGACCACCGATGGCGGATTCCGGATGGAGCTGGAATTCTTCCCTGACGGAAAGCAATCCGTCAGTGGAGACCGTGCGGACTTCTATCTACTGGAAGCCCACGGGATTCCTGAAGGGCCACCGAACTACCTGGGCCGCGATCTCGATCAGGTCCGGCATGAGCTGCCGTGGTGGAACTCCGACTGCACGGTGCTGCAGTCGTCCACTTCCAGCGGCACCTGAGTAGTCGGGTGACGCCGTGGGGGTGAGTGCCCGAATGCCGGGCACTCACCCCCCTTTTTTTGGGAAGAGGGGTCGTGGCTGTTACGTGCCAGGGCCCTTCGGCGGTTCCCGTTGACGCGGCGGTCCGGCCGGGCGCCGTCGGGGCTTTCGTGTCTACGCGTCCACGCGGTACGGGAGCGTGGCCCAGCTCCGGGTACCGCCGCCGGGTTCGCGGGCCTGACCGAACCCCCACTCGCCCCGCGAGTCCCGGACGACTGCGGCGAGGACCCGCAGGTTCGAGCGGCGGCGCGCCTCGCACAGCGCGGCGAGGCGGGGATGGGCGTGCGCGCCGTGGGCGTCGTACACGATCAGGCGGAGCGAGTCGTCCCGGTAACGGACGGAGAGGTAGAGGTCCGTACCCGGGCTGCTGTGCCAGCCGGCGGCCATGAGTTCGGCGGTGGCCTGGGCGGCGGCCGGTACGAGGGGGTCGAGGTGGTGCGTCCGCAGTACCGACGCGACCGTCCTTCGCGCGACCGCCGCGCTGTACGGCTCCCCGGGGAGGGTGAGGCTGTAGCTGAGGGCGTACGGAGAGGGCGGGGCGTACGAGGCGGGGGCGGGCTCCGCCGCCTGGCAGGTCGTGACGGTCAGGGACATCGCTGACTCCTTGCGGTGGGGGAGCCGTGGCCTGTCGGTCCGGCCCTGCGAATGGGCAGGGCATACCGGTGCGCTTCAACTCCCTTGGGTGAGCCTTGCGTTACACAACGTAGGGCACCGAGTGGCTGGCGCGCCACCTGTAGAGTGGTAATTGCATCACCGTGGACCGCTGGGGCTATGCACGGCAGACTGCGGGCAGCCGGAGCGGAAGGGACTTCATGCCACCGAGGACGACACCGACGTACCGCCAGACCAGACTGGGGGCCGAGCTGCGGAGGATGCGCACGGCGGCGGGCATGACGCCGGAGGAGGCTGCCGGGCTCCTGGGTGTGGACCGGGGCAAGATCTCCAACATCGAGGCCGGAGTGCGCACGATCAGCGCCGAAAGACTTCGGACCCTCGCCAGCAACTGTGGCTGCACGGACGATGTGTACGTAGAGGCACTTGTCGGGATGGCGCAGCCGAGAGAACGCGGTTGGTGGGACGAGTACCGAGGGAAACTGCCCGCAGGGCTCCTCGACATCGCGGAACTGGAGTGGCACGCGACTCGGCTGCTCACCGCCCAGACCGTGCATATCCCCGGCCTGCTGCAGACCGAGGACTACGCACGCGCGATTTTCGGCGCGGTTCTTCCCGAACTGCCCCGGCTGGAGATAGAGCTGCGCGTGGCGCACCGCAGCGGGCGCCAGCGGGTCCTTCAGGGCGAACGCCCGACTGAGTACGTCGGTTACATCCACGAGGCGGCGCTGCGCATGCAGTTCGGGGGACGCGCGGCGGCGAAGCGGCAGCTCGAGCATCTCAACGAGCAAGGCGAGCAGGAACACATCACACTCCGGGTGATCCCTGTCGAGCATGGGATCTTTCCTGGTGCGGGGCATGCCCTCCTCTACGCCGAGGGCCCCGTCAGGCTCCTCGACACGGTCCAGCTCGACTCCGCGCACGGGCCCGGCTTCATGCACGCCGAGGCTCAGTTGGCCAAGTATTGGAGCCACTTGGAGTGGATGCGCAAGGCGGCCCTGTCCCCGGAGGACACACGTGAGTTCATCCACGCGATTCGTGTCAGTCTCTGAGGAGGACCATGCGCACCATTGACTGGGAAGACGCCTTCTGCGGCGAAGGCAACAACTGCTACCGCTTCGGCATGGACGCGGACGGGAACAGTTACATCGCCGTCGCGGGGCGGGAGGGCGAGTACCTCACCGACAGCGCCGATGCCCTCCGCAATCTCATCCGGGACATCAAGGCGGGCAAGGCCGACCACCTGCTCTGAGGCCGCATACGCAACGGCCCTCGGGGGATGATCCCGAGGGCCGTTGCGTATGTGCGGGGGCGGCGACTACTCGACCGTGACGGACTTCGCCAGGTTGCGCGGCTTGTCGATGTCCCGGCCCAGCGCCAGGGCGGTGTGGTAGGCCAGCAGCTGGAGCGGGATGCCCATCAGGATCGGGTCCAGCTCGTCCTCGTTCTTGGGTACGAGGATGGTGTGGTCGGCCTTCTCCTGCGCACGGTGGGCGACGGCGAGGATCCGGCCGCTGCGGGCCTTGATCTCCTCCAGCGCCGCCCGGTTCTTCTCCAGCAGGTCGTCGTCCGGGACGATCGCGATGGTCGGCATCGCCGGCTCGATGAGCGCGAGCGGGCCGTGCTTGAGCTCGGAAGCCGGGTAGGCCTCGGCGTGGATGTAGGAGATCTCCTTCAGCTTGAGGGAGGCCTCCAGCGCCACCGGGTAGCCGCGCACACGGCCGATGAACATCATCGACTTGGCCTCGGCGTACTCGGCCGCCAGCCGCTTGATGTCCTCCTCGCCTTCGAGGATCTCCGCGATCTGCGCGGGCAGCTTGCGCAGGCCCTCGATGATCCGCTTGCCGTCGGTGACCGACAGGTCGCGGATCCGGCCCAGGTGCACGGCCAGCAGCGCGAAGGCCACGACCGTGTTGGTGAAGCACTTGGTGGAGACGACGCAGACCTCGGGACCGGCGTGCACGTAGACGCCGCCGTCCGCCTCACGGGCGATCGCGGAGCCGACCACGTTGACCACGCCGAGCACGCGGGCGCCCTTGCGCTTGAGCTCCTGCACCGCCGCCAGCACGTCGTACGTCTCACCGGACTGCGAGACCGCGATGTAGAGGGTGTCGGGGTCCACGACCGGGTTGCGGTAGCGGAACTCGGAGGCCGGTTCGGCGTCCGCGGGGATACGGGCCAGACCCTCGATGAGGCCGGCGCCGATGAGACCCGCGTGGTACGAGGTGCCGCAGCCCAGGATCTTGACCCGGCGGATGGAGCGGGCCTCGCGCGGGTCCAGGTTCAGGCCGCCCAGGTGCACGGTGGAGAAGCGGTCGTCGATCCGGCCGCGCAGCACGCGGTCGACCGCGTCGGGCTGCTCGGAGATCTCCTTGTGCATGTAGGTGTCGTGGCCGCCCATGTCGTACGAGGCGGCCTCCCACTCCACGGTCTCCGGGGTGGCGTTGGTCGTCGTACCGCTCGTCGTGTAGGTCCGGAAGTCGTCGGCCTTCAGGGTGGCCATCTCGCCGTCCCCGAGGGTGACGACCTGGCGGGTGTGGGCGACCAGCGCGGCGACGTCCGAGGCGACGAACATCTCCTTCTCGCCGATGCCCAGTACGACCGGGGAGCCGTTGCGGGCGACGACGATGCGGTCGGCGAAGTCGGCGTGCATGACGGCGATGCCGTAGGTTCCGTCGACGACCTTGAGCGCCTCGCGGACCTTCTCCTCCAGGGTGTCGGCCTGGGCGCGGGCGATCAGGTGGACGAGGACCTCGGTGTCGGTCTCGGACACGAAGACGGCGCCGTCCGCCTCCAGCTTGGCGCGCAGCTCGGAGGCGTTGTCCACGATCCCGTTGTGGACGACGGCGACCTTGTTCTCCGCGTCGAGGTGCGGGTGCGAGTTGATGTCGCTCGGGGCGCCGTGCGTGGCCCAGCGGGTGTGGGCGATGCCGGTGGTGCCGGCGAAGCGCTTGGGGACGCGGGATTCCAGCTCGCGGACCCGGCCCTTGGCCTTGACGACCTTCAGGGCGGTGGACTTGGGACTGTTGACCACGATGCCCGCGGAGTCGTATCCGCGGTATTCCAGTCGCTGCAGGCCTTCGAGCAGCAGCGGTGCCACGTCACGCTTGCCGATGTAACCGACGATTCCACACATACGGTTTTGCCCCTCCTGAAGTTCGTTTCACATGCCCGGTCGCGGCGGCGGCCGCGGCCGCTCTCAGCCGTAGACGATGCGGCGCAGCTGCCGGAGCGACAGCTCCGGAGCCGCCACGGCACGGTGCGGCAGTTCGGCCGCGATCCGCTCGAAGATCTCCGCGTTCACCGCGCCGCCGGACTGCAGCTCGCGGTGGCGGCGGCGGACGAACTCCTCCGTGGTCTCGTCGAAGTACGCGAGTACGTCCAGGACCACCCGGGCCGCCTCACCGCGCTGGAGCGCGGTGCTGCGCACCAGATGGTCGATGAGGTCGTCATGCGACGGGCGGCGGTCGAGCACCCGTAGATACTGGCGGCTCCGACCTGGGAAAGCAAAGATCCTGCCCGGAACCGGGCAGAATCTCTCAGGTCTGGACCAGCGGAATGCATCGATCCGGTCAGAATTGCCGCAAAACGGCCTGCTTGGCCGCCGCGAACTCCTCAGCCGTGAGGATGCCCGACTGGTGCAGGTCCCCGAGCTCGCGCAGGCGGCGCAGCAGGGCGTCGTGATCGGCGGCGGGGTCCCGCGGGTCCGGAGCGGTGAGCGCACCGGGTATCCCGGGTCCCGGTTCCCCGGCCAGGGCGGGGACGGCGTCGGCGGGGCCGGCCGGGCCGGCCGCCGGGTGCGGCAACCGCAGTGCCACGGCCGCCGCGACCAGCGCCATCAGCGGATCCTTCTTGAAGCCGAACAGTTCCACCGTGTGGGGGTCGTACTTGGGCGCCGGAGGCGAGGCCGTCGCGCCGGCCAGGATGAACCGGAGCCAGCCGTTCTCCAGCCCCATCGCCGGGAACCACTCCACGGAGCGCACCTCCGCGACCCGGAAGCCGCGCGGCCCGCCGGAGCTCTTGGCCTCCTCGGTCTTCCAGTTCCACTCAAGGGAGATCCGGTCCCCGTCGAAGGAGACCGTCCCGTCCCCCGCCCCGACCGTGAGGGGCACGGCGGGGCCCGGCAGCAGGTACGTATCGGACGGCCCGGTCTCCACCTGCTCCAGCAGCAGCGCGTTGCGGACCTCGTCGACGAAGTACTCCGCGACCCCGCCCCGGTCCGCCTCCACGGTGAGCCGGTACGGGTCCGAGGACTCCGGCAGCCGCCCGCCCGTCACCTGGAGCAGCGGGTCGCTGCCGTCACGCAGCCTCAGCCGCAGCCGGCCCGCCTTGCGCCCCGGTTCGAAGCTGATCCCGGCCACCGCCCGCAGGGGCACGGCCACTTCCCCGAGGGTCTGGCGCAGCAGGCCCACCCCCTTGTCCCGGCCCGGCACGATGCGCACCGTGTCGCCGTCGAACGTCCAAGTACCGTCCTTCTGGATGATTTCCGCCATCCAGGGATTCTCGCACCCCCCTCGGCGGGCGCCGGGGCCTATACCTGTGCGCATGAGAGTCCTGCGACGCACGCTCTGCACCCTCCTGGTCCTCAGCGCGGCCCCCGCCTTCCTGACCGGCTGCGCCACCGCCCGCGGCGACGACGCCAGATCCGGCGACGCCAGGCCCGGCGACGCGCGGCCCGCCGCTCTGGCGCCCTACGAACGGCTCCTGCCGGCGCCGGTCTCCGCCCGGGCCGAAGGCCCCGGCTACCTCTTCGGGGCCGGCACGGTCATCCGTACCGGCCCGGGATCGGGCGAGGAGGTCCGCCAGGTCGGCGAGCTCCTCGCGGAGCAGCTGCGCGGCCCGAGCGGGCTGCCGCTGCCCGTGGTCGACGGGGAGCAGGGGGACGGGATCCGGCTCCGGATCGACGAGGCGGCCGAGGGGGTGGGGAAGGAGGGCTACCGGCTGGAGTCCCGTCCGGACGGGATCACCCTGACCGCGCGGACACCGGCCGGGCTGTTCCACGCGGGGCAGACCCTGCGGCAGCTGGTGCCCGCCGCCGGGGCGGGGACGGTGCCGGGCGGGACCGTCACCGACGCGCCCCGATTCGCCTACCGGGGAGCGATGCTGGACATCGCGCGGCACTTCTTCACGGTGGAGCAGGTGAAGAGGTACGTCGACCAGCTAGCCCAGTACAAGATCAACACGCTGCACCTGCACCTGACCGACGACCAGGGCTGGCGCCTCGCGATCGACTCCTGGCCGCGGCTCGCGGAGTACGGGGGCGTCGGCGAGGTCGGCGGCGGACCGGGCGGGTACTGGACGAAGGACGACTACCGGGAACTCGTGGCGTACGCGGGCGAGCGGTACATGGACGTGGTCCCGGAGATCGACATGCCGGGGCACGTCAACGCCGCGCTCGCCTCGTACGCGGAGCTGAACTGCGACGGGAAGGCGCCCGAGCGCTACACCGGCACCAAGGTGGGCTTCAGCTCCCTGTGCGTCGGCAAGGAGCGGACCTACGAGTTCGTCGAGGACGTGCTCCGCGAAGTCGCGGAGCTGACACCGGGCCGCTACCTGCACATCGGCGGCGACGAGGCGCACGCGACGCCCGCGGCCGACTACGCGGCCTTCATGGACCGGGCGCAGGAGGTGGTGGGCCGGTACGGGAAGACGGTCGTGGCCTGGCACCAGCTGGCGGCGGCGCGCCCGGCGCCGGGGGCGGTGCTCCAGTACTGGGGACACGACCGGACGGCGGCCGCGGAGAAGGCGGCGGTGGCCGCCGCGGCGAAGGCGGGGCACCCGGTGATCCTGTCGCCGGCGGACCGGCTCTACCTGGACATGAAGTACGACGCCAAGACGGGGCCGGGCCTGTCGTGGGCCGGCTTCGTCCCGGTGCGCAAGGCCTACGACTGGAACCCCGGTTCCTATCTGGCCGACGTCCCCGAGTCCTCGGTCCTGGGCGTGGAGGCGCCGCTGTGGACGGAGACGATCGCGACGCGCGGCGACCTGGAGTACATGGCCTTCCCGAGGGTGCTGGGGCTGGCCGAGCTGGGCTGGTCCCCGGCGGGCGCGCTGGGCTGGGCGTCGTACCGGGAGCGGCTGGCGGCGCAGGGGCCGCGGCTGGACGCACAGGACGTCAACTTCCACCGGGCGGCGGACGTTCCCTGGGAGCAGGGGGCGCGCACGCGGAGCGGGTGAAGGCGCGGTTCACCAGAGGTGCTCGTAGAAACGCCTCCACAACGAGGGCCGGTCCCGGCAGACTTGGAGCGTCACCGGCGCAGACCGATGGATGTGGAGGCCCCCATGGCCGCGTTCGCAGCGCACATATGCGGAGAATGCGATCATCCGCGCGGTGTCCACGCCCGGTCCCTGGGGACCTGCCTCGGTGCGCCCGGCGGACTCGGAGTCTGCGGCTGCACGCGGTTCTGGTGGAAGGAAGAGCCGAAGGCGGCGCCAGGCGAGCGGTCGGGCGCGGACCCGGAGCCGGCGGACAGCGGGCGGTCCTGGTGGGAGAAGCAGCAGTCCGGGGGCGGCTGCGGCGGCTGCGGGGAGTGACCCGGGGCCTGCCATGACCGCCCCGAAGCGGCGCGGACGGGGGATGCCGGATGGCGCGGCGTGTCTGTGAAGAGGGCCGGACATGGCTTCACGGACACGCCGCCGGGGGGACGGGCGGGCCGCCGAGGGACCGTATCGACGGCCCCGCCCGCCCCCGGGTCACCGCCGGGCGAAGGGCGCGACGGGGTTCTTGAGGGTGCCGATCAGCTGGAGCGCGGCGGACGGGTCGGCGAGGTCGACCATCTGCTTGTTGTTCCGCAGCTGGAGGCGGTTGAGGCAGGAGAGCTGGAACTCCGGCGCGAACAGGTCGTACCGCTCGAAGCGGTCCGCGAGGGCCGGGACGGAGTCCTGGTAGTCGTGGGCGCAGTCCGCCACCGCCCGCCAGAAGGTCTGCTCCTCGCAGATGCCCTCCGAGACGAGGATCGAGCCCAGGAAGCGGAAGAAGCAGTCGAACACGTCCGTGAAGACGGACAGCAGCTTCATGTCCTCCGGGATGTCCGCCCGGACCCGCTCGACCGCGGGCGGCAGGACCGCGTCCGGGTCCATGACCACGATCTCCTCGGCGATGTCCTTGAAGATCGCCCGCTTCACCACGCCGCCCTCGATGACGAGGATCGTGTTCTCGCCGTGCGGCATGTACGCGAGGTCGTACTGGTAGAAGCAGTGCAGGAGGGGGACCAGGTAGGCCCGCAGGTAGTGGCGGAGCCACTCGGCGGGCGTCAGGCCCGATTCCTCGATCAGCGCGCCCACGAAGGACTTGCCGTCGGCGTCCACGTGGAGCAGCGAGGCCATGGTGGCGAGGCGCTCGTCCCCGCCCACGAAGTTCACCGGCGACTCGCGCCACAGCGCGGCGAGCATCTTGCGGTACGGGGAGTACCGGTCGGTGGCCCGCTCGTACTGGCGGTGGTGGTAGCCGATCGCCGCGCGTTCGCGGATGATCGAGAAGTCCACCGACTTCAGGACGGAGTCCGACTCGATCAGCTGGTGGAGCCAGTCGTTGATGGCCGGGGTGGCCTCCATGTACGCGGCCGACAGGCCGCGCATGAAGCCCATGTTCAGCACCGAGATCGCCGTCTTGACGTAGTGCTTCGTCGGCGTGGTGGTGTTGAAGAAGGTGCGGATCGACTGCTGCGCCAGGTACGCGTCCTCGCCCTCGCCCAGGAGCACCAGGCGACGGTTGGCGATCTCGGCGGCGAAGGTGACCGAGGTCTTGTTCCACCACTGCCAGGGGTGCACCGGCAGCAGGTGGTAGTCGGCCAGGTCCAGGCCGAGGGCGGCCAGCTTGGCGGCGAAGCCGGCCACGGCCACCTCGCCGAGCTCCTCGCGGACGAAGGAGTCGTGGTCCAGGCCCGCGCCCGCCGTGAAGGTGGAGACGTCCTTGCGCGCCGCCACCCACACCAGGTGGACCGGGCTCGCCGTCTCCGGGGCGTACGACAGGTACTCGTGCACGCCGAAGCCGAGGCGGCCGTTGTTCGCCACGAAGCAGGGGTGGCCCTCGGTCATGCCCGTCTCGATGTCCTGGAAGGAGGACTTCGCGAGGACGGCGGAGGAGACCTGCGGCTTGGTGTACTTGTAGCCCGCGCCGGCCAGGGTGGAGGAGATCTCCTCCAGGTAGACCGGCAGGACCTCCGGGCTCAGGCCCAGGGTCTCGCGCAGCTCGATGTGGAAGTCCAGGGCGTCCAGCTCCAGCTGCTCGCCGCCCCGGTGGCGGGTGACGGAGGCCTCGTCCACCGCCCAGTGGTCCAGGGCGTGCAGGGCGGCCGTGAAGCGGTACTCCACCGTGCCGTCGTCGCTGAGGACCGCGTACCGGTCATCGCCGAGCGGCTTCGGGGTGAGCAGGCGCTCGTGGGAGAACTCCGCGAGGGCCTTGCGGACCAGCGCGCGGTTGGCGCGGGCCCACAGCTGGGGGGAGAGGTGGGAGACGGCGTCGGCGAGGCTCATATGGAGACCCCCTGCGCGGCCGTGGCGGCCTCGAACTGCGCGCGGGTGCAGAAACTCAGCAGCGCTTCCTTCTCCGGCTTGCGGACCGGCCCGTCGGGCACGAAGCCGACCGCCGCGTTCAGGGCGTGCACCGCCGTGTTGCGTACGTCCGGCTCGACCACGACGCGCTCGGTCGCCGGGTCGGCGAACACGGCCGCCATGACGGTGGTGATGACCGCGCGGGTGAAGCCGTGCAGCGGCCGGTCGCTCGGCGCGACGAGGAAGTGCATCCCGACGTCCCCGGGCCGGGCGTCGTACAGACCGACCAGTTCCAGCTCGCTCGGGTCGTAGGTCTCCATGAGGAAGGCCGGGCGGCCCTCGTGGAGGCCGATGAAGGCGTCGTGGTGCTCGGCCGCGGCGATCTTCATGTACTCGCGCTCCACGTCCGGGAGCGAGGCGTCCTGCATCATCCAGAACGAGGCCTTGGGGTGGGTGACCCAGCCGTGGAGCAACCGCGCGTCGGCGAAGGGGTCCATGCGGCGGATGGAGAAGGTCCCGAGGGCCGCGTCGGTGCGCGTGTAGAGGGTCTCGGTGGTGGTGCTCATGCGTGCGTGCCTTCCGGGGCTGCGAACTGCTGGAACGCGATGGACTTCTCGACCTTGTAGTACTCGCGGCCGAGGAGCTCACCGATGATGTACGCGTTGCGGTACGCGGCCATGCCCAGGTCGGGCGAGGTGAGGGAGTGGTTGTGCGTCGTGCCGTTCTGGAGGAAGACCCCCCGGCCGGTGGTGTCGACGCTGTAGTTGCGCGCGGCGTCCAGCCGGCCGTGGCCGTCGAAGTTCAGCCGGTCGCGCACGGGGCTGAGGAACTCCGGGAAGCGGTACTTGTAGCCGGTGGCCAGGATCAGGCCCTCGGAGGTGAGGGAGAAGTCCCGCTCCTGCTCCTCCTGGCGCAGCCCCAGCGTGTAGGTGCCGGTGGTGGTGTCGTACGCCGTGCTGTTCAGCGAGGTGTTGGTCAGCAGGGTGGTGGTGACCGGGCCCGGCATGGTGATCTTCTTCTGGTAGAGCAGGTCGAAGATGGCGTTGATGAGATCGCCGTCGATGCCCTTGAAGAGGTTCTTCTGCTGGGTTTCCAGCCGGTAGCGGGTGTCCTCGGGCAGGGCGTGGAAGTAGTCCACGTACTCGGGGGAGGTCATCTCCAGCGTCAGCTTGGTGTACTCCAGCGGGAAGAACCGCGGTGAGCGGGTGACCCAGTTGAGCTGGTAGCCGTACACGTCGATCTCGGTGAGGAGGTCGTAGTAGATCTCGGCGGCGCTCTGCCCGGAGCCGACCAGGGTGATCGACTTCTTCTGCTGGAGCTCGGCCTTGTTCTGCACGTACGAGGAGTTGTGCAGGAAGTCGCCGCCCAGGTTGGCGCAGGCCTCGGGTACGAAGGGCGGGGTTCCGGTGCCCAGGACCAGGTGGCGGGCCCGGAAGGTCTCGCCCCCGGCGGTGTGGACCTCGTACAGCCCGGCCTGCTCGTCGTAGGTGACCTCGCTGACGGAGGTGGACCAGCGGACGTTGTCGAGGCGGTCGGCCGCCCAGCGGCAGTAGTCGTTGTACTCGGCCCGCAGCGGGTAGAAGTTCTCCCGGATGTAGAAGGAGTACAGCCGGCCCTGGTCCTTCAGGTAGTTCAGGAAGGAGAAGGGCGAGGTCGGGTCGGCGAGCGTGACGAGGTCCGACATGAACGGCGTCTGCAGGTGGGCGCCGTCCAGGAACATCCCGGCGTGCCACTCGAAGTGCGGCTTCGACTCGATGAAGAGGCCGTCGAGCTCGTCGATCGGCGCGGTCAGGCAGGCGAGTCCCAGGTTGAAGGGACCGAGACCGATACCGATGAAATCGAGGGGCCGGCGGGGTTCACGAGGCGTGGACAAGGGATTCTCCCAGGAACTGCTCGGCGTGAGCGGCGAGAAGGTCGAGGACGGCCGCGATGTCGGACGTCGTGGTCTGCGGGTTGAGGAGGGTGAACTTCAGGTACTGGTCGCCGTCCACCTTGGTGCCGGCGACGACGGCCTCACCGGAGGCGAACAGCGCCTTGCGGGCGTGCAGGTTGGCCTCGTCCACGAGGTCGCCCCGTACGTCGCCCTCCGGGACGTAGCGGAAGACGAGGGTGGAGATCTGCGGCTTGACGACGACCTCGAAGCGCGGATCGGCGTCGATGATCTCCCAGCCGGCGGCGGCCAGGTCCACGACCTCGTCGAAGAGGGAGCCGATGCCCTCGGCGCCCATGACGCGCAGGGTCATCCAGAGCTTGAGCGCGTCGAAGCGGCGCGTGGTCTGGATGGACTTGTCGACCTGGTTCGGGATCCGCTCCTGCGCCATGCGGCGCGGGTTGAGGTAGTCCGCGTGGTAGGTCGCGTGCTTGAGGGTGTCGCGGTCGCGGACCAGCATCGCGCTGGAACTGACCGGCTGGAAGAAGGACTTGTGGTAGTCGACCGTAACCGAGTCGGCCAGTTCGATGCCGTCGAGCAGGTGCCGGCGGGTGGGGGAGACCAGCAGTCCGCAGCCGTACGCGGCGTCAACGTGCATCCAGGCGCTGTACGCGGCGGCCAGGCCGGCGATCTCGGGGAGCGGGTCGATGGACCCGAAGTCGGTGGTGCCGGCGGTGGCCACGACGGCCATCGGGAAGAGGCCCTCGCGCTCGCAGTTCTCCAGTTCCAGGGCCAGTACGGAGGTGTCCATCCGGCGGTTGCGGTCGACGGGGACGGCGATGACGGCCTCGTAGCCCAGTCCGAGCATGGCGGCCGACTTCTTCACGCTGAAGTGGCTGGCCTCGGAGGTGAAGATGCGGAGCTTGGGGAGGACCTCGGACTTCGGCAGGGCGCGGTCGCTGTTCTTCATGACGATCCGGCAGGCCTCGTCACGCGCGAGCAGCAGCGCGTGGAAGTTGGACTGGCTGCCGCCGGAGGTGAAGATGCCGTCCGCGCCGGGGCCCAGGCCGATGCGCTGCGCGGTCCAGTCGATGAGGCGGCGCTCGATGAGCGTGCCGCCGATGGACTGGTCCCAGGTGTCCAGGGAGGAGTTGACGGCCGAGAGGATCGCCTCGCCGAGCACCGCCGGGATGACGACCGGGCAGTTGAGGTGCCCGAGGTAGCGCGGGTGGTGGAAGTACACCGCGTCGCGCAGGTAGACCTCTTCCAGCTCGTCGAGGACGGCGGCCGGGTCCTCCAGCGGCTTGTCCAGGTCGATCCCGGCGATGACCGGGGCGAGTTCGTCGACGGATATGCCGGTGTGCGGCCGTTCCGTGGTGGCGATCTTGGCGGCCACGCGTTCGACGCCCTCGGTGACGGAACGCCGGTAGAGGTCAGCGGTCGTCTCATTGAGCAGATGCGAACGCATCAACTTTCCTCCGGGCAGGGAAGAGCAGGGTGGGGAAGGGGGTGGGGAAGCAAGGTGGGCAAGCAGTGATTAGGTTAGCCTAACCTTACTAGTTGTCCAAATGCGGATGGGCCCCGGCGTGAAACCGGGGCCCATCCGTCAAAAACAGCGCTGAACAGCGCAGTTGGTGCTCCTCGGACTACAGCTCGGATGCGGGATCCTCGCTGGCGGCCTTGCCCGCGTACGCCTCGGCGAGCAGTTCCTCCTCGGTCGCACCCAGCCGCCAGTAGCCGGTGAAGCGCACCGCGCGGCGGTCGACGGAGCGCTCCTGTACGAAGTGGCGGCGCACCGCCCGGATCGTACCGGCCTCACCGGCGAGCCAGACGTACGGGGCTTCGGCGTCGACCGGCCCGGCCGTGCGCAGCGCGGTCAGCACCTGCTCCGTCCGCTCGCGGCCCGCGGTCTCGCGCACGATCCAGGTGATGTCCGCGTCGGCGGACGTCGACAGCGCGAGACGGTCGTCGGCGTGCGGGACCTCGAACCAGGCCCGGACCGGGGTGCCGGCGGGCAGCCGGTCCAGGATGGCGGCCGCGGCGGGCAGGGCGGTCTCGTCCGCGTACATCCAGATCGCGTCGGTGGCGGCCGGCGGCTGGAAGCGTACGGACTTGTTCTCCGCGACGGCCGGCCCGATCGCCAGGATCCGCCGGCCGGTGACGGCCTGCCCGGCCCAGCGCGATGCGGGGGACGCATCCCCGTGGAGGACGAAGTCGATGTCGAGCTCGTCCACGCCGCCGGCCGTACGGCGCTGCTCGCGCACGGTGTAGGAGCGCATCACCGGACGGTCCTCGTCCGGCATGGCCCGCCAGGCGCCGAACCAGGTGTCCTCGTTGGTGGAGGGGAGGAGGGTGTGCTCCTGGTGGGCGGGCGGCAGGAAGAGCGAGAGGCTCTGGTCGTAGCCGCCCGAGCGGAAGTCCGCGAGGGACTCACCGCCGAACGTGACGCGCAGGAACGAGTGCCCGAGACGGCGGGTGCGGAGCACTTCGAGCGCGAAAAAGCGGAAGTGGGCCACGGCCGGGGCGTCGGATGCGGTGACGGTCATGCGGAGAGTCCCCCCTGGGAATCGTTACGGCGCGTGCGGGCGCCGGAGTTCAGCTGACCTTCTTGGCGTTCTGGATGGCCTTCGCGAGGTCTTCCAGGATCAGCGCGCACTTGTCGTACGAGTAGATCGGCTCGGTAACGCGCGGGGTGATCTGGCCGGCCTTGACGGCGGGCAGCTCGGCCCAGGTCGGCTTCGCCTTCAGCTCCTGCGGCTGCAGGGTGCCGGTGCGGTTGTCGAGCAGGACCACATCGGCCTTGTACTTGCCGGCGTTCTCCCAGCTGAGGCTTTCGAAGAAGCCGCCCTCGTCCAGCTTCTCCGGGGTGACGAACTCGACGCCCAGGGACTCGAAGTACTTCAGGTCGGCCGAGGTCTTCGCGGTGGAGACGTAGAACAGCTCGGCGGAACCGGAGCCGACGAGCACCTTGATGCCCGGGTTGGCCTTGGTGGCCTCGCGCAGCTTCGCGGAGGCGGCCTCGAAGCGCGCCTTGGCGTCGACGGTGGTCTTGGCGTTCATGTCGGCGCCCAGGGACTTTGCGAGGTCCGCGGTGCGCGCCAGCGCCTTGTCGAGGGTGGCATCGCCGCCCACGGAGATGGCGGCGGCCGGGGCCAGCTTCAGGATCTTGTCCTTGGAGGCCTCCGGGACGTACCAGTACGTGCCGTCCCAGGTGTTGGTGACGAGCAGTTCGGGCTGGAGGGCCGCGTACTCCTCGACGTTGAACTCGTCGTAGACGTTGCCGAGGATCTTCACCTTGGAGACGTCCATCGAGCCGGCCTGGACGTCGGGCTTGCCGTCGGCGGTCGTGGTCGGGCCGAAAACGCCCTTGACCGGGATGCCGTAGTCGTACAGGGCGGCGGCCGTGCCCGTGAAGGCGACGATGTTCTTCGGGGTGGACTTGGCGGTGACGTCCTTGCCGAGGTCGTCCTTGAACGACCAGGGACCTGAGGCGGAAGCGCCCTTGTCCTTGCCCCCGTCGCCCTTCGCCGAGTCGGCGCCGCCGCAGGCGGTGAGCGCCGCCACGAGGCCGAGGGCGCCGCCGGCGGCTATCAGACCGCGGCGGGAGAGGAGGGTGGTTCGGGACTGGGGCATGGCGATGTCCGCTTTCGTGCGTGGGTGCAGGGCGGCCACGAGGCCGTTCGGAGGGAAGGTTAGCCTAACCTTGCCGAAAACGATAAGGGGCCCTAATGACGGAACGGTCACGCGCCGCCACATCGGATACCCCGGTTCGTTGGACCCGGGCATGGAGCAGCAAACCGCTTCGCCGCCCGAGCGAGCCGGATTCGCCCGGATGGCCGAGGAGTTCCGGCAGGTGTCCGACGCGCCGATCTACGACGCCGTCGAGCGCCAGTGGCTCGCCGAGGGGCGGGAGGTGCCTCGCCGTGCGGGCCTGGGGTGGGGTGGCCGGGGTCCGGTGAACACCGGGGACCTGTTCCACCGTGCCTGAACCACATCCTCACTCCTGCGCGTACAGCCGCTCGCGCAGGTACAGCAGGGCGGCGGTCTCCGCGACGGCGGCCAGCGTGGCCAGCAGCGTACGGATGCGGGCGTCGTCGCCCAGGGGGTGCGCGCAACGGATGCGGTCGACCCGCACCAATCACTCTCCGTGTGCGCATCCCGGCGCGCGCGGCAGTGCGCACTGGTGCGGCAGCGGGAGTGCACGACATCGCAGGCTCAGCCACACCTCACGCCTGGCCTTGATGCTGGCCTTGTCCACACGCACGGGGTGGCCGGGGCGTGAAAGAAAGGCCTCTTGACAGCTCGGGCGTGCGACTCGCCCGAGTGTCAGGAGGCCCTGCTGCCGCACTTTTACGGGGTTACGCCGCGGAGTTCAACTCGGGCGGCTGCTTCACCGTGTGGCTGCATCCGATCGGGTCCGCAGGGATCGGTCGGAGCAGGCCGTCGGCGCCGAGTGCAACGGACGCGGCTTCCTGTCCCGGCTCGCTCCTGGCCTGTGCGTTCCGGTCCGTGAGGGCCCTGGACCGGCTCCCGCATCGGCCGTTGGAGCCTCTTTCCACGTTGCGGCACACGGCCGCTCCCGGCGATCCCCTTGCGCGTCCTGTGGGGCGAGAGGCGGGTAGGGCCACCGGGAGCGGTCATCGCGTGCGGTCAGTGCTTGAAGTTGCCTACGGTGGTGTTGTCGTGTCCCGCGTTGAACAGGTCGTCGCCGGCGAACTGGAGCCAGTCGCCGAAGACGAAGGTGTACGAGGGGTCGCCGGTCGTGACGACCACGTCGGCGCTGGCCGCCGACGCACCGCCGAGGACGATCGCACCGGCGGCGAGGACGCAGAGCACAGAGCGCACAGAGCGCATGGTTTCACCTTTCGAGAGAACAAAGGGCACCTTGAAGCTAGAGGGAAGGCGTCCCGCTCTCACTGCGCCAAGCCGACGCCGACACAAGATCAAGCCGATTGGCGGAACCGGCCCTCATGGGCGGGGACGCGGCGCGGTACTTCCACCGTGGGCTTTCGCGGACCGGGTCACGCAACACCGCCCAGCGCGGGAGCCCATCTCGTTGCTGTGATCGCCGCATGGTCCATTCCGGGAGGCTCTGGGGGTGATCTGGTGGGAGATGCCGACCCGGGGGCTGTTCCGGCGGCAAGGGAGGCCGGGTCACCATTCGGCCTAACTTCTGTGACCGGCGGGAGGGTCGTGCTGTTGGAAGGGTGTCCATGCCGCATTCCCTGCGGCGGGTCCGGTTTTCAAGGAGATCTCGATGTCGCGTTTCGCAAAGTCGGTAGCCGTAACCCTCGCCGCTGGCGCTGTCATGGCCGGTAGCGCCGGCATGGCCGCCGCTGACGCCGTCGCCGAGGGCGCTGCCGTGGGCTCTCCCGGCGTGCTCTCCGGCAACGTCGTCCAGGTGCCCATTCACATTCCGGTCAACATCTGCGGCAACACCGTCAACATCGTCGGCGCTCTCAACCCGGCCTTCGGCAACACCTGCATCAACAACGGCGGCTTCAAGGACGGCCACCACAAGGCCGACCACAACGGCAAGTACTGACAGCAACACCGGTCGTGACGTCCTGCTGAGAGCAGGGTACCGACCGCAGATCCGCAAGCTTCAAAAACCAGCCGCAGGGCAACCGCCCTGAACAAAACGGCCTCCCCTCACCCTCCAGGGGAGGCCGTACCCATATCCGCCCGATGCCGGCACTGCACCACCGGCATCGGGCCGCAGACTGACCGATCAGGAGGGACAGCGGCTGCAGCAGATCGTGCGCCGGGGCAGCACGAGTTCGGTGCGTTATCGGCGCGCGATGATGCTGCTGACCTCGGCCGGCGGAAACCGCGTCCCGGTGATCGCCCAACTGGTCCAGGCGGACGAGGACACCGTCCGCGACGTGATCCACCGGTTCAACGAGATCGGCCTGGACTGCCTGGACCCTCAGTGGGCGGAGGCCGTCCCCGCCTGCTCAGCACTGACGACGAGGACTTCGTCATCCAGACGGCCACCACCCGCCCGGTCAAGCTCGGCCAGTCTTTCACCCGCTGGTCACTGCGCAAACTCGCCGCCTGCCTGCGCAAAGTCCACGGCCGGACCATACGCGTCGGCCGCGAGGCATTACGCCGCCTCCTCGCCCGCCGCGGTTTCACCTTCCAGCGGACCAAGACGTGGAAGGATGCTCCCGTTCCCGGCCGCGAGGCGAAAACTGGACCGGATCGAGGAGGTCCTGGACCGCTTCCCTGACCGGGCCTTCGCGTTCGACGAGTTCGGCCCCCTCGGAATCCGGCCCACCGCAGGCTCGGGCTGGGCCGGCCAGGGACACCCCAACTGGCTGCCGGCTACCTATCACAAGGAACGCGCCCGCATCCGCGGCGAGAAAGGCATCCGCTGGGGCGGACACCCTCTCAAAACCACAGCCTGACAAGCCCGGCGAACCAATGCGGTCACAGCACTAGCTCTCTCGGCCGGACGCCGAATGCATCGCAACCTTCTCCTGGCATCATCAGTTCAAGCGCCTCCGCAGGGAAGAAGCCGACGTGGCCGACTCTGCCGCGGCGCGCACCCGCCCGGGTGTCGACGCCGTCCACGGGCCCCGCTGACGCCGGCCGCCCGCCTCACATCGTTGTGACCCCCATTCAGTTGCACTGACCGGTGCAGCGGCAGCCGATTCATTCCTCGGTGCCCCGAGTGGTGAGGTGACGGAAGGCGGAGCGTCGTCGATGACGATCCCAAAATTCGACCTTACGGCCAAAGTTCGATGGTTCAGTCTATTTAAAGACATTTGATCATCTTTCAGAGTGTGCAGTGCGTCGCGCTTCCCTATGTTGAGGGTTGTCAGGCGGAGAACCTCTCCACCTGCACAAACCAAAGGACGTACATCATGCGCGCCATGCGCACCGCGCCCACTGCCCGGACCTTCCTGATCGCGGCGATCGCCGTAGTCGGCCTCACCGCCACTCCCGCCCTCGCCTCCACCCAGCCCGGCACGGGCAGCTTCCGGACTCACAACGCCGTCGGGGCCCCCGGCAGTAACGGCGCCAGCGGGGTGGGGATCCTCGGCGGTATCGGCGGCCTCGGTGGCACCGGTGGCGCCGCGGGTGCCAACGGCAACGGTGGCACCGGAGGCGGTGGTGGCAACGCCACCGGCATCGCAAGCGTCGGCGGTTCCGGGGGCGCCGGGGGCGCCGGCGGCGCCAACGGCAACGGCGGCAACGGCGGCTACGGTGGAGAGGCCAAGCTCGGCGGCACCGGCGGCAAGGGCGGCGTAGGCGGCGTCGGCGATGCCGGCGCCGGTATCGCCGGTGGCAAGGGCGGCAACGGCGGCGCCTCCATCGTGGGTGGCGGCCACACGGGCGGCAAGGGCGGCGCCGGTGGCGCGGCCAGCCCGGTATGCCCTGGCAAGCCCGGAGGCAACGGCACCGCCGCCACGATGTTCGCGGACGGTGCCACTGGCGCCACCGGCGCTGCCGGGAAGACCACGCTTCCCTGCTGAACACCTCCGGTGAGCGCGTCGCCGTGCCAGCCAGAAGCACCGACCCGGGACATCACACCATCGAGTGCGGGACCCGGGGGCAAGCGCCCGGCTGAGATATCTCCTCAGCCGGGCGCGCTCCGTCGTACGCGGCGGGACCATGACACTCACCGGCCACCAAGAGCCAGTGCCCCTGAGCTTCTCCGGCACCCTGACCCTCCCGCCTGCGGGCCACCCCCGGCCGCGCGGTGCGCCGGACCTCCCCCGGCCTCGCACACGGACCGGGGCAGGGGCGCGCCCCGCTGGAGGTGCGTCAGGCGGAGAAGCCCAGCTCGCGGGCGATGAGCATGCGCTGCACCTCGCTGGTGCCCTCGCCGATCTCCAGGATCTTGGAGTCCCGCCACATGCGCGCCACCGGGTACTCGTTCATGAATCCGTAGCCGCCGTGGATCTGGGTGGCCTCGCGGGCGTTGTCGACCGCCACCGTCGAGGAGTAGAGCTTCGCGATGGCCGCCTCCTTCTTGAACGGCTCCCCCTTCACGAGGCGGGAAGCCGCGTCACGCCAGCCGATGCGGGCCATGTGGGCGCGCATCTCCATGTCGGCCAGCTTGAACTGGATGGCCTGGTTGTCGCCGATCGGGCGGCCGAAGGCCTTGCGTTCCTTGGCGTACCTCACCGACTCGTCCACACAGCCCTGCGCCAGGCCGGTCGCCAGCGCGGAGATGGCGATGCGCCCCTCGTCCAGGATGCGCAGGAACTGCGCGTAGCCGCGGCCCTCTTCGCCGACGAGGTTCGCGAGGGGCACCCGTACGTCCTGGAAGGACAGCTCACGCGTGTCCGACGCATTCCAGCCAACCTTGGAGTACGGGGCGGCGACCGTGAAACCGGGAGTGCCGGACGGCACGATGATCGAGGAGATCTCGGGGCGTCCGTCCGCCTTGCGACCCGTCACCGCGGTCACCGTGACCAGCGCCGTGATGTCCGTACCGGAGTTGGTGATGAAGCACTTCGAGCCGTTGATCACCCACTCGTCGCCGTCCCGCACGGCGGTGGTGCGGGTGCCGCCCGCGTCACTGCCGCCGTCCGGCTCCGTCAGGCCGAAGGCGCCGAGGATCTCGCCGGAGCACATCTTCGGCAGCCACCGCCGCTTCTGCTCCTCGGTGCCGAACAGGTAGAGGGGCATGGCGCCGAGGGAGACCCCCGCCTCCAGGGTGATGGCCACCGAGGAGTCGACGCGGGCCAGCTCCTCCAGGGCGATGCCGAGGGCGAGGTAGTCGCCGCCCATGCCGCCGTACTCCTCCGGGAAGGGCAGGCCGAACAGGCCCATGCGGCCCATCTCGCGGACGATCTCGTACGGGAACTCGTGCCGCTCGTACAGGTCGCCGATCTTGGGCGCGATGACGTCGTGCGCGAACTCCTCGACGGTGCGGCGGAGTTCCTCGTGCTCGGGGGTGAGCCGGTGGTCGAGGGACATGTCTTCGTTACTCCTTGTGGGAGAGGGCGCGGACGGTACGGGAAGGGCTGGGGCGGCCCAGCTGTCCGGCCATCCACACGCTCGTGGCGGTGAGGGCGGCCAGATCGACCCCGGTCTCGATGCCGAGGCCCTGGAGCATCCACACCAGGTCCTCGGTGGCGAGATTGCCGGTGGCGCTCTTGGCGTACGGGCATCCGCCGAGGCCGCCCGCGGAGGCGTCGACCGTGCTCACGCCGTGCTGGAGCGCGGCGAGGGTGTTGGAGAGCGCCTGGCCGTAGGTGTCGTGGAAGTGCACGCCGATCCGGTCGGTCGCGACGCCCGCCCCGTTCAGGGCGGCGAGGAGGGACTGGACATGGCCGGGCGTGGCCACGCCGATGGTGTCGCCGAGGCTGAGCTCGTCGCAGCCGAGGTCCAGCAGGGCCTTCGCGACGGAGACCACCCGGTCGACGGGGACCGCGCCCTCCCAGGGGTCGCCGAAGCACATGGAGAGATAGCCGCGGACGTGAGCCCCTTGCTGCTTGGCCCGGGCCACGACGGGCTCGAACATGGCGAGGGACTCGGCGACGGTGCGGTTGAGGTTGCGGGCGGCGAAGGTCTCGGTGGCCGAGCCGAAGACGGCGATGCGGGTGGCCCCGAGGGCGAGGGCGCGCTCCAGCCCCCGCTCATTGGGCACGAGGACGGGCAGGCTGACCCCCGGCAGGTCCCGGACCTGCGGGAACAGCTGCTCGGCGTCCGCCAGTTGGGGAACCCACCGGGGGTGGACGAAGCTCGTGGCCTCGATCGTGGTCAGCCCGGCGGCGGCGAGGCGGCGGATGAACTCCGCCTTGACCTCGGTCGGGACGGCCGACTTCTCGTTCTGCAGCCCGTCGCGGGCGCCGACCTCGTGGATCCGGACGCGCGCGGGGAGCTCGGCGGCCGGTACGGTCATGGGCAGCCCGTTCATGCGCCTTCCTCCTTGGCGGGGGTGACCACGGCCAGGACCTGGTCCATGGCGACGGTGGCTCCGGGGAAGACGTCCAGCTCGGTGACGGTCCCGGCGTGGGGGGCGGAGATGACGTGCTCCATCTTCATCGCCTCCACCACGAGCAGGCTCTGACCCGCCGTCACTTCGTCCCCGACGGCCACCTTGACGACGGTGACGGTGCCCGGCATGGGGGCGGCCAGGGTGTCGGCCCCGGCGTGCGTCGAGCCCTCGGCGGCGACGGGGTCGTGGTGCTGGACGTGCCAGCTGTCGGCGTCCCGGCCGAGCCAGGCCCCCTCGGGAGAGGTGGCGTGACTGAACCGGTGGGTGACGCCGTCGAGTTCGATGGTGACGGTGTCGGTGGTGCGGGCCACGATCCGGGCTCGCGCCGGTGCGCCGGGGCTCTGCCCCAGACCCCGCGCCTCAAACGCCGGCGAGGCTGGATGTGCCGGTGCGCCGGGGCGCTGCTCCAGGCCCTGCGCCTCGGACGCCGGCGAGGCTGGATGTGCCTCGGCGGGATCGGAGACGAGCAGCTCGCAGTCCGTGCCCAGGGGGCGAGTGTGAACCTGTACCGGATCCCGGCCCGGGAGGCGGAAGTGGTGGACCGTCCAGGCCGGGGTCCCGCCGAGGCGCCAGCCGGTGGGTACACCGAAGGGGTCGACCCACCCGGCGCCGCTGGTGGAAGCACCCTCCGGGCGGCGCCCACCCGGCCCGTCCGGCGGAACCTCCGAGCCCGTCCGGCGGTTGAGGACCGGTGTCCCGGGCAGAACCCCGGGTCCCCGCGCCAGCAGGGCTGCCGCCGCGTAGACCTCGGCCGGCACCCCGTCCGGGAGCAGCGAGGGCAGGTCCCGCTCGACCAAGCCCGTGTCCAGGTCGCCGGAGACCACGTCCGGGTGGGCCAGCAAGCGACGCAGGAAACCGGCGTTGGTCTGGACACCGAGGATCACCGTGTCGGCCAGCGCACCGCGCAGCACCCGCAGGGCGGTGGCCCGGTCGGGTCCGTACGCGATCACCTTCGACAGCATCGGGTCGTACGAGGAACCCACCGGCACGCCCGCCAGCAGCCCCGAATCCGTACGCACCGCGCCGCCCGAGGGCTCCGACAGCGCGAGGACGGTCCCGCCGGACGGCAGGAACCCGCGCGCAGGGTCCTCCGCGCAGACGCGGGCCTCGATCGCGTGCCCGGTGAGCCGGACGCCGGACTGGTCGAAGCCGAGCGGTTCCCCGGCCGCCACCCGGAGCTGCTGCTCCACCAGGTCCAGGCCGGTGATGAGCTCCGTCACCGGGTGCTCCACCTGGAGCCGGGTGTTCATCTCCATGAAGTAGTAGGAGGACGGATCGCCGCCCGGGACGATGAACTCCACCGTGCCCGCGCCGACGTACCCGCACGAGCGGGCGGCCTCCACCGCAGCCGCGCCCATCGACGCCCGCAGCTCCGGCGTCAGCAGGACGCTCGGCGCCTCCTCGATCACCTTCTGGTGCCGGCGCTGGAGCGAGCACTCGCGCTCGCCGAGGTGCACCACGTTCCCGTGCGCGTCCGCCAGCACCTGGATCTCGATGTGCCGCGGCCGATCCACCCACCGCTCCACGAGCAGCGTGTCGTCCCCGAAGGAGGAGCGGGCCTCGCGCCGCGCCGCCGCGATCTCCTCGGCCAGCACGGCCGCGTCCCGCACGAGGCGCATGCCCTTGCCGCCGCCGCCCGCCGAGGGCTTCAGCAGGACCGGCATGCCGATCTTCTCGGCCGCCGAGGCCAGTTCGGCGTCCGTCAGGCCGCTGCCCGAGGAACCGGGAACGACCGGGACCCCGGCCGCCTTCACCGTCTCCTTGGCCCGGATCTTGTCGCCCATCAGGGAGATCGCGGAGGCGGGCGGCCCGATGAAGGCCAGGCCCGCCTCCGCGCACGCCGCGGCGAAGGCGGCGTTCTCCGCGAGGAACCCGTAGCCCGGGTGGACGGCCTCGGCCCCGGTGCGGCGGGCCGCGTCCAGGAGCCGTTCGACCGACAGGTAGCTCTCGGCGGCCGCCGCCGGGCCGATCCGGACGGCCGTGTCGGCCTCCCGTACATGGCGGGCGTCCGCGTCCGCGTCGCTGAAGACGGCCACGGGGCGGATGCCGAGCTGCCGCAGCGTGCGGATGACCCGTACCGCGATCTCGCCGCGGTTGGCGACCAGAACAGTGCTGAACATGGAAGAGGTCCTCACGTCACATACGGAAGATGCCGAAGCCCGAGTCGCCCAGCGGGGCGTTCGCGCACGCGGTCAGGGCCAGCCCCAGCACCTGCCGGGTCTCCAGCGGGTCGATGACCCCGTCGTCCCACAGCCGCGCCGTGGCGTAGTAGGCGTTGCCCTGTTCCTCGTACTGCGCGCGGACCGGGGCCTTGAAGGCCTCCTCGTCCTCGGCGGGCCACTCCTGGCCCGCGCCCTCGATCTGGTCCCGCTTGACCGTGGCGAGCACGGAGGCCGCCTGCTCCCCGCCCATGACGGAGATCTTGGCGTTAGGCCACATCCACAGGAACCGAGGCGAGTACGCCCGCCCGCACATCGAGTAGTTGCCCGCGCCGTACGAGCCGCCGACCACCACCGTCAGCTTGGGGACCCGGGTGCAGGCCACCGCCGTCACCATCTTGGCGCCGTGCTTGGCGATGCCGCCGGCCTCGTAGTCGCGGCCGACCATGAAGCCCGAGATGTTCTGGAGGAACAGCAGGGGGATGCCGCGCTGGTCGCACAACTCGATGAAGTGGGCGCCCTTCTGGGCGGATTCGGAGAAGAGGATGCCGTTGTTGGCGATGATCCCGACCGGGTGGCCGTGGATCCGGGCGAAGCCGGTGACCAGCGTCTGGCCGTACTCCGCCTTGAACTCCTGGAAGCGCGAGCCGTCCACCACCCGCGCGATGATCTCGCGGGAGTCGTAGGGGGTGCGGGAGTCGACGGGGACCGCGCCGTACAGCCCGTACGGGTCCACCTTGGGCTCTTCGGCGGCCTCGACCGACCAGGGCAGCGGCCCGCGTGCGGGCAGGGTCGCCACGATGTTCCGTACGATCCGCAGCGCGTGCGCGTCGTCCTCCGCGAGGTGGTCGGTCACCCCGGAGATCCGGGAGTGGACCTCGCCGCCGCCGAGCTCCTCGGCCGTGACGACCTCGCCGGTGGCCGCCTTCACCAGCGGCGGACCGCCCAGGAAGATGGTGCCCTGGCCCCGGACGATGACGGCCTCGTCGCTCATGGCCGGCACGTACGCCCCGCCCGCCGTGCAGGAGCCGAGGACCGCGGCGATCTGCGGGATGCCCGCCCCCGACATGCGCGCCTGGTTGTAGAAGATGCGGCCGAAGTGCTCGCGGTCGGGGAAGACCTCGTCCTGCATGGGCAGGAAGGCGCCGCCCGAGTCGACCAGGTAGAGGCAGGGGAGACGGTTCTCCAGGGCCACCTCCTGGGCGCGCAGGTGCTTCTTGACGGTCATCGGGTAGTACGTGCCGCCCTTGACCGTGGCGTCGTTCGCGACGATGACGCATTCGCGGCCGCTGACCCGGCCGATGCCCGCGATCACCCCGGCGGCCGGGGCCGCGCCCCCGTACATGCCCTCGGCGGCCAGCGGGGCCAGCTCCAGGAAGGGGGATCCGGGGTCGAGGAGGGTGTCCACGCGGTCGCGGGGCAGGAGCTTGCCGCGGGCGGTGTGGCGGGCGCGGGCCTTCTCGCCGCCGCCGAGCCGGGCCGCGGCGAGCCGGGCGCGCAGTCCCTCGGTCAGCTCGTGGTGGGCGGCCTCGTTGGTCCGCCAGGCCTCGGACGCCGGGTCCGCGGCGCTCGTCAGCACTGGTGCCTGCTGCATCGGTCGAGCTCCCTTGCTCGGTCCACTTGCTCGGTCCACGGTGTTAGTGGTCGTTAACGCGTGTGGGGCTTAGGTTAACGACCGCTAACGGCCCTGTCTAGAATGTATTCCCATGAGCACCAGAGCGGCCGCCCCCACCCGTCGCGAGCAGATCCTCAACGAGGCCGCTCGTCTCTTCGCCGCGCGCGGATTCCACGGCGTCGGCGTCGATGAGATAGGGGCCGCGGTGGGCATCAGCGGCCCCGGCCTGTACCGGCACTTCGCGGGCAAGGACGCCATGCTCGCCGAGCTCCTGGTCGGTATCAGTGAACGGCTGCTGAGCGGCGGCCGCCACCGGGTGGCGGAAGCGGTCGGCGACCCGGCCCGGGTCCTGTCCTCCCTCATCGACGGCCACATCGACTTCGCGCTCGACGACCGCGCGCTGATCACCCTGCACGACCGGGAGCTCGACCGCCTGCGGGACGCCGACCGCAAGCTCGTACGGCAGCTCCAGCGCCAGTACGTCGAGCTGTGGGTGGACGTCGTACGGGAACTGCACCCGGAGGTGGACGAGGCGGAGGTACGGGTGTCCGTGCACGCGGTCTTCGGGCTGCTGAACTCCACCCCCCACCTGGCGGCGCTGGGGCGGGAGGCGACGGAGTCGCTGCTGCGCAGGCTCGCGCACGGGGCGTTCGGGGCGCTGTCGGGGTGAGGTGGCCGCGGGGCAGGGGCGACCGCGAGCCGGGACGGAGCCGACGGCTCCGGCCGGGCGGCGGCACAATGGCCCCCATGCCGAAGCCGATAGAGACGCCCGTACCCTCCCGCGCCGAACTCATCGACCACCTGGTCCGCACGCGGATCGCGGGGCAGGTCGCCACACCGCGCGAGAACAACCTCGCCCACTACCGGAAGCTCGCCAACGGCGACCGCCACTACTGGCTCGGCCTGGAGCTGGGCGGCCGCTGGGCGGACGAGCAGGACGTGCTCGCCGTGATGGCGGAGCGGTGCGGGGTCGTGGACGACCCGGAGGTCCGGTACGGGCAGGACACCATCGACCCCGAACTGACCGTGGCCGGGCTGGACCGGATGGCGGCGCGGCTGCGGAAGGCGGCGCTGGACCGGCAGAGCGTGCTGCTGGCCACCGGGCATCCGGGCGGCCTGCTGGACGTCCACCGGGCCACGGCGCAGGCGCTGCGCGCGGCGGGCTGCGAGATCGTGGTGATCCCGCAGGGCCTGACGGCCGACGAGGGCTCGGTATGGCAGTTCGCGGACGTCGCCGTCCTGGAACGCGGCGCGACGCTGTGGCACACCCACTCGCCGGAGCCGATGGCCGCGATCCTGGACGGGCTCACGGCGGCCGGCCGCCCCCAGCCCGGCCTGGTCGTCGCCGACCACGGCTGGGCGGGCTGCGCGGCCCAGCGGGGACTGGACGCGGTGGGCTACGCGGACTGCAACGACCCGGCGCTCTTCCTGGGCGAGGCCGAAGGCACCCTCCAGGTGGCGGTCCCGCTCGACGACCACGTCCGCGACCCCCGGTACTACGACCCGCTGGTGGCCTACCTCCTGGACACGGCGGGCCTGCTGGACGCCGCCTAGCCCCGCGGGCGTTTGAGGTGCGGGTCCGGGCGGAGCCGCCGGGCTACGGACGCGGTACGCGGATGACGCCCTCCTGGATGACCGTCACGGCGAGGCGGCCGTCCTGGGTCCAGATGCGGGCCTGGCCCAGGCCCCGGCCGCCCGCCGCCGAGGGCGACTCCTGGTCGTACAGCAGCCACTCGTCCGCGCGGAACGGCCGGTGGAACCACATCGCGTGGTCCAGCGAGGCCCCCACCACGTCGCCCACCGCCCATCCGCCCCGCCCGTGCGCCAGCAGCACCGAGTCCAGCAGGGTCATGTCGGAGACGTAGGTGGCCAGGCAGGTGTGCAGCAGCGGATCGGCGCTGTCCAGCTTGCCCGCCGTACGGAACCACACCTGCGAGCGCGGCTCCACCGGCTCGCCGACGCTGCCCCAGGGCGGGGTCGTCGCGTACCGCAGGTCCACTGCGCCGCGCGCCTCGACCAGCCGCTCCACCGTGTCGGGGTCGCGGAAGACCTGCCGGTAGGCGGGCAGGGACTCGGCCGCGGTGGGCAGCGTCTCCGGGTCCGGGGCGGCGGGCATGGCGGCCTGGTGGTCCAGGCCCTCCTCGTACGTCTGGAACGACGCGGAGAGGTGGAAGACCGGCTGGCCGTGCTGGACGGCGACGACCCGCCGCGTGGTGAAGGAGCGTCCGTCGCGGATCCGGTCGACGCAGTACACGATGGGCGCGCCGGGGTCCCCGGCGCGCAGGAAGTACGAGTGCAGCGAGTGGGCGGTGCGGTCCTCGGGGACCGTACGCCCGGCCGCGACCAGCGCCTGCGCCGCGACCTGGCCGCCGAAGACGCGCGGTACCAGCGCCGAGCGGCTGGTACCGCGAAAGATGTTCTCCTCGATCCGCTCCAGGTCGAGCAGATCGAGGAGCGTCGTCAGTGCCTCGTTCATGGGGGAGGGAGAAGGCTTGGAGGCGCCTTGAATCCCTTACAGGCCCATGGACTTGGCGATGATGGACTTCATGACCTCGCTGGTGCCGCCGTAGATGCGGTTCACGCGGTTGTCGGCGTACAGGCGGGCGATCGGGTACTCGTTCATGTAGCCGTAGCCGCCGTGCAGCTGGAGGCACCGGTCGATGACGCGGTGGGCGACCTCGGTGCAGAACAGCTTCGCGGAGGCGGCCTCGGCGGCCGTCAGCTCCCCGGCGTCCAGGGCCTCCAGGGCGCGGTCGGCCACGGCCTCGGCGGCGTCCACCTCGGCCTGGCAGGCGGCCAGCTCGAACTTGGTGTTCTGGAAGTGGGCGACCGGCTTGCCGAAGACGGTGCGGTCCGTCACGTACTCCTGGGCGAACCGTATGGCGGCCTTGGCCTGCGCGTACGCGCCGAAGGCGATGCCCCAGCGCTCCGAGGGCAGGTTGGCGCCGAGGTAGTAGAAGCCCTTGTTCTCCTCGCCGAGCAGGTCCTCGACCGGAACCTTCACGTCGACGAACGCCAGCTCGGCGGTGTCCGAGGTGCGCAGGCCCAGCTTGTCCAGCTTGCGGCCGATGGAGTAGCCCTCGGACTTGGTGTCCACCGCGAACAGCGAGATGCCGAAGCGGCGGTCGTCCTCGCGCGGGGCGGAGGTACGGGCGCAGACGATCACCCGGTCGGCGTGCACACCGCCGGTGATGAAGGTCTTGGAGCCGTTGAGGACGTAGTGGGTGCCGTCCTCGGAGAGCTTCGCGGTGGTCTTCATGCCCGCGACGTCGGAGCCGGTGCCCGGCTCGGTCATCGCCAGGGCCCACATCTCCTCGCCGGAGACGAACTTCGGCAGGTACCGCTTCTTCTGCTCGTCGCTGCCGAGCATCTTCAGGTAGGGCAGGGCGAGCAGCACGTGCACGCCGGAGCCGCCGAAGTTCACGCCCGCGCGCGAGGTCTCCTCGTAGAGCACGGCCTCGAACTTGTGGGTGTCCAGGCCGGCGCCGCCGAACTCCTCGGGCACGTTGATGCCGAAGACGCCCAGCTCTCCGAGCTCGTGGTAGAAGTCACGGGGCGCCTGGCCGGCCTGGAACCACTCGTCGTAGACGGGGACGACCTCCGCCTCGATGAAGGCGCGAATGGTCTCGCGGAACGCCTCGTGGTCCTCGTTGAAAACGGTACGGCGCACGGCCGGTCCCCTCTGCGGCTAAACCGCGGCCCGCTCTCGCGGTCGTGGTTGCGCGCCGACGTGGTCGAAATGATGGCTGAGCTCTAAGCGCTTGCTCAGATTAAGTTACTGGCGGGTTGTCGCTCCTGTCCAGACTCCGCAGTGCGAACCACATCTCCATCCGCGTGTCCGGATCGTCCAGGTCCGCGCCCAGCAGGGCGGCCGTACGGGCGATGCGCTGGCGGACGGTGTTGCGGTGGACACTCAGGGTGGCGGCCGTGCGGTCCCAGCTGCCGTGGTGAGCCAGCCAGGCGCGCAGGGTGCTCCGCTGGACCGGGCTCAGCGGGGCGAGCACGGCTTCGGCGTGGGCGCGTGCCTCCGCCGGGTCGACGAGGGTGTCCAGGCCGCCGTCGGTGTGCCGGACCAGGGGGGTGCGGGCCGCCTCGGCGCGGTGCAGGGCCCGGGCGGCCTGCGCCGCGGCGGTCGCCAGCTCCACGGGCACCACCGGGGCGCTCACCCCGAGGCGCCATCCGGGCTGCGGGGCGGGCTCCCGGTCGGTGAGCAGGCGTACGCCGGGCCCGCGCGGGTCCATCAGTACGGTCCCCAGCGCGGCCGCGAGACTCTGCGGATCCCCGGAGCCGCGGGCGTGGACCACATGCCAGGGGCCGGATGCCAGTGCCGCCGCGGGGTCGCCGTCCAGGAGGAGCCGGGTCAGCGCGGCGGCCTCCGCCCCGGCCGGGCGGTGGGCGGTGAGCAGGCTCAGCAGCACGGCGGCCACGGAGGCGATCGTGTGGTCGCCGGGGGTCCGGGCCGGGGTGGCGAGGGCCAGTACGTGCCGGCCGCCGGCGGCGAAGGCGGCGAGGTGAGTGCCGGCCAGGGTGTCGGTGGCCGTCGCGGCGCCCCCGTGGGAGACGCGCCGCGCCAGCGCAGTGACGGCGGCCCGGACCTCCTCGGCCGGGCCGGCGGCGGGTACGGCCGAGGATTCGGCGGCGGGGGTGATGGGCGCGGCGCCGGCGGGAGTGGCCGCGGCGGCTGTGGCGGCAGGCGCCCCGGCGGCAGGTGTCCCCGCGGGCGGTGCCTCCGGGCCGCCGGGGGTCAGCAGCGCCGCCCAGCCGCCCAGGCTCGCCGCGAGGCGGGACAGCACGGCGGGGACCGGGTCGGGCCGGGCGGCCGCCGAGGCGAGGGCCTGCTGGGCCTCGGTGACCCGGCGCAGTTCGCGCGTCCGGGCCTCCGCCATCAGCCGCCAGACGGTACGGGCCACCGCGGTGAAGGGAGTGCCGGGCGGGACCTCCAGCAGCGGCAGCCCGTACCGGTCGCAGGCCTCGGCCAGGCCCGGCGGCGCCGCCTCGTGCACGGGGGCCACGCCGAAACCGAGCGCCGCCACCCCGGCCCGGGACAACCGCGCGACGTACGCCTCGGCATCGCTCAGCGCCGCCCCCGCCGTGAGCAGCAGCTCGCCGCCCAGCAGGTACGGGGACGGGTCCGCCATCTCGGAGGCGTGCACCCCGTGTACGTCGGCCTCGGCGGGCCCGGCCAGGTGGCGCAGGGCCAGCTCCCGGTCCGGGAGCAGCGCGCCGAGGGGGACCGGCGGGGTGGGCGGGGCCTCCATGGATACTCCGTACACATCAGAAGTGCTCGATGGATGAAACGTACACTTCGCGGCGCGCGGGCGCCGCCTTACGCTCGAAGGACCGCACCCGCAGGAACCAGCATGACCTTCAGAAGGGCACCCCTCATGAGCACGCAGCCGCGCGGCCCCGTCGACTCCTCCCGCATCCCGCGGTACGCGGGCCCCGCCACCTTCGCCCGGCTGCCGCGCCTCGACGAGGTCGGCTCCGCGGACGTCGCCGTCGTGGGCGTGCCCTTCGACTCCGGTGTCTCCTACCGCCCCGGCGCCCGCTTCGGCGGCAACGCCATCCGCGAGGCCTCCCGCCTGCTGCGCCCGTACAACCCGGCCCAGGACGCCTCCCCCTTCGCCCTCGCGCAGGTCGCGGACGCCGGTGACATCGCCGTCAACCCCTTCAACATCAACGAGGCCGTCGAGACGGTCGAGGCGGCCGCCGACGAGCTGCTCGGCGCCGGCTCCCGCCTGATGACCCTCGGCGGCGACCACACCATCGCCCTGCCGCTGCTGCGTTCGGTGGCGAAGAAGCACGGCCCGGTCGCCCTGCTGCACTTCGACGCGCACCTGGACACCTGGGACACCTACTTCGGCGCCGAGTACACGCACGGCACCCCCTTCCGGCGGGCGGTGGAGGAGGGCATCCTCGACACCGAGGCGCTGTCGCACGTCGGTACGCGCGGCCCGCTGTACGGCAAGCAGGACCTGGACGACGACGCCAAGATGGGCTTCGGCATCGTCACCTCCGCGGACGTCTACCGCCGCGGCGCCGACGAGGTCGCCGACCAGCTGCGCCAGCGCATCGGCGACCGGCCGCTCTACATCTCCATCGACATCGACGTCCTGGACCCCGCCCACGCCCCCGGCACCGGCACCCCGGAGGCGGGCGGCATGACCTCCCGCGAGCTGCTGGAGATCATCCGCGGGCTGTCGTCCTGCAACCTGGTTTCCGCCGACGTGGTCGAGGTCGCCCCGGCGTACGATCACGCGGAGATCACCTCGGTCGCGGCCTCGCACACCGCTTACGAGCTCACCACGATCATGAGCCGCCAGATCGCTGCCGGACGGCAGGGCCGCTAGGCACGGTACGGCGGCGCAGGCGCACCCGAAGGGCGAGTAAGCACACGTGACGCACGACCACGACCTGGTACTCCGTCCCACCGAGGCCCAGACGGCCGCCGCCCTGGCGCCGCCGCCGGGCCGCACGGGCGGGGACCTGGTCGTGGAGACGCTGCGCTCGCTCGGCGCGACCACCGCCTTCGGGCTGCCGGGGCAGCACGCGCTCGGCATCTTCGACGCGGTGGGCCGCTCGGACCTGCGGCTGATCACCCTCCGCACGGAGAGCAACGCGGGCTTCGCGGCGGACGCGTACGGCCGGATCACCGGCGAGGCGGTCCCGCTCCTCCTCTCCACGGGCCCCGGCGCCCTGATGGCCCTGCCCGCGCTCGCGGAGGCCGCGGCGGCGTCCGCTCCGGTCCTCGCCATCTCCTCCCAGGTGCCCGTCGCGGGCCTGGGCGGCGGCCGGCGAGGACACCTGCACGAACTGCGGGACCAGGCCGCCTCCTTCCGGGACGTGGTGAAGTCGGTGCACGTGGCCCGCGCCCCCTCGCAGATCCCCTCGGTGATCGCGGAGGCATGGGAGTCGGCGCTCACCGCTCCCCACGGGCCGGTCTGGGTGGAGATCCCGGAGGACGTGATCCGGGCCGAGACGCTCATCCCCCAGGTCACGGGCATGGACGCCACCCCGCACGAACTGGCCCCGCGGCCCGAACTGACCGCCGTGGCCGCGCACTGGCTGGAGAACGCCTCCCGCCCGGTGATCATCGCGGGCGGCGGAGTGGTCCGCTCCGACGCGGCGGGCAAGCTGAAGCAGCTCGCGGAGCGCTTGAACGCCCCGGTGGTCACCACCTTCGGCGGCAAGGGCGCCTTCCCGTGGACCCATCCGCTCTCGCTCCAGTCCTGGCTGGAGGACCGCCACATGACGGACTTCCTGGAGGACGCGGACGTCCTGCTGGTCGTCGGATCGGGCCTCGGCGAACTCTCCTCGAACTACCACACGTTCTTCCCCACCGGCCGGGTCGTGCAGATCGAGGCGGACCTCGGGAAGCTGGAGTCCAACCACGCCGCCCTGGGGATCCACGCGGACGCCCGCCTGGCGCTCCAGGCCCTCCTGGAAACCGTGGCCGAACGCGAGGACCCGTACGCCGCCGAGCGCGTCCGCATGGTCCTGGCGGACATCGCGGCCCGCCTCGCCGGCCAGGACCTCGGCCTGGAGCAGCAACTCCTCACCTCCATCCGCCAGGCCCTGCCGCCCCGCTCGCCCTCCTTCTGGGACATGACGATCCTCGGCTACTGGGCCTGGTCGGGCTTCGATCCGAAGCACCCCAACACCATGCACTCGGCGCAGGGCGCGGGCGGCCTCGGCTACGCCTTCCCGGCGGCCCTGGGCGCCTGCGTCGCCGAACCGGGCACCCCCGTCCTGGCGGTCTCCGGCGACGGCGGCGCGATGTACTCGATCGCGGAACTGGCCACGGCCCGCCAGCACGACCTGGACGTCACCTGGCTGATCGTGGACGACGGCGGCTACGGGATCCTGCGCGAGTACATGACCTCCTCGTTCGGAAACCCGACGGGCACGGAGCTCACCCGCCCCGACTTCGTCGCCCTGGCCGAATCCTTCGCGATCCCGGCGACCCGCACCACCCCGGCCACCCTCGCGGCGGACCTCAAGAAGGCCCTCGCCACCCCGGGGCCCTCGGTGCTCCTGCTTCCGGCCACGCTCAGGATGTTCGCGCCGACCCACGTTTAGGGGGCCCGCCCGCGGCTCGCCTGGGCCCGCCTCCGGCTTCAGGCTTGGTCAGGCGGCTTCGTGCTCGTGGGCGGTGAAGACGACGACGGAGGTCTCGCCGACGAGCTTGAGGTTGAGCTCGGACTCCATGGCCCGCGCGAGGCGCGCCAGCAACGGCACAGTTGGCACGGTCCCGCCGAGCTCCAGCTTGGACACCTGCGGCTGCGTCATCCCCGCCCGCCGCGCGAGCTCGGACTGCGAGATCCCGAGTTCGGTCCGCCGGTCGTATACGGCCTGCCCGAGTTCGAATGCGAGCCGGATCTCCTCTCGGCGCCTGGTGATCTCCGGGCTCTCGGAGAACCCCTCGGCGATCGACCTATCCCGGCTGAGCTTCCAGCGTGCGTGGCTAACCATTACGACACTCCGTCCTTCGTGTCACGGATGTAGATATCGGTTGCAGGCCCGTGCTCGGCCTTGCAGTGTTCCTTAGCGAGTGCGGCTCGGGCCACTTCGCGATCCTCACGCTGTTTCGTCTTCCGGAAGACCGTCAGCAACACGATCCGTCGGTAGGGGGCGAGCCAGTATGAGATACGTACGGCAGTGCGATCGTGGCCGACGTCGAACCGGAGCTCCCGCACCCCGTCGCCAAGGTGTCGTGAGTACGGCTCGCCAAGCGTCGTGGGGCTGTTCAGCAGCAGCCCGACCGCATGCTCTGCGACCAAGTAGTCCGCGTCGGAGAGGTTCATCAGCCAAAGCCGGACCTCCGGCTCGATCTCGATATCGAATAGCTTGTCCATGCATCGGAACGTATAGATGCTTCAGTGTATGACGGACGGGAACGGGTAAGGAATCCTTCGTGTGGGTGAGGACTGCATGCCGAGTGACGGCGCCGTATGGCAGCCCAAGTACCAGCGCATCGCTGCCGCGCTGAAGGCCGCCATAGAGTCCGGCCAGTACGGGGCGGGAAAGCGGCTCCCTGGGGAGAACGACCTGATGAGCACCTACGGGGTGGCGCGGATGACCGCGCGACAGGCGCTCGGTGTGCTTCAGTCCGAGGGGCTGGCCGAGGCGCGCAAGGGCGCCGGGGTCTTCGTACGCGAATTCCGTGTAGGCATCCGGCGGCGCGGGATCCAGCGGTTGTCCGTTGAGGTGTGGGGCGCCGGCGGGTCCATCTGGGGTGCGGACGGCAAGGGGCACGACCCCGAGGTCGATTTCCTCGGCGTCACCGAGGGGGCCGCGCCGCAGGCCGTCGCCGGCGTGCTGGGTCTCACTGACGGCGCGCCCGCCTGCGTCCGCCGTCGCAGGTTCCTGCTCGACGGGAAGCCCGTCATGCTCGCGACCTCGTACCTCGACGCCGCCCTGGTCGCAGGCACTCCCATCGTGCAGCCCGACACCGGTCCCGGCGGGATCTACGCCCGCCTCGCCGACCTCGGCCAGAGGCCCGTCCGCTTCCGCGAGGAGATCCGCTCGCGGATGCCCGGCTCAGAGGAGGCCGGCCAGCTCGGCCTGACGGCCGGGACGCCCGTCGTGCTGGTCTCCCGTACCGCCTTCACGGCGCAGGGGAAGGCCGTCGAGGTCAACCAGATGGTGCTGGACGCCTCCGCTTACGTCCTGGAGTACGAGTTCGACGCCCCCTAGAGCCCCTCGGGGCGGCCGACCCCCGGACAGGTCAGGCCGCCGCGCGCAGGACCGCGTAAGGCTGTTCGATGGTGGCGGCGGGATGAAATCCGCCGGTCGGCGCGTTGGGGGAGGCGGCAGGGCAGGACCGACGGGGAGGCATCACGTGAGCGTGGAAGAGACGGCGGCTGGGGAGAAACAGGGCTGGGCCAGGAGGCTGGCGGCCTATACCTGGCGGTACAAGCTCAATGTGCTGCTGGCGCTGGGATCCTCACTGGCCGGGATGGCCGTCATGGCGCTCGTACCGCTGGTCACCAAGGTGATCATCGACGACGTCATCGGGGACAAGTCCAAGGACATGGCTCCCTGGGCCGGCGCGCTCATAGGCGCGGCCCTCCTCGTCTACGTACTCACCTACATCCGCAGGTACTACGGCGGGCGTCTCGCCCTCGACGTGCAGCACGACCTGCGCACCGACATGTTCGACTCCATCGCCCGCCTCGACGGGCGCCGGCAGGACGAGTTGTCCACCGGGCAGGTCGTCGGCCGCGCGACCAGTGACCTCCAGCTCATCCAGGGCCTGCTCTTCATGCTCCCGATGACGATCGGGAACTTCCTCCTCTTCGGGATATCCCTCGGGATCATGCTGTGGCTGTCGCCGCTGCTGACCCTCGTCGCACTGCTGATGGCCCCCGCCCTCTGGTTCATCGCCAAGCGCAGCCGCAAGAAGCTCTTCCCGGCCACCTGGCACGCGCAGGCGCAGGCCGCCCGCGTCGCCGGCGTGGTCGACGGCGCCGTGACCGGGGTCCGCGTCGTCAAGGGGTTCGGCCAGGAGGAGCAGGAGACCGACAAGCTCCGCGAGGCCGGGCGCGGGCTGTTCGCCGCCCGGCTGCGGGCCACCCGCCTCAACTCCCGCTACACCCCCGCCCTCCAGGCCGTCCCGGCCCTCGGCCAGGTCGCCATGCTGGCCCTCGGCGGCTGGATGGCCACGCGCGGCCAGGTGACCCTCGGTACCTTCGTCGCCTTCTCCACCTACCTCGCCCAGCTCGTCGGCCCCGTGCGGATGCTGGCCATGGTGCTGACCGTCGGTCAGCAGGCCCGCGCCGGTGTGGAGCGGGTGTTCGAGCTCATCGACACCGAGCCCGTCATCCGGGAGGGCGCCCGCGAGCTGCCCGCCGACGCGCCCGCCACCGTGGAATTCGACGAGGTCGTCTTCGGCTACGACCCCGAGCGGCCCGTGCTCGACGGGTTCTCCCTCTCCATCGCGCAGGGCGAGACCGTCGCCGTCGTCGGATCCTCGGGCAGCGGCAAGTCCACCGTCTCGCTGCTCCTGCCGCGCTTCTACGACGTCGACCGCGGCGCCGTCCGCGTCGGCGGTCACGACGTCCGCGAGCTGACGTACGAGTCGCTGCGCGCGGCCATCGGGATCGTGCCCGAGGACTCGTTCCTCTTCTCCGACACCATCCGCTCCAACATCGCCTTCGGGCAGCCGGACGCCACCGACGAGCAGATCCAGGCCGCGGCCCGCGCCGCCCAGGCCGACGGGTTCATCGCGGCCCTGCCCCACGGGTACGACACCAAGGTCGGCGAGCAGGGGCTCACCCTCTCCGGCGGGCAGCGCCAGCGCATCGCCCTCGCCCGGGCCATCCTCAGCGACCCCCGGCTGCTGCTCCTGGACGACGCCACCTCTGCCGTGGACGCCCGCGTCGAGCACGAGATCCACGAGGCGCTGCGGACGGTCATGGCGGGCCGGACCACCCTGCTGATCGCCCACCGCCGGTCCACGCTCGGGCTGGCCGACCGGATCGCCGTACTCGACCGCGGGCGCCTCTCGGACATCGGGACGCACGAAGAGCTTGAGCGCCGCTCTCCCCTCTACCGCAGGCTGCTGACGGACCCCGACGCCCTCGGCGCCGGTTCGCCGCGGACCGCCGAGGCACCGGCGATGACCGAGTTCGAGCGCGATATGGAGCGTGACATCGAGGGGAACCTCGAACGCGACATCGAGCTCGAAGCCGAGATCGACTGCGAGCCGGTCAACGCCAAGCGGCGGGTGTCCGGCGGGGTCACTCCCGAACTGTGGCGGCGGCAGGAGAAGGCCGACAGTGCCTCCTCCACCTCCACCTCCACCTCCGTCTCCGGCCCGCTCCCCGTCGCCGCCGCCGCGGGCGGTGCGCCGTTGGCCGGGCCGCCCTCGGCGGCCGGCGCGGGCGCCGGTCTGCCCGCCACCCCCGAACTGCTCGCGCAGGTGGCCGCGCTGCCGCCCGCCGACGACCGGCCGGACGTGGACGAGACGCGCGCCGCGTCCGCCGAGGAGAGCTACGGCCTGCGCCGCCTGCTGCGCGGCTTCTGGGCCCCGCTCGCCGTCAGCCTCGGCCTCGTCGCCCTCGATGCCGGTTCGGGACTGCTGCTGCCCATCCTGATCCGGCACGGCATCGACCAGGGCGTCGAACAGACCGCCCTCGGCGCCGTCTGGGTGGCGGCCGCCCTCGCCCTGCTCGTCGTCGTGGCGCAGTGGGCCGCGCAGTTCGCCGAGATCCGGATGACCGGCCGGACCGGCGAGCGCGTGCTGTACGCCCTCCGCGTCAAGATCTTCGCCCAGCTCCAGCGCCTCGGCCTCGACTACTACGAGCGCGAGCTGACCGGCAAGATCATGACCCGCATGACCACCGACGTCGACTCCCTGTCCAGCTTCCTGCAGACCGGGCTCGTCACCGCCGTCGTCTCCCTCTTCACCTTCCTCGGGATCCTGATCGCCCTGCTCGTCCTCGACGTCGAGCTGGCGCTGATCGTCTTCGCCACGCTCCCCGTCCTGGTCGTCGGCACGATCGTGTTCCGCCGCAAGTCGGTCGCCGCCTACGAGCTGGCCCGTGACCGGGTCGGCCTGGTCAACGCCGACCTCCAGGAGTCGGTGTCCGGGCTGCGGATCGTCCAGGCCTTCCGCCGCGAGCGTTCCGGCGCGGCCCGCTTCGCGGAGCGCAGCGACGCGTACCGGGAGGCCCGCGTGCGCGGGCAGTGGCTGATATCCGTCTACTTCCCCTTCGTCCAGCTGCTGTCCTCGGGCGCCGCCGCCGCCGTGCTGATCGTCGGCGCCGGCCGGGTCGAGGCAGGCACGCTCACCACGGGCGCGCTGGTGGCGTACCTGCTCTACATCGACCTGTTCTTCGCCCCCGTCCAGCAGCTCTCCCAGGTCTTCGACGGCTACCAGCAGGCCACCGTCGCCCTCGGCCGCATCCAGGGGCTGCTGCGCGAGCCCACCAGCACCCCCCGGCCCCCCGCGCCCCGCGAGGTGCCGCAGCTGCGCGGCGAGATCGCCTTCGAGGACGTCCGCTTCCAGTACGGGACCGCCGAGGAGCGGGGCGAGAAGGGTGAGGCGCTGGCCGGAATCAGCCTGCGCATCCCCGCCGGGCAGACCGTCGCCTTCGTCGGTGAGACGGGAGCCGGCAAGTCCACGCTGGTCAAGATGGTGGCCCGGTTCTACGATCCGACCTCCGGCCGGATCACCGCCGACGGCGCCGATCTGCGGGAGCTCGACCTGACGGCGTACCGCCACCGGCTGGGCGTCGTCCCCCAGGAGCCCTACCTCTTCCCGGGGACCGTCCGCGACGCCATCGCCTACGGGCGCCCCGAGGCGAGCGATGCCGAGGTGGAAGCCGCCGCCCGCGCGGTCGGCGCCCACGAGATGATCGCCACCCTCGACGGCGGCTACCTGCACACCGTCGCCGAGCGCGGCCGCAACCTCTCCGCCGGCCAGCGCCAGTTGATCGCGCTGGCCCGCGCCGAGCTCGTGGACCCGGACGTGCTGCTGCTGGACGAGGCCACGGCCGCCCTCGACCTGGCCACCGAAGCCCAGGTCAACCAGGCCACCGACCGGCTCGCCGGCAAGCGCACCACGCTGGTCGTGGCGCACCGGCTGACCACGGCCGCCCGCGCGGACCGGGTCGTGGTCATGGACCGGGGCCGGGTCGTGGAGGACGGCACCCACGCCGAACTCCTCGGACGCGACGGCCGGTACGCAGAGCTGTGGCGCACCTTCGTCGGAGAGGACGAGCGGGCCGCCGCCTAAGCCCAGCCGGGCGCGGCCCGCCCGGGGCCGCGCCCGGCGCGGCCGTCTGCCTCGCGCGGGCCGCCCCCGCGAAGGGGCGGCCCGCGTTGAAGGGGCGGCCCGCGCGAGGGCTCAGAGCTCGCCGAAGAGCAGGTTGCCGGGGGCGTCCTCGTCGGTTCCCGTGTAGTACTCGCGGACGGCGACGAGGAGTTCCGCGACCGACAGGGTGCCGTCCGAGTCCTTGTCGATCCGTGTGAACAGCGCCTCGGCGTCCGCTCGGTTCAGCTCCGGGTTGAAGACCTCCTGGAACCGGTGGAACTCCTCCGGGCTGATGCGCCCGTCGCCGTCCGTGTCGACCACCGTCAGGAGGGCCTTCACCATCGGCCGGAAGGACCGGTCGTAGGCGGGCCCGCCCTGCGCGTACAGCCGCGTCATGCCGAGCTTGTACTCCTCGGGCGTGACCTTCCCGTCCCGGTCGATGTCCAGCTCGGTGAAGAGGTCCTGCCAGAAGTCGGCGACCCCCGCCATCACCAGGTCCGCCTTCGGCGAGGTGGCAGGCTCCCCGAGGGCCGACAGCAGCCGCGATCCCAGGGAGAAGATGTCGTCGGCGTCGATCACGCCGCTCCCGTCGGCGTCCAGGTGCGTGAAGGCGCGCTCCAGCTTGCGGTCGAGCAGGTCGTTCGTCATGTCTTGCCTTTCACGGCTATGGCGGGCGGTATCGGCGATCACCTAACGTAACGTCCCTGGGATCGGCGAACTCCCGCTCCGCCGCTGGGAAGTTGCGGATGCACTCGTACGAGGTAGGGGCGGCCGGTGGTGAGCACCGCCACCGCAACCTTCGGGTGGGCCCGGGCGTCGTACGTGCGTACGCGCGGGGTGCGTACGACTGATCGGGGGGCAGGGTGTCGCAGGGGTGGCGGGGGTTTGGCGGAAGAAGGGCCGGGGGCCTGGGGGTACTCGCGGTGGTGCTGTGGCTGTGCGCCGGCGGATTGTTCGCGGCGCCGCCCGTGCAGGCCGCGGGCGGGGGCTGTGCGGGCCGACTGGTCAAGACGGTGGCCTTCACGACGGGCGAGATCCGGGTGTTCAAGAGCCGCACGCGGGCCTGCGCGATGACCGTGGCGCGCGTGCCCGGCGAGCGGCGGCGGATGGAGGTGAGCATTCAGCCGCGCGGCGGCCTGCCCGTCCGCGACGCGGGGCGGTTCACCCGTTATGCGGGCCCCGTCACCGTCGGTGCGATCAGCCGCTGTGTGTATGTAAGGGGCAGCGTTGGCTCCGGGTATGCCGCCACCGGCTGGGTCCTCTGCTGAAGCCGCGCCCAACGCGGTCTGGTCAGCGGCGTGTTGACCCGGCTAGGTTCACGGCGACCAAGTGAACTCAAGGGGAGGGTGAATGCGCAAGACGCTCGGATGGCTGCTGTCACTCGTGGTGCTGATCGGCACCATGGGTGCGGCCGGCTCCACGGCTCAGGCGGCCACCGCCGCGGGGCCCGCGGCCGCGACGGACATCAAGGACCGGATCCTCGGCATCCCGGGGATGAGTCTGATCGAGGAGAAGCCGTACCCCGGCTACCGCTTCTTCGTACTGAACTACGAGCAGCCGGTCGACCACCGGCAGCCGTGGAAAGGCACCTTCAAGCAGCGCCTGACCCTTCTGCACAAGGACGTCTCCCGGCCGACGGTCTTCTTCACCTCCGGCTACAACGTCAACACCAACCCGCGCCGCAGTGAGCCGACGACCATCGTCGACGGCAACCAGGTGTCCATGGAGTATCGATTCTTCACGCCCTCCCGGCCCGACCCGGCCAACTGGGCGAACCTGGACATCTGGCAGGCCGCCAGCGACCAGCACCGCATCTTCACCGCGCTGAAGAAGACCTACACCAAGAACTGGCTGTCCACCGGCGGCAGCAAGGGCGGTATGACGGCGACGTACTACGAGCGCTTCTACCCGCAGGACATGGACGGCGTCGTCGCGTACGTCGCGCCCAACGACGTGGTCAACAAGGAGGACTCGGCCTACGACCGGTTCTTCGCCAAGGTCGGCACCAAGGAGTGCCGCGACAAGCTGAACGCGGTCCAGCGCGAGGCGCTCGTGCGCCGCGAGCCGCTGGAGGCCAAGTACGCCGCCGCCGCGGCCGAGAACGGCTGGACCTTCACCACCGTCGGCAACCTCGACAAGGCCTATGAGGCCGTCGTGCTCGACTACGTGTGGGCCTTCTGGCAGTACAGCCTGCTCGCCGACTGCGCCTCGATCCCGACGGCCGCGACCGCGAGCGACCAGGAGATCTGGGACACGATCGACGCGATCTCCGGCTTCTCGGCCTACGCCGACCAGGGCCTGCAGACGTACACGCCGTACTACTACCAGGCCGGTACGCAGCTCGGCTCGCCCGACATCAAGCAGCCGCACCTGGGCAACCTGAGCCGCTACGGCTACCAGGCGCCGCGCGAGTTCGTGCCGCGCGACATCCCCATGACCTTCCAGCCGGGAGCCATGGCGGACGTGGACAACTGGGTGCGCAACAACGCCCACCAGATGCTGTTCGTGAACGGCCAGAACGACCCGTGGGGCGCCGAGCCGTTCCGCCTCGGGTACGGGGTGAGCGACAGCTACGTCATGACCGCGCCGGGCGCCAACCACGGGGCCAACGTCTCCAAGCTCCTGGACGGCGAGAAGGCGCTGGCCACCGCGAAGATCCTGCAGTGGGCCGGGGTGGCCCCGGCCGCCGCGCTCGCCGACGCGGGCCGGGCGACGCCGCTGGCCTCGCCGGACGCGCAGCTCGACCAGCACGACCTGGAGCGCGAGGCGCAGCTGCGGCCGTAGCTCCCGGGTAGGGCCCGAGGGGCCACGGACCGGCGTGCGCGGTTATGCGTACGTCAGCCCGTGGCCCAGCGGGTAGCGGCCCGGCACCGGGACCGGGAGGCGGCCGGCCGGGCGCACGGCGCCGGTCATCACGCGGGCCGCGGCCCGCAGTTCCACATCCGTCCAGGAGTACGTCGCCACCTCCGCCGCGCAGGCGGGCAGCCGCGCCGGGTCGTACGGGTTGCGGATCGCCACCACGACCACCGGCACCCCGGTGGCCAGCAGCCGCGTGACCAGCGCGCGCTGCTCGCCGTCCCCCTCGGGGACGTTGTACGTGCACACCAGGACCGCGGCGTGACCGGGCGCCGCGGCCACCGCGCGGGCGGGCGGCAGGGCCGTCGCCGCGCAGCCCAGGGCGGCCAGCTCCCGCGCCAGTACGGCCGTAGGGGGCCCTGTGGTACCCGTGGGGGACACCGGGTCCGTCCCGGTCACCAGCAGCCGGGGACGGGCCGCCGGGTCGAAGGGCAGCAGGTTCACGGGATTGGCCAGCAGGGTCGTCGTGGTGGCGGCGATCTCGTCGGCGGCCTTCAGGTGCCCGGGACTGCCGACCGTCTCCTCCACCCGCCGCGCGGCCGGGTGGGCTGCCTCGAACAGGCCCCGGCGGGACTTGAGTTCCAGGATGCGCAGCACCGACTCCTCGATCCGCTCCTCCGTCAGCTCGCCCGCCTCCACGGCCGCCAGCACGCTGCGGTACGCGAGCCCCAGGTCCGGCGGGTTCAGCAGCTGGTCGCAGCCCGCCTTCAGGGCCAGCACCGGCACCCGGCCATCCCCGTACTTCTGGCGGACCCCGGCCATGTCCAGCGCGTCCGTGACCACCACGCCCCGGAAGCCGAGGCGTTCACGCAGCAGGCCCGTGACGATGGGCCGGGAGAGGGTCGCCGGGTCCCCCGAGGGATCGAGCGCGGGGAAGACGATGTGCGCCGTCATGACGGCGTCCGCGCCCGCCTCCACCGCGGCCCGGAAGGGCGGTTCGTCCACCTGCTCCCACTGCGCGCGGGTGTGCCGCATCACGGGGAGCCCGACGTGGCTGTCGGTCTCGGTGTCCCCGTGGCCGGGGAAGTGCTTGGCGGTGGCGGCGACCCCGGCGGCGCGGTAGCCGCAGACCTGGGCGGCGACCAGGTCCGCCACCGCGCGGGGGTCGGAGCCGAAGGACCGTACGCCGATGACCGGGTTGGCCGGATTGACGTTGACGTCGGCGACCGGCGCGTAGTTCTGCCGGATGCCCATGGCGGCCAGCTCCTCGCCCGCGATGCGCGCGGCCCGTTCGGCGCCGTCGGCGGAACCGGCCGCGCCGAGCGCCATGGCCCCGGGCATGAGGGTCGCGGGCTTGCCGATGCGGGCGACCGCGCCGTGCTCCTGGTCGGTGGAGAGCAGGAGCGGGACGCGGGCGCCGGTGGTCAGGGCTGCCCGCTGGAGGCCGTCCGACAGCTCGGCGATCTGGCGCGGGGTGCGGGTGTTGTGGGCCCAGGCGAAGTAGATGATCCCACCGAGGTGGTAGCAGGAGACCAGCTCGGCGGCGGTGCGCACTCCGAAGAGCGCCAGGTTCTTCTCGGCGTCCGCCGGGTCGGGGGCGGTCGCCGAGTGGCCGTAGGCCCGCGAGACGAAGAGCTGCCCGACCTTCTCGGCCAGGCTCATCCCCGCCACCAGGCCGCGCAGCCTGGTCCGGTCGGGGTGGCGGTCCGGCGGGCCGCCCCGCCCCGGGTCCGCGGCGGGGGAGCGCGGTCCGTCGGAGGAGCGGCGGAGGCGGTGGGCGCCCGCGGCGGAGGAGGTGGGGCAGGCAGCCGTGACGGCGGCCATGGCGGCCGCGGCGAGCAGGGTCCGGCGGGAGGCTTGATACGGCACGCGCCGGACCCTACTGCGGGGCTGCGGCCCGGGAGCCACGGACACTCGGGAGGTCCCCCGGAAGGGGGGCCACCCGGGCCCAGTGCTCCTTGAGCGTCCGGACGGCCTCGGTGATCGCCGGGCGGCGGCCCGCCCGTACGGCAGCGGCCCCTCCCCTTCCGGCCGTGCGCGTCTGATAACGGAAAGGTAAATCCCGGCCCGCGGTGCAACCGTCCGGGGCCCGACCGGAGTCGTACGGTGCGTCGGCGCTTCCGGGAGGGGATCTGGGGGGATCGGGAAGTCCGGCACGGGAGGGGTAACCGTGAGGGGGTCCGGCCGCGAGGCCGGGCCCCCTTTGGTGTCGTCGGCGGTCCGGGGGCCACCGGGCACTTCTCCACAGGGCTGCCGGGCTGTCGGCGCGGGCGGGTAGCTTCGTGCCATGGCAGCGAACGGGACGCGGGCGGTGGAACCGGCAGTGGTCGAGGGGGTGCTGGAGCGCATCACCTACGCCAACGAGGAGAGCGGGTACACGGTCGCCCGCGTCGACACCGGCCGCGGGAGCGGCGACCTGCTCACCGTCGTCGGCTCCCTGCTCGGCGCGCAGCCCGGCGAGTCGCTGCGCATGGAGGGCCGTTGGGGCTCCCACCCCCAGTACGGCAAGCAGTTCACGGTGGAGAACTACCGCACGGTGCTTCCGGCCACCATCCAGGGCATCCGGCGCTACCTCGGCTCCGGCCTGATCAAGGGCATCGGCCCGAAGATCGCGGAGCGGATCGTGGAGCACTTCGGCACCGACACCCTCGACGTCATCGAGGGCGAGCCGAAGCGGCTGATCGAGGTGCCCGGGCTCGGCCCCAAGCGGACCAAGCTGATCGGCGCCGCCTGGGAGGAGCAGAAGGCCATCAAAGAGGTCATGGTCTTCCTGCAAGGCGTCGGCGTCTCCACCTCCATCGCGGTGCGCATCTACAAGAAGTACGCCGACGCCTCCATCTCGGTGGTCAGGAACCAGCCGTACCGGCTCGCCGCCGACGTGTGGGGCATCGGCTTCCTCACCGCCGACCGGATCGCCCAGGCCGTCGGCATCCCGCACGACAGCCCCGAACGGGTCAAGGCCGGCCTGCAGTACGCCTTGTCCCAGTCCACTGACCAGGGCCACTGCTTCCTGCCCGAGGACCGCCTCATCGCCGACGGCGTCAAGCTGCTCCAGGTGGACACCGGGCTGGTGATCGACTGCCTGGCCGAGCTCGCCGCCGACCCGGAAGGCGTCGTACGGGAACCGGTGCCCGATCCGCAGGGCGGCCCCGCGCTCACCGCCGTGTACCTGGTGCCCTTCCACCGGGCCGAACTGTCGCTGGTGGGGCAGGTGCGCCGGCTGCTGCACGCGGAGAACGACCGGATGCCCGGCTTCCAGGACGTGGACTGGGACAAGGCCCTCGGCTGGCTCGCCGGGCGGACGGGTGCCGAGCTCGCCCCCGAGCAGCGCGACGCGGTGAAACTGGCGCTCACCCGCCGCGTCGCCGTCCTCACCGGCGGGCCCGGCTGCGGAAAGTCCTTCACCGTCCGCTCGATCGTGGAGCTGGCCCGCGCCAAGAAGGCCAAGGTGGTGCTGGCCGCGCCCACCGGCCGGGCGGCGAAGCGCCTGGCCGAGCTCACCGGGGCGGAGGCCTCCACGGTGCACCGGCTGCTGGAGCTGAAACCGGGCGGGGACGCGGCGTACGACCGCGAGCGGCCGCTCGACGCGGACCTGGTCGTCGTGGACGAGGCCTCGATGCTGGACCTGCTGCTGGCCAACAAGCTGGTCAAGGCCGTGGCGCCGGGAGCGCACCTGCTGTTGGTGGGCGATGTGGACCAGCTGCCGTCGGTGGGCGCCGGGGAGGTGCTGCGGGACCTGCTCGCCGAGGGCGGTCCGGTGCCCGCCGTCCGACTCACCCGGATCTTCCGGCAGGCACAGCAGTCGGGCGTGGTCACCAACGCGCACCGCATCAACACCGGCCTGCCGCCGGTCACCGACGGTCTGCCGGACTTCTTCCTCTTCGCCGAGGAGGACACCGAGGAGGCCGGGCGGCTCGCCGTCGATGTGGCCGCCCGCAGGATTCCGGCCAGATTCGGGCTGGACCCGCGCCGTGACATCCAGGTGCTCGCGCCCATGCACCGGGGCCCGGCGGGCGCCGGGAACCTCAACGGCCTGCTCCAGCAGGCCATTACGCCGGCCCGGCCCGATCTGCCCGAGAAGCGGTTCGGCGGCCGGGTCTTCCGGGTGGGCGACAAGGTGACCCAGATCCGGAACAACTACGAGAAGGGCGCCAACGGCGTCTTCAACGGCACGGTGGGGGTGGTCACCGCTCTGGACCCGGACGAACAGCGCCTGACGGTGCGGACCGAGGAGGACGAGGAGATCGGTTACGAGTTCGGGGAGCTGGACGAGCTGGCCCACGCCTACGCCGTGACCATCCACCGTTCCCAGGGGAGCGAATATCCGGCGGTGGTGATCCCGGTCACCACCGGGGCTTGGATGATGCTCCAGCGCAATCTGCTCTACACGGCGGTGACGCGGGCGAAGAAATTGGTGGTCCTCGTCGGGTCCCGCAAGGCCCTTGCCCAGGCGGTGCGTACGGTTTCCGCAGGCAGGAGGTACACGGCTGTCGCCCCTAGGCTGTCCGGCCGCATACCGACGGGAAACATCACCTAGGGTTTCCGCAATCGGCGCGGAAGAGGCAGGATGTGCAGGTTGGCGGCACTCAGTGCCGTCAAAAGGACCAAAGGCCGACCCCGAGTGCACTCTCCTGCGCCAAATGGGGGAAGGTAGAGGCAGTCAGGGCACCTCGAAGAAGAGGCACTACGTCGGTGAGGGATGACGTGAGCGACAACTCTGTAGTACTGCGGTACGCGGACGGTGAATACACCTACCCGGTGGTCGAGAGCACCGTTGGTGACCAGGGCTTCGATATCGCGAAGCTGCGCAACCAGACCGGGCTGGTCACCCTGGACAGTGGCTACGGAAACACCGCTGCCTATAAGTCCGCCATTACCTACCTCGACGGCGAGCAGGGCATCCTGCGCTACCGCGGTTACCCGATCGAGCAGCTGGCCGAACGTTCGACCTTCATCGAGGTCGCCTACCTGCTGATCAACGGTGAGCTGCCGACCGTCGACCAGCTCGCGTCGTTCCGCAACGAGATCACCCAGCACACGCTGCTGCACGAGGACGTGAAGCGCTTCTACGACGGCTTCCCGCGTGACGCGCACCCGATGGCGATGCTGTCCTCCGTGGTCAGCGCGCTGTCGACGTTCTACCAGGACAGCCACAACCCGTTCGACGAGAAGCAGCGCCACCTCTCGACGATCCGGCTGCTGGCCAAGCTGCCGACCATCGCGGCCTACGCGTACAAGAAGTCGGTCGGCCACCCGGTGGTCTACCCGCGCAACGACCTCGGCTACGTCGAGAACTTCCTGCGCATGACCTTCTCGGTGCCGGCCCAGGAGTACGACCTGGACCCGGTCGTGGTCTCGGCGCTGGACAAGCTGCTGATCCTGCACGCGGACCACGAGCAGAACTGCTCGACCTCCACCGTGCGCCTGGTCGGCTCCTCGCAGGCGAACATGTTCGCCTCGATCTCGGCCGGCATCTCCGCGCTGTGGGGTCCGCTGCACGGCGGCGCCAACCAGTCGGTGCTGGAGATGCTGGAAGGCATCAAGAACGACGGCGGCGACGTCGACGCCTTCATCCGCAAGGTGAAGAACAAGGAAGACGGTGTCCGCCTCATGGGCTTCGGGCACCGCGTCTACAAGAGCTTCGACCCCCGGGCGAAGATCATCAAGGCGGCGGCGCACGATGTCCTCTCGGCGCTCGGCAAGAGCGACGAGCTGCTCGACATCGCGCTCAAGCTGGAAGAGCACGCGCTGGCCGACGAGTACTTCGTCGAGCGCAACCTCTACCCGAACGTGGACTTCTACACCGGTCTCATCTACCGGGCCATGGGCTTCCCGACCGAGATGTTCACCGTGCTCTTCGCGATCGGCCGGCTGCCCGGCTGGATCGCCCAGTGGCACGAGATGATCAAGGAGCCGGGTTCCCGCATCGGCCGCCCGCGCCAGATCTACACCGGCGAGGTCCTGCGCGACTTCGTCCCGGTCGAGGCCCGCTGACCCGAGGCCCGCACGGCGTACGAAAAGCGCCCCGCCACCGATCCCCCCACGGGTCGACGGTCGGGGCGCTTTCCTTTTCCCCGGTACGGATTCCCCCCACGGGACCCGCGCCGGGGCGTCGGTGTGTGCCGGAACCCGCTCGGACCGGGAGCGCCGCGCACGGCTTCCCGCGGCACGCTGCCGGGCCGGCCGATGCCACGGACGTCTCCCCAGACGTTCCGGCATCGACCCATTAGACCCACGGCGACCCCGGATGGTTACGTAGCCGTCACTGTGATCTGCGTCTCCCGTGAAGGAAGTGTGTACGGATCGAGGAGATGATCCACTACCGGAAGGAGCGCAGCCGCAGGCTGTTGGTCACCACGAAGACCGAGGAGAAGGCCATCGCGGCCCCCGCGATCATCGGATTGAGCAGGCCGGCGGCCGCCAGCGGCAGGGCCGCCACGTTGTAGCCGAAGGCCCAGAACAGGTTCCCCTTGATGGTGGCCAGGGTCCGGCGCGAGAGCCGGATCGCGTCCGCGGCCACCCGCAGGTCTCCCCGTACCAGCGTCAGATCGCCTGCCTCGATGGCGGCGTCGGTGCCGGTGCCCATGGCCAGGCCCAGGTCGGCCTGGGCCAGCGCGGCCGCGTCGTTGACCCCGTCGCCGACCATGGCGACCGTACGGCCCTCGGCCTGGAGGCGGCGTACGACGCCCGCCTTGTCCTCGGGGAGGACCTCGGCGATCACCTCGTCGATGCCCACCTCGCGGGCCACCGTCTCGGCCACGGCCTTGTTGTCCCCGGTCAGCAGTACCGGGGTGAGCCCCAGGGCGCGCAGCCGGGCCACGGCCTCGGCGCTGGTCTCCTTGACCGCGTCGGCCACGGTCAGCACCCCGCGGGCCTCGCCGTCCCAGGCCACCAGGACGGCCGTGCTTCCCGCGGCCTCGGCGGCGGCCTTGGCCTGCGCCAGAGGGGCCGGCAGGGCGATCGACCAGTCGGCCAGCAGCCGCTCCCGGCCCACGAGCACCGCGTGCCCCTCGACCACTCCCTGTACGCCGAGCCCGGCCAGGTTCACGAAGCCCTCGGGGACGGGCAGGGCGCCGGCCCTTTCCGCCGCGCCGGTGGCGATGGCCCGGGCGATGGGGTGCTCGGAGGCGTGCTCCAGGGCTCCGGCGAGGCGCAGCAGCTCCAGCTCGTCGGTGCCCGCGGCGGGGAAGACGCTTGAGAGGGTCATCCGGCCGGTGGTGACGGTTCCGGTCTTGTCCAGGACGACGGTGTCCACGCGGCGGGTGGACTCCAGCACCTCCGGGCCCTTGATCAGGATCCCGAGCTGCGCGCCCCGGCCGGTGCCGACCATCAGCGCGGTCGGCGTGGCCAGACCGAGGGCGCAGGGGCAGGCGATGATCAGGACGGCCACGGCGGCCGTGAAGGCGGCGGCCGGGTTGTCGCTGATCAGCAGCCAGGTGACCCAGGTCCCGAGGGCGAGCACCAGGACGATCGGCACGAAGACCGCGGAGATCCGGTCGGCGAGCCGCTGCACCTCGGCCTTGCCGTTCTGGGCGTCCTCCACGAGCCGGGCCATCCGGGCGAGCTGCGTGTCGGCGCCGATCCGGGTGGCGCGGACGACCAGGCGGCCGGAGGCGTTCACGGTTGCGCCGGTGACGGAGTCGCCGACGGACACCTCGACCGGGACGGACTCGCCGGTCAGCATGGAGGCGTCCACGGCGGAGCTGCCCTCGACGACCGTGCCGTCGGTGGCGATCTTCTCGCCGGGGCGTACGACGAACCGGTCGCCGACCACCAGCGCGCCGACCGGGACGCGGACCTCCCGGCCGCCGCGCAGGACGGTGACGTCCTTGGCCCCCAGTTCCAGCAGCGCCTTGAGGGCGGCGCCGGCCTTCCGCTTGGAGCGGGCCTCCAGATAGCGGCCCAGCAGGATGAAGGTCACGACGCCCGCGGCCACCTCCAGGTAGATGGCGGAGGAGCCGTCCGTACGGGAGAGGCCGCCCCCCTGAACCGTGAAGAGGGTGAAGCCGTGGCGCATGCCGGGCATGCCCGCGTGGCCGAAGAACAGCGCCCACAGGGACCAGGCGAAGGCCGCCAGGGTGCCCACCGAGACCAGGGTGTCCATGGTGGCGGCGCCGTGCCGCGCGTTGGTCCAGGCGGCCCGGTGGAAGGGGAGGGCGCCCCAGACGACGACGGGCGCGGCGAGCGTCAGCGAGAGCCACTGCCAGTTGTCGAACTGGAGGACGGGGACCATCGCGAGCAGTACGACGGGCAGGGCGAGGACGGCGGAGACGAGCAGCCGGCCGCGCAGCGCGGCCAGTTCCGGGTCGGGCCCGTCCCGCTCGGCCTCGGCGGCCCCGGCCGGTGCCTGGGCCTCGGGCGCCGGTGGGGCGGGCTCCTCGGCGGTGTAGCCGGTCTTCACGACGGTGGCGATCAGGTCGGCGACGCGCACACCGCCCGCGTACGAGATCCGGGCCTTCTCGGTGGCGTAGTTCACCGTGGCGCTGACGCCGTCCATCCGGTTCAGCTTCTTCTCGATGCGGGCCGCGCAGGAGGCGCAGGTCATCCCACCGATGGCCAGCTCGACCTCGGTGGCGGGTCCGGCCACCGGGTCGGCCGCGTCCGCCGGGTCCGCCGTGTGCGCCATGTCCGCTACCGGTCCGTCGTGCGCTGCTCCGTCGTGGACCGTTCCGTCGTGCACTGTGCTGCTGCTGCTCATGTCCGGCTCCAGGGGGAGGGCCGGGCCGTACGGAACCAGTATGAGCTGGCCGGTACGGCCCGGCGGGGTACTGCCGAAAGGATGAGGTTCAGAGCTGGCCGGCGTAGGTGTAGCCGGCCTCGTCCACCGCCGCGCGGACGTCCTCGTCGGCGAGCGGAGCGGCGGAGACCACGGTGACCTCGCCGGTCGCGGCGACGGCCTTGACCGAGCTGACGCCCGGCAGGGCGGACAGCTCGGTGGTCACCGCGCCCTCGCAGTGCCCGCAGGTCATGCCGGTCACCCGGTAGACGGTGGTGGTGCCGGTGTCCGTCTCGGCGCTCATGTCGTTCTCCTCTTTCAGGGGTGCGTCCAGTCGCCGGAAGGTGCGGCGGATCGCTCCACCGTCCTCCCGACAGAAGAAGACTATACCCCCTAGGGGTACCAAGCGAGCCGGTGCAGAGTGAGTTTCCGCCAGCGGTTCCTCGGCCACCGGATGGGCACGGGGTGCCCCCGGCCGGGCGCGACGGACCACACGGCCGGCGGGCGCTCACTCCTCGCGGCGACCTCTGTTACGCGGGCGGCGGGCGACCCAGGTGCGGATGGTGTCCGCGTACCAGTAGGGCTTGCCGCCTTCCACGTGATCTGGGGCGGGAAGAAGCCCGTGCTTGCGATAGGAGCGCACGGTGTCCGGCTGCACCCGGATGTGGGCGGCGATCTCCTTGTACGACCACAGCTGTCGGTCGCTCATGCACGACACCTCCTCGTCCACGTCGCGGGGCCGGCCGGGAGGCCGGTCGGAGGAGCCGGCGCGTGGACACTGACGATCACTCGCGTTGTTCCAGGGGAACGACGCGGGACGAGGGCAGGGGAGGGGCTGTCGAACGCCTGTGACGAAAAACCCGCGTGATGCGGACATGTGTGACACAAGTGGGACGCCCGTGACAGCCGTGACACACGGGTAGCCAGGAGTACACGGGGGTGGTGGCGGCGCTGGCGGTGGAGACCCTGCGGCGGCGCTGGCGGTGGAGACCCTGCGGCGGCGCCGGTCGCCGTACGGAACCCCGCCGCCGCCCCGCCGTCCGGCGGGGGTGCGCTCCGGCTCAGCGGTACAGCGGCGGCCGCTCCACCAGCTCCACCACGGTCCGTACGCCGCTGCGCGCGGCCGCCACGCCCGCCTCCGAGACCGCGGCCGCCGCGTAGCCGTCCCACGCGTCCGGCCCCGTCACCCCGCCCCGCGCGGCCGCGGCCACCCAGCTCCGCAGCTGCCGGTCGTAGGCGTCGGCGAAACGCACCGTGAAGTCCTGCTCGATCTCGCCGCCCCACCGGCCCCCCGACTGGACCACCATCGCCTGGCGGTCGCCGATCCGGGCGCTGCCCGACTCGCCGACCGCCTCGCACTGCACCTGGTAGCCGAAACCGCAGTTGACGAAGATCTCCACGTCGACGACCGCCCCGCCGGAGGTCTCCAGCAGCACCAGCCGGGGATCGCGCAGCCCCTCCGGCGCCGCCGAGGAGGGCGTGGGCGAGAGCACGGACACGGCTGTGATCTCCTGCCCCAGCAGCCACCGGGCCGCGTCGACCTCGTGCACCACGGAGTCGCTGATCAGCATGGGACTGGTGAAGAAGGGCGGCGAGGCGGCGTTGCGGTGGCGGCAGTGCAGGAAGAGCGGCCGGCCGATGCCCCCCGCGTCCAGCAGCTCCTTGAGCCGCTCGTACTCGGCGTCGTAACGCCGCATGAACCCCACCTGTACCAGCCGCCGGCCCACCCGCTGCTCCGCCTCCATGATCCGCAGCGCCCCGGCCGGATCCGGGGTCAGCGGCTTCTCGCAGAGGACGGGCAACTCCCGCTCCAGGGCGTACCGGATCGCCTCCTCGTGGGCGGGCCCGGGGGAGGCGATCAGTACGGCCCCCACCCCCGGCGCGGCTAGCGCGGACGCCGGGTCGGTGTGCGCGCTCGCCCCGTCCAGGGCGCCCACGACCTCCTTGAGCCGGTCGGCGTCCGGATCGGCCACGGCCACGACCCGGGCCCCGCCGACGGTCCGTCCGATCCGGCGGACGTGGTCGGCGCCCATCTTCCCGGTGCCGATCACGGCGATGCCGAGCGTGCTGGACATGTCAGCTCCTCCTTCAGGCTTCAGGCTGCGGACTTCGGGCTTCGGGCTTCGGGCTGCGGACATCGGGCTTCTGGCGGCTCCTGAGGGCTTCAGGCGCCGCAGGACCGCAGGTAGGCGCGGGTGCGGCGGGCGATCGGCAGCGGCCGCTCCGGCGGGCAGGGGTACATGTCCTGCTCCACGATGGCGAAGAGGTCCACGCCGAGCCGCTGGGCCGCCGCCAGTACGGGCTCCAGCGCGGGCACGCCCGCCGGCGGCTCGCACATCACCCCCCGGCCCACGGCCGGCCCGAAGGGCACCTGCTCCGCGATGACTTCGGCGAGGATCCGCGGATCCACCTGCTTGAGGTGGAGGTAACCGATCCGCTCGGCGAAGGTCTCGATGGCCTGGACGCTGTCGCCGCCGCAGTACGCGTAGTGCCCGGTGTCCAGGCAGAGGGAGACCAGCTCCGGATCGGTGGCGTCCAGGAAGCGGGCCACGTTCTCGGGGGTGTCGATGTGGGTGTCGGCATGCGGGTGGACGACGATCCGCAGCCCGTACCGCTCCCGTACCTCCCGCCCCAAACGCTCCGTCTGCGACGTCAGTTCGCGCCATTGTCCGGCGGTGAGCTCGCGGTCCTCCCGTACCTCCCCGGTCTTGTCGTCACGCCAGAAGGAGGGGATGACGACGAGGTGGTCGGCGCCCATCGCCTGGGTGAGGGCCGCGATCCGCGACACGTGCTCCCAGGTGTCCTCCCACACGGCGGGCCCGTGATGGAGTCCGGTGAAGACGGTGCCAGCGGACACGCGCAGCCCTCGCCGGGCGGTTTCCTCGCGGAGGCGGGCGGGATCGGTGGGCAGGTAGCCGTACGGGCCCAGTTCGATCCATTCGTACCCGGCGTCGGCGACCTCGTCGAGGAAGCGCTCCCACGGGGTCTGGAGGGGGTCGTCCGGGAACCAGACACCCCAGGAGTCCGGAGCCGAACCGATGCGGATACGGGTCAACGCGGGTGGGGAGGACGTCATGACGGCCACCTTAGGGTGCGAGGCTCGACCGGAGAGGGCAGACGAGTGGGAAGACCAGTTGGAGACGGGTCGGAAGACAGGTCGGAAGATGAGCGGGGAGGCCAGTGGGAAGGCCGGCGGGAGGGCTGATGGTGACCGGTGATCCGTTCGCGTTCGACCTCATCACGATGGGGCGGATCGGGGTGGACCTCTACCCGCTGACGACCGGCGTGCCCCTGGCCGAGGCGGAGACCTTCGGCAAGTTCCTGGGCGGCTCCCCGGCCAACGTGGCCGTCGCGGCGGCCCGGCTGGGGCGGCGGTCGGCGCTGATCACCCGTACCGGGGCGGATCCCTTCGGCGCGTACCTGCGGACCGAACTGCGGAAGTTCGGGGTGGACGACCGGTGGGCGGGCGAGGTCGCCGGTCTGCCGACGCCGCTGACCTTCTGCGAGATCTTCCCGCCCGACCACTTCCCGCTGTACTTCTACCGATGGCCCAAGGCCCCCGACCTGGAGATCCACCCGGGCGAGCTGGACCTGGAGGCAATCCGCTCCGCGCGGGTGTTCTGGATGACGGGGACGGGCCTGAGCGAGGAGCCGAGCCGGGCCGCCACGCTGGCCGCGCTGGAGGCCCGTACGGAATCCGGCGGACCGCCGCAGTCCGGACCCCGGCCGTCCACGGCCACGGTCTTCGACCTGGACTGGCGGCCGATGCTGTGGCGGGAGGAACCGGGGCCGTACTACGAACGGGCGCTGGCGCACGCGACGGTGGCCGTCGGCAACGCCGAGGAGTGCGCGATCGCCACGGGCGAGTCCGAGCCGTACGCGGCGGCGCGGGCCCTGCTCGCGGCGGGGCCCGAGCTGGCGGTGGTCAAGCGGGGCCCGGCCGGAGTCCTGGCCGTCCACCGCGACGGCGCCACCGCTGAAGTGCCGCCGGTCCCGGTGGAGGTGGTCAACGGCCTGGGCGCGGGAGACGCCTTCGGGGGCGCCCTGTGCCACGGACTGCTCGCCGGATGGGAGCTGCCGAAGATGATGCGGTACGCGAACGCGGCCGGGGCGATCGTGGCCTCCCGGCTGGCGTGCTCGGCGGCGATGCCGCATCCGGACGAGGTGGAGGAGGTGCTCGGGCGTGCCGGTGGTGTCTGAGTGGCGGATGGAGTGGACGAGGCTGACCGTGCTCGACCTCGCTCAGGGTGAGACGTACGCGCACCCGTGCGGGGATTCGGAGTGGATCGTCCTGCCCTTGTCGGGCGGGTGCACGGTCCACTGCCGGGACGCCGCACCGGATCCCGGACCTCGTGCGGCCACCGCTGGGATCCTCGCCCCGCCAGCGGACCGGCCCGGCGGCGGACCGCAGGACTTCGAACTGCGCGGGAGGGCCGGGGTGTTCGCCGGGACCACCGACTTCGCCTACCTGCCCCGCGACGCGCACGCGGAGATCACCGCCGCCGCCGGCGGCCGCTTCGCGCTCGCCGGCGCGCGCTGCGAGCGGGTGCTGCCCGCACGCTACGGTCCCGCCGCGGGCGTTCCCGTCGAGCTGCGCGGCGCCGGGGCGTGCTCCCGCCAGGTCAACAACTTCGCCGCCGCCGAAGCCTTCGGCTGCGACCGGCTCATCGCCGTCGAGGTGCTCACACCCGGCGGCAACTGGTCCTCGTACCCGCCCCACAAGCACGACGAGCACCACCCCGGCGAGGAATCCCGGCTGGCGGAGATCTACTACTTCGAGATCGCCCCGCACGCGGACACGCCCGGTTTCGGCTACCAGCGCGTGAGCCCCTCCCCGGCGGGGAAGACCGACATCCTCACCGAGGTGCGGACCGGGGACGCCGTGCTCATCCCGGACGGCTGGCACGGGCCGTCCATCGCCGCGCCGGGGCACGACATGTACTACCTGAACGTGATGGCCGGGCCGGACCGGACGCGGGAGTGGCTGATCCGGGACCATCCCGACCACGGCTGGATCCGGTCCGCCTGGGCCGGTCAGGACATCGACCCGCGACTGCCCTTCCCCCGGCCGGAGGACCCCCGATGAGCCCGGAGACCCCGACCAGTCCGATGAGCCCCACGAGCCCGCCGATGCCGGGGAGCCCGACCAGCCCGCCGGGTACGCGCAGGCTCACCGTCGCGCAGGCGCTCGTACGCTTCCTCGCCCGCCAGTACACCGAGCGCGACGGCCGGCGCCGGCGGCTGATCGCCGCCACCTGGGGGATCTTCGGGCACGGGAACGTCGCCGGGATCGGGCAGGCACTGCTGGAGAGCGGCCGGGAGGAGATGCCCTTCCTCCAGGGCCGCAACGAGCAGGCGATGGTGCACGCCGCGGTCGGGTACGCCCGGCAGAGCGGGCGGCTGTCCGCGCACGCCGTCACCACCTCCATCGGACCCGGCGCCACGAACCTCGTCACCGGCGCGGCCCTGGCCACGATCAACCGGATCCCGGTCCTCCTCCTGCCCGGGGACACCTTCGCCACCCGGCCCGCCGACCCCGTGCTCCAGCAGCTCGAAGTCCCCTACGCGGGCGATGTCTCCGTCAACGACACCCTGCGGCCCGTCTCCCGCTTCTTCGACCGGATCACCCGCCCCGAGGCCCTGATCCCGGCCGCGCTCCAGGCGGTGCGGGTGCTCACCGACCCCGTGCAGACCGGTGCGGTGACCCTCGCCCTGCCGCAGGACGTGCAGGCGCAGGCCCATGACTGGCCCGAGGAGTTCTTCGCCGAGCGGGTCTGGGGCGTACGCAGGCCACGGCCCGACCGCGGTGAGCTCGCGGCGGCCGCCGAAGCCGTACGGGGCTCCGTACGCCCCCTGATCGTCGCGGGCGGCGGGATCCGGCACAGCGGGGCCCAGGCGGCTCTGGCGGCCTTCGCCGAGGCCACCGGCATCCCGGTGGCCGTCACGCAGGCGGGCAAGGGCGTCCTCCCGTACGACCACCGCGCCGACGTGGGCGGGATCGGCCACACGGGGACGGCCGCCGCCGACGGCCTGGCCCGGGAGGCCGACCTGGTCATCGCCGCCGGGACGCGGCTGACGGACTTCACCACCGCCTCCGCGACGCTGTTCCAGAACCCTTCCGTCCGGTTCATCGGCCTCAACCTCGACCCGTACGACGCCCACAAGCTCGCCGCCCTGCCGCTGGTCGCCGATGCGCGGGAGGCGCTCGACGCACTGCGGCAGGCCGTCTCCGGCCACCGCGTCGAAGCCGCCTACGAGACGGCGTACCAGGAGGCCCGCGACCGCTGGGAGGCCTGCGTCGACCGGGCCTACGCCGCCTGCGACGAGGAGGCCCAGCCCACCCAGGCCCAGGTCCTCGGACTGCTCGACGGCCTGGTGGACGGCGAGGACATCCTGATCAACGCCGCCGGTTCCCTCCCCGGCGACCTGCACAGACTGTGGCGCACGCGCTCGGCGGACCAGTACCACGTGGAGTACGGGTACTCCTGCATGGGCTACGAGATCCCGGCCGCCATCGGCGTCGCGCTCGCCGCCCCCGGCCGGCCGGTGTGGGCGCTGGTCGGGGACGGGACGTACCTGATGAACCCGACGGAGATCGTCACCGCCGTCCAGGAGCACATCCCGCTCAAGGTGGTGATCCTCGACAACCACGGCTACGCCTCCATCGGCGGCCTGTCGGGGGCGGTGGGCGGCGAGGGCTTCGGCACCGCGTACCGCTTCCGAGCGCCCGACGGCTCGTACACCGGTGACCCCCTGCCCGTGGACCTCGCGGCCAACGCGGCCTCCCTCGGGATGGCCGTCATCCGTACCCGCACCATCGGTGACCTGCGCAAAGCCCTGGAGCAGGCGCGGGCGGCGGACCGGCCCACATGTGTCTACGCACAGACCCGAACACCCGACACTCTGTCGGGCCCACCTCCGGCACAGGCGTGGTGGGATGTTCCTGTGGCCGAGACCGCGACCCGCGAGGCGGCGGCCAAGGCCCGCGAAGAGTACGACCGGCAAGCCGCGCAGCGACGTCGCCATCTGTGAAGGAGCAAGGCATGAAGACCGTCAACCACTGGATCGGTGGCAAGACCGTCGAGGGCGCGTCGGGCAACTACGGCCCGGTCACCGACCCCGCGACCGGCGAGGTCACCACGCGGGTGGCGCTCGCCTCGGCCGCCGAGGTCGACGCGGCCGTACGCGTCGCCAAGGAGGCGTTCCTCTCCTGGGGCCAGTCCTCGCTGGCCGCCCGCACCAAGGTGCTGTTCGCCTACCGCGCCCTGCTGGACGCCAACCGCGACGCCATCGCCGAGCTGATCACCGCCGAGCACGGCAAGGTCCACTCGGACGCGCTGGGCGAGGTCGCCCGCGGCCTGGAGATCGTCGAGCTGGCCTGCGGGATCACCACGCAGCTCAAGGGCGAGCTGTCGACCTCGGTGTCCAACCGCGTGGACGTCGCCTCGATCCGCCAGCCGATCGGCGTGGTCGCGGGCATCACGCCGTTCAACTTCCCGGCGATGGTCCCGATGTGGATGTTCCCGCTGGCGGTGGCCTGCGGAAACACCTTCATCCTCAAGCCGAGCGAGAAGGACCCGTCGGCCTCCAACAAGCTCGCCGAGCTGGCGAGCGAGGCCGGGCTGCCGGCGGGCGTGCTCAATGTCGTCCACGGCGACAAGGTGGCGGTCGACGCGCTCCTGGCCCACCCCGACATCGCGGCCGTCTCCTTCGTCGGCTCCACCCCCATCGCCCGTCACATCCACACCACCGCCTCCGCCAACGGCAAGCGCGTCCAGGCGCTGGGCGGCGCCAAGAACCACATGCTGGTGCTCCCGGACGCCGACCTGGACGCGGCCGCCGACGCGGCGGTCTCGGCCGCCTACGGCTCGGCCGGCGAGCGCTGCATGGCGATCTCCGCCGTCGTCGCCGTGGGCTCCATCGGCGACGACCTCGTCGAGAAGATCCGCGAGCGCGCCGAGAAGATCAAGATCGGTCCCGGCGACGACCCGGCCTCCGAGATGGGCCCGCTGATCACGGCCGCCCACCGCGACAAGGTCGCCTCGTACGTGACGGGCGCGGCCGCCCAGGGCGCCGACGTGGTCCTGGACGGCACCGGATACACGGTCGAGGGGAGGGAGAACGGCCACTGGATCGGGCTGTCCCTGCTCGACAACGTCAAGACCGACTCCGACGCGTACCGCGACGAGATCTTCGGCCCGGTGCTGTGCGTGCTGCGCGCCGAGACCTACGAGGAGGGCGTGGCGCTCATCAACGCCTCGCCGTTCGGCAACGGCACCGCGATCTTCACCCGCGACGGCGGCGCCGCGCGCCGCTTCCAACTGGAGATCGAGGCGGGCATGGTCGGCGTCAACGTGCCGATCCCGGTGCCGGTGGGTTACCACTCCTTCGGTGGCTGGAAGGACTCGCTCTTCGGCGACCACCACATCTACGGCAACGACGGCATCCACTTCTACACGCGGGGCAAGGTCGTCACGACGCGCTGGCCCGACCCGGCGGAGGCCCCGGTCGGCGTGGACCTGGGCTTCCCGCGCAACCACTGATCGCGCTGGCCGCGGCCGCTTCGGGGGCGGGGCGGGGCGGGGGCGGTGGCGCGGCCGGGGCCGCCGCCGGGTGGTCACCGCGCGGTCGGGGTGTGCAGGAGCAGATTCGGCGTGCCGACCGGCAGGTCGGTGATCCGGTCCGGCACGGCGCCGCGTACCAGTGCCTGCGAAACCTGCGCCGGGGTCGTCGCCGTACCGCCCGCCAGGATCAGCGCCGCGACGCCCGCCGCGTACGGGGCGGCCATGGAGGTGCCGGTCGCCCTGGCCGCGGCGGTTGTGGAGCCCTTCCAGGCCGAGACCACACCCACGCCGGGCGCCGCGAGGTCCACGCAGGGACCGTGGTTGGAGAACCCGGCATGACGGTCGGCGGCGTCGGTGGCGCCGACCGTGATGGCCTCGGGCACACGGGAGGGGGATCCGGCGCATGCGTCCCTGCCGTCGTTCCCGGCGGCGACCGTGAAGGTGATGCCGGAGGCGACGGCGCGTGCCACCGCCGCGTCGAGGGCGTAGCTGCGGCGACCGCTCATGCTCATGTTGGCGACGGCCCGGGTGGAGGGCGACGCGGTGGCGTCCTTCACCATCCAGTCGAGGCCCCTGATCATGGCCGACAGACGACCGCGCCCGCGGCAGTCCGCCACCTTCACGGAGACGAGCGAGGCGCCCTTCGCGACCCCGTACGTCGTCCCGCCGACGGTCGCCGCGACGTGCGTGCCGTGGCCGTTGCAGTCGCCGGAGGACTCCAGGAACACACCGTTGTAGCCGGCGCGTGCCCGGCCGCCGAAGTCCTGGTGGCCCGTGTTGATCCCGCTGTCCACGATGTAGACGGTGACGCCCTCGGCCTTGGCGGCGTACGAGTACGAGCCGTCGAGCGGGAGTTCGCGCTGGTCGATCCGGTCCAGCCCCCAGGGGGCCTGCGGCTGTGTGTCGGCGGTGCGGAACTGGGTGTCCGGCTCCACCGAGGCTACCCGGGGGTCGGCGGCCAGGACGGCGGCGCGGGCGGGGGTGGTGCGGACGGCGAAGCCGTTGAGGACGGTCTCGTAGACGGTCCCGACCCGGTCGCCGTGGTCCGCGGCCTCGGCGGCGAGGGCGCGTGCCGGGGCTCGGGAGGTGCTGTCCTTGAGGACCACGACGTAAGGGGCGGTGGAGGTGGCGGGGGCAGAGGCGGGGGCGTGCGCGGGGAGGGTGCCGGCTACCGCCAGCAGTGCGGCGGCCGGGAGGAGCGTCGTCAGTGCGGTCATGCGGCCGATGCTCGGCGAGCGCCGGGCGGGGCGCGCGGAGGGTGCGCCGAGTGGCCGCACGACACGCCGCCGCAGGGACCACGGCGGGTGTGCGCGGGCCGGTGTGGCGGGCGGGTCTCGGAAGCTGTGCGCCGTGCCAGGAGGGGTTACGGCGTGAAGCCCCAGCCGCGCATCGCGAAGACGCCCTCGTCGCGGGCGCCGGCCGAGTCGTAGGTGGCGAGGGCGGCGCCGTTGCCGGTGTCGACCCCCACCCACATGCCGTAACAGCCGCGGGCCTTCGCCTCGTCGGCGAGGGCCAGAGTCAGGGCGCGGCCGATGCCGCGGCGGCGGTACCCCTCGTCCACGGAGAGCTCGTACAGGCACATCTCCGTGCCCTTGTCCGGGTGGCTCATCTCGATGCCGGAGACCATGCCGACGGGCACGCCGTCGACGTAGGCGAGGAGCATCACGTGGCCCGGGGCGGCGAGGAAACGCTCGGACCAGTCCTCACGGGCCGGACCGTCGAAGAGGCACTCGGCGGCTACGAGTTCGGCGGTGGTCCGGGCCTGGCGGATGTCCATGTCGGCCACGATATGCGGGCCTGACGGATAGGAAGCTCCGCGAGGGCGCCACGACACGAAGGAGGCTGGTCCGGGGGGAGAGCGGCGCGGCACTGGCGGCGGACCGGCGGGCCCGGCGAACGCTCCGCGCCCGCGCCGGGGGGCCCTTCCTCCACAGCGTGGTGGCGGCGGCAACGGGCTGCCCGAGCGAGCCGAAGACCCTCACCCGCCACCCCGGTTGAACGGCAGATGGTAGCCCCACGACGGCACCCCGCCGGGTCTGCCCACGGCCGGGCGCCTGAAGAAACGGCCGCCCGGGACATGACCTGGCCTGAAGACGGCCGGGATGTGGCCGGGCGTCAGGCCATGGCGAGGGCGGGCAGACGGCGGCGGGCCGCGTCGGCGGCGATGCACAGTGCGCCGGGCCGGAGGCGCGGCGGCCGGCAAGCCCGGATCCCGGGCCCCGGGCCCGGTCAGGCTCGCAGGGCGAGGGCCGCCGCATAGCCAGCCGGAGCGGGGAGATCCGTCAGAGTCCAGCCCGGGACGCGGGCCGGGGTCGGGGCGGAGCCGACGTACGGCTCGGCCAGGCCCAGTGCCAACCCGGCGCCGGTGGCCTTGAGGCAGGCCTCCTTACGGGCCCAGACGCGGGCCAGCGCGGTCCGGCGGTCCGCCTCGGCGAGAACGGTCAGCTCGGCGCTCTCCACCGGGTGCAGCGCGGTCAGTACGTCGGCCACTGCGGCGGCGCTCGGAATCCCCTCCACGTCGACCCCGACGGGCACTCCCGCGAAGGCCAAGTAGGCCACGTCCTCGCTGTGCGAAAGCGAGAAGTGCGGCCTGGCCCCGGCCACGGCGGGACGGCCGTGCGGCTCACCGCAGCACGGGCAGTCCTCACGGAGCAGGGTGACCTTCTCCGGGGCCAGCCCCAGATAGCCGCCGAGCAGCACCCGCAGCCCGATGTGGGAGGCCAGGTACCGCTGCCGGTCGGCGGGGCGCAACAACCGACCGGCCTTTTCGCGCTCGGCCGCGTCCAGGATGGCCTCCGCCCCCTCGACCGGGTGGCCGCCGACCACGTCCAGCGTGGTGTCCAGAGTCCACACGGCCGCGACCGCGCCCTGCGGGAGGGCACCGGTCCGCGGTACGTCGCTGCCGAGTTGGTTCACGGACTCGATCACCCGACGAGCGTAGACGACGCGCCGTCCGAGGCACTGGGTACCCTCGTCCGTCGAGGACAGGGGTAATGCATCGTGCGAAGTGCCGTTGTGACGCCGGAAGGTGACCGGATCCGCTGGGTCGAGCTGCCGGGCGCCGAGCAGCAGGGGAGGGAAGGGGGAGAGGGCGCCGGACCGCCCCGGGTGTACGTGCACGGACTCGGAGCCACCTCCCCCGCCTACTTCGCCGCGACCGCCACGCACCCGTTGCTCGCGGGGCGGCGCTCCCTGCTGGTCGACCTGCTGGGCCACGGCCACAGCGACCGGCCGGAGACCTTCAGCTACACCCTCGAAGCCCATGCGGATGCGCTGGCGGCCGCCCTCACCGAGGCGGGGGCGCAAGGCGCCGAGCTGATCGCGCACAGCATGGGCGGCGCCGTGGCCATCGTGCTCGCCGACCGGCATCCCCAGCTGGTGTCCCGCCTGGTCCTGGTCGACGCCAACCTGGACCCGATCCAGCCCACCGCCGCCGCGAGCGGGAGCAGCGGGATCGCCTCCTATACCGAGGAGGAGTTCCTCGCCCACGGCTGGGCCGAGGTGCGTGACCGGGCCGGCGCGCACTGGTGGGCCACGATGCGGCTGGCCGGCCGGACCGCGCTGTACCGCAGCGCCGTTCATCTCACCGCGGGCACGACCCCCACCATGAGGCAACTGCTGCTTCGTTTGCAGATCCCGCGCAGCTACCTCCTCCCCGAGGCGGACGGGCCCCGCCCGGGAACCGCGGCGCTCCAGGCGGCCGGAGTCGCCGTGGTGGCCGTACCGCACTGCGGGCACAACATCATGCTGGACAACCCGGACGGCTTCGCCCGCACCGCGGCGGCCGCACTCGCCCGCGACCAGCCCACCGGCTACCCGTGCACGGCCAGGGCGCCCTGGCCGCCGTCCCGCACCTTCGCGCCCGGTGACGGGGTGCCGTCGGTCCAGGCGTAGACCTGCTTGCCGCGCACCGCGACCTGGTACTGGTGGGCACCCCGGCACTCGGGCAGCTCCTCGGCCCGCGTGTCGCCCGGCCACCATTTGGCGCGCACCTTCGGCCTGCTCAGCTGCTTCGGCGTACCGGCGCACTGCGGCCCGTCCAGCGGGGTCGCGCCCAGGGTGAAGCGGATCAGGCGGGCCTCGCCGGTGTCGCGCACCCGTATTCGCACGTCTGTGGCGTCCTTGGGTATCCAGGACGGCAGAACGAACGCCCGCTCACCTCGGGTGGGCGCATGGGCGGCACTGGCAAAACGCTTGCTCTTCTCCTTGAACACACGGTCGTTGACGGTCTGGGTCACGGGGTTGGGCGGGAGGTTGGGCAGCGCGAAGGCAGCGGTGGCGAGCACTCCCACAGTGGCGGCGGCGATGACGAACGGACGGCGATTCATGCCTCCAAGTCTCCCTAGGATCCCCCGCCCGCGCGTCCCTCCCCAGGACGAATCCCATGCCTACCGCAAGTCGCACATGCCTCATACCTGAGGTTCGGCGCATCCCTCCAGAGACGGAGGTGCGCTCTGGTGACGGTGGTGCGGCGACGATCCGCACGGCCCGCCGCTGTGCCCGGTGCCACTTGACCGATGTCCCGATCTCATCAACGCGCAGTAACCCGGCGGCGTCCGCAGGAGTTCGCCCGGGGCGACCTGCCCGCCCCCGCCCCGGAGGAACGCGATGCGCCGCCGTCGTCCCCTGCCCCCGCCCCCGCCCCTGCCCCTGCCCCCGTTCTCGCCTCAGCCGTCGCGGCCGCGACGGCGCTGTTCATCCTCGCGCCCCCCGCATCGGCGGCCCCGACGGACAAACCGCAGCTGCTGAGCCGGGCCGGGCGCGGGCCTGGCCTTCACACGCCTTCAAGGGGCGTGACGAGCTCAGCCCGGCGATCTATTTTTCCCGGAGATGAAGGGTGGACTGCTCGCAGGATCGGTTTTCCGGCGCGTCTGGAGCAAGGCACGCGCGGCGGTATTGGATGAGCGCGAATACGGCTTGGCTGCCGGCAAGCGCGTGTGCGACCTGCGGTACACCTGCTGGACGACCTGGCGGAACAATGCGGTCCCGTCCGCCCAGGTGGTCGCGTGGGGCGGGCAATTAGTGTCCCTGTCTTGCTCGCTACCTATGCCCGATGTGTGAGTGGTCAGCCAGCCCATCTCCGGAAGCTTTCCAAGGGCTCCAGGAGCTGCCAACCGTGGCCCCCGAGGCGGGGGTGGCCGGTGCAGAATTTCGGGAAGTGTTTTGGGAGAAACCGTCGACAAGAGTCGTCCGAAGCCGGGTCCAGCCGGACTGCCATCTCTGCCGTCGGCGTGGTCAAGGGCTTACGCCAAAGCTGTGACGTCCTGGGTGAAGTGCCGCTGACCTGCAAGAAATCCCTCCCGGAGGGAGGGCTTCGAGGGTGGAGAGATGGTGCCCCCGGCAGGACTCGAACCTGCGGCCAAGTGCTTAGAAGGCACCTGCTCTATCCACTGAGCTACGGGGGCCGGAAGGTGGCCGTGGTGGCCTGGAGCCCCGGGGTGGGGGTGGGGCTGGGGTCCGTGCCGGGTCAAGGATAGGGCTCCGGTCGCCTTGTCCCGGTTGCTTCACTCGCGTGCCACGATGTGGAGGTTCGGTGAAGCGGTCCCGATAATCGCAGGCAGGTGCGATTCTCGCACCGCTTTTGCGCCGCGGCGCCCTGGGTGTTGTGTACTCGTTATGCCTGCGTCCCACTCGTCCGCTCTGCCTGGAATGTCCCGCCGAAGTAGCGATCGGCGCGCAGAGGACGTATAAGCTTCAAAAATGGCCCTAAATTGGGCATTCTTCGCATGTGGTGACCTTGGATGTACGGCCTCAGCTGCTCGATGCCCTGTCCGCCCTGCGCGACCGGGTCGCGTCCGTGCGTCTGCCGCTGCCTCTGCCCGGCGCTCCGCGCGCCCGTCAGACCAGAGCCGAGCTGCTCGCGCAGCTCGACGACTACCTCGTACCCCGCCTGAAGGCGCCCGAGGCGCCGATGCTCGCCGTCGTCGGCGGGTCCACCGGGGCCGGTAAGTCCACCCTCGTCAATTCCCTCGTAGGCCGCCAGGTCAGCGAAGCCGGGGTGCTGCGTCCGACCACGCGCACCCCCGTGCTCGTCTGCCATCCGGATGATCATCACTGGTTCGCCGGGATGCGGGTCCTGCCCGACCTGATGCGCGTCTGGGTGCCCCACGGCGAGGACGACGCGGCGTCCGGAGCCAAGAACCGGGCCCGTGACCGGGGCAACCCAAGAGCGGGCGGGACCGGGACCGGGACCGGGAGCGGAGCCGCGAACGGGCGCGGGCACACCCACGCGACCCGGGAGATGCGGATCGAGACCGTCTCCGGCCTGCCCCGCGGCCTCGCCATCCTCGACGCCCCCGACATCGACTCGCTCGTCGTGGAGAACCGCACCCTCGCCGCCGAGCTCATCTGTGCCGCCGACGTCTGGGTCATGGTCACCACGGCCTCGCGCTACGCCGACGCCGTGCCCTGGCACCTGCTGCGCACCGCGAAGCAGTACAACGCCACCCTCGTCACCGTCCTCGACCGCGTCCCGCACCAGGTGCTGGCCGAGGTCTCCCGGCAGTACGGGGCGCTGCTCACCCGGGCCGGCCTGGGTGACGTGCCGCGCTTCACGGTGCCGGAATTGCCCGAGTCGGCCGGCGGGGGCGGGCTGCTGCCGGCCAGTGCCGTCGCGCCGCTGTACGCCTGGCTCGCCCACCACGCGCAGGATCCGGCCGCGCGGCAGTACGCCGTCGGGCGTACCGCGCTCGGCGCGCTGGATTCCCTGCGGCGCCGGATGCCCGAGCTCGCCTCGGCGGTCGCCGCCCAGTACGCCGCCGCCGTACGGCTGGCCTCGGCCGTGGAGGACGCGTACCGGCGGGAGGGCAAGCGGGTCCGCAACCGGCTCGACCAGGGCGCGGTCCTGGCTGGCGACGCGCTCACCCGGTGGCGCGGCTACCCGCTCGACACCACCGCCGACGAACTGCTGGATTCCCTCGCCGAATCCCTCACCGCCCTCCTGCAGTGCGCCGTCGCCGCCGCCGACGAGCGGATCGCCGCGGCCTGGCGGCGCGAGCCGGCCGCCGGTGCGGTTCCCCTGCCGGCGCCCGACAGGGAAGCGGGGGAACGTATCGGCATGGCCGTACGGCGCTGGCGGCGCGTGCTGGAGGAACTCGCCGAGGAGGAGGTCGAGCGGCTCGACAAGCAGCCCGCGCCCGACCCCGACGGCGTCGCGGCGCTCCTCGTCGCCGCCCTCCTCGGGGGCAAGCGGGCCCGGCCCGCGGGAGAGAAGCTCGCCGAGCGGGTCGGCGTACAGGCCGCCCTGCGGCTGCGGGACCGGGGCGGGGAGCTGGTCGGCGAGCACCTGGACCAGGTGCTGCGCGCCGAACGGGACCGCCGCCTCGCCCCACTGGAGGCCCTCGAAGTGACCCCGGAACCGCAGGCCGAACTGATCGCCGCCTTGTCCGTACTGCAGAAGGAGAGGTGACGCGGTGACTGCCCCGACCGACCGCGCCGAAGACCGCTGGGACGACGGATTCATCGCGCGTTCCCGCCACCCGGCCGCCCACCAGGGCACGGAGAACGGCGCCGACGAGGGTGACGAGGGCGACGACGCGCTCGTACGGGCCGTCTCCGGCGCCGGCGAGGACGGCGGTAAGTCCTCCGCGCCCCCGCTCAGCCCCGAGGGGCGGGCGCTGCGGGCGCGCCTCGACGCGCTGCGCCAGCTGGTCGGGCTCTCCCGGACCAGGCTCGACGGCAAGACTCTCGCCGAGGCCGGGCGGGTGCTGGACGAGGCGGCGGCGCGCCGCGGACTGTCGCCGCAGCACACGGTCGTCGCGATCGCCGGAGCCACCGGAAGCGGCAAGTCCACACTCTTCAATTCACTCGCAGGAGTGCAGATTTCCGAGACCGGTCTGCGTCGCCCGACGACGGCCGCGCCGATCGCGTGCAGCTGGTCTGACGGGGCGGCCGGACTGCTGGACCGGCTGGAGATCCCCGGGAGGCTGAGGCGCCGGCCCCGCGAGACCTCGGAGGCGGAGGCGCTGCGCGGCCTGGTCCTCGTGGACCTGCCGGACCTCGACTCGGCGGTCGGCGCGCACCGGGACCACGTGGACCGGGTGCTGGCGCTGGTCGACGCGGTGGTGTGGGTGGTGGATCCGGAGAAGTACGCGGACGCCGTGCTGCACGAGCGGTACCTGCGGCCGCTGGCCGGACACGCGGAGGTGACCTTCGTCGTGCTGAACCAGGTGGACCGGCTGCCCGGCGAGGCCGCCGACCTCGTACTGGACGACCTGCGCCGCCTCCTCGACGAGGACGGCATCGCACTCGGCGAACACGGCGAGCCCGGCGCGACCGTGCTCGGGCTCTCCGCGCTGACCGGGGAGGGCGTCGCGGAGCTGCGCGAGCTCCTCGGGCAGTTCACCCAGGAGAAGGGCGCCGCGACGCGCCGCATCTCCGCCGACGTCGACCAGGCGGCCACCCGCCTGCGGCCGCTCTACGTGGCCGACGGACACTCCGGGCCGGAGATCGGGGAGGCGGCGCGCGCCGAGTTCGAGGACCGGCTCGCCGAGGCGGTCGGGGCGTACGCGGCGGGGCTCGCCGCCGAGCGGGCCTGGCGGCGCAATGCCGGCAAGGCCTGCGGGACGCCCTGGCTGCGGCTGTGGCGGTGGTACGAGAGCCGCCGCGCCCCGCGCACACTGGCGGGGCTGGCCGCGCTGGCGGCCATCGGCGGCAGCCGGGGATCCGTCCCCGCGCAGGCGCCGGTGGAGGAGGAGGTGACCGCACGTCAGCGGGTGGAGCAGGCCGTACGGGCGGTCGCCGACGGGGCGGTCACCGGGCTGCCCGAACCCTGGGCCCAAGCGGTACGGGAGACCGCGGTGCGCGGCGCCGAGCAGCTTCCGGAGGCGCTGGACGAGCTGGCGGTGACCCTCGGGGCGGCGGTGGCGGTGCCCAAACCCCCGAGGCCCACGTGGTGGCCGGCGGCGGTGCTGGCTCAGGCGGCCATGACGCTGCTCCAGATCTACGGCGGACTGTGGCTGGCCGGGCAGATCGTCGGGGTGCTGGAGCCGAAGCTGATGCCGCCGGTGCTCCTGATGGTGGCGGGCATCGTCGGCGGGCCGCTGGTGGAGTGGGCCTGCTCGATCGCGGCCCGGGGGCCGGCCCGGCGGTACGGGCAGGACGCGGAGCAACGGCTCCGGCAGGCGGCGGCCGGATGCGGCCGGGCCCGGGTGCTGGAGCCGGTCGCGGCGGAGCTGCTGCGCTACCGGGAGGTGCGCGAGCAGTACGCGGCGGTAGCCGCAGGGGGGACGAGGTTGTCCACAACCCGCCAGTAATCCACAGGCCGAAGCGGGAATCGGGGGTCGGCCCCAGCATGGTTCGTGGCGCGTGCGGAGGGTCCGTACGGGTACGAACGTGGGGGAGGGTGGCCGGGATGAACGACACCCTGGTGACGCTGGTGGGCCATGTGGCGACGCAGATCGACTACAAGGAGACGGTCAACGGTCCGTCGGCGAGGTTCCGTTTCGCGGTGACGCCACGCTATTTCGATCGGCGCAAAGACGCCTGGACCGATGGTGTCACCAGCTTCTACACCGTGTGGGCGCGGCGGGCGCTCGCGCTGAATCTGGCCGGTTCCGTATCGGTCGGGGAGCCGCTGGTGGTGCACGGGCGGCTGCGGGTCCGGGAGGACCCGCCCGAAGGGGAGGGGAACCGCTGGTTCTCGGCGGAGATCGACGCCACCGCCATCGGGCACGACCTGAACCGCGGGACGGCCGCCTTCCGGCGGGCGGCCAAGACGGACACGCCACTGATGGCCAATCAGAAGGTGCCGGTGGTCTGAGTGTTCAGGACAGTTAGGATTCCCCGGTACTCACGGGCACCAGGGTCTTTGGCCCAAAGGGGAAGACTGTGTCGATTGCCGTTCCCGCATCCTCCGCTCCTCAATCCGCTCCACAACCCGCAGGTTCATCAGTACCCGGTGTCCCATCGGATGCCACATCGGATATCCCATCGGATGTCACGTCCGAACTCAGCCCCGGTGTCCGGTCCGTTCCCGCGGCGGGGTCTGATTCCGCTCCTCCTTTTTCCGTTCGCTCTCCTGCGGCGGCTTCCGCGCCGGTTCTCGCGGCGGCTCCTGCGTTCCCCCCGGCTGTACGGGCTTCCCCTGTACGGGCTTCCCCTGTACGGGCTTGCGCCGTACGGGCCACCGCACGGCGGCCGCTGGCGGTGGCCCTGCTGGCCGCGGCGCTCACCGCCGCGCCCGGCGCCCAGGCGGCCGCCGACTCGGGGCCGGTGGCGTCCCGGTCCCCGGAGGGCGCGAGCGCCGTGCTGGACGGACTGAAGACGTACGGGCAGGCGGTACTGCACTCCGGCGACGGGTCGATCCGGCACATCCCGGCCGGGCTCTACGAGATGCGGGTCGACGGCGGCGGCATGCTCCAGACGTACGGGGTGGGCGTCGCGGGCAACGCGCAGCCCCAGGCCCGGTATACGGAGAGCGGCTGGAACGGCAGCGCGCTCGCCCGCAACGGGGAGGCGGGCCGGATCCGCTGGGTCCTGGAGCACTCCTATCCGCAGCTGAACGACCTGGCGGGGCTCGCCGAGGCGGCCGGGGCCGGAGCACTCACAGCGGAGAGCGCGGCAGCCGGCACCCAAGTGGCGATCTGGCGGCTGGCGGACGGGGCGCGGGTGGAGGCCGCGGACCCGTCGGCGGAGAAACTGGCCGACTATCTCCAGCGGGAGGCCAAACGGCTGCCGGAGCCGCCGGCCTCCTTGGCGCTCGATCCCGGGGACGTGTCGGGGCCGGTGGGCACCCGGCTCGGCCCGGTGACCGTGCGGACCGGAGCGCAGAGCGTGTCGGTCATCCCGGACGCGGCGGCCGTGGCCATGGGGGTGCGGGTGGTGGATGCCGAGGGGCGGCCGCTGGACACCGTCGGGGACGGCAGCCGGCTGTACTTCGAGGTGCCCGCCGGCACGCCCGACGGGGTCGCATCGGTCACCGTCCACGGGGCGACCAGGGTGCCGGTCGGACGGGTCTTCACCAGCGGGGTGCCGGACCAGGCGCAGATCGTGGCCGGCTCCAGCGTGTCGGCGGCCGCCGCCACCGCGACGGCGCTCTGGCCGCAGCCACCGGCGGTTCCGGCGGGTTCGGGCGCGGGTTCGGACGCGGCGGGCAGGGTGTCGGGTACGACAGCCGGCTCGGCGGCCGTGACGCTGGGCACGCGATCCGCCTCCGCCTCGGAGGACACCCCGGAGGAGGAGCGCCTGGCATCCAGCGGCAGCTCGGCGGCCACGCCCGTCATCGCCTCGCTGGCGGTGGGGCTGGTGGTACTGGGAGGCCTGGTGGTCCTGCTGCTCCGCAAGCGCCCGCTGGACGGGGAGGGCGAGCTCTAGGCAGCCACGCCGTCACCATGCGGGCCGGGCACACGGGAATCCCGCCCCACCGGGCGGCCGGGACGCGCCGGACTCTGCCGGGTGCCGCCGAGGCTGGCTCCGCCGGGTGGTGTGGGCCGGCCGGGCTGCCGCGGGCTGGGTTCGCCGGGGCGCGCCGGGCTCCGCCGGGTGCCGCCGAGGCTGGCTCCGCCGGGTGGTGTGGGCCGGCCGGGCTGCGCTTCGCCGGGGCACGCTGGGGCCCACCCGTCCCGCCCGTCCCGCCCGCCCCGCCGGGCGGTCCGGGGCCGGGGCCGGGTGAGCGTCGGGTCGATTCTGTTTCGTTGGTTCGGGTAGGGGCAGGAAATGGCTGATCAAGAACTGACCTGGCGAGGTGCGGTCGTGCGGTGGGACCGTCAGTTGTTCGACATGGTGGCCCGCCGGCACTGGCCCGGAGCCGACCGGGTGCTGCCGCGGCTCGGGCGGGCCGCGAACCACGGGGTGCTGTGGGGCGCGACCGCCGTGACGCTGGGCGTCTTCGGATCGGCCGCGACCCGCAAGGCCGCCCTGCGCGGCATGGCCTCGCTGGCCCTGGCCTCGGCGACCATCAACACCGTGGGCAAGTGGTCCGTACGCCGGCCGCGGCCGGTACTGGAGGGCGTACCGTCGGTGCGGCAGCTGGCCACGCAGCCGCAGACGACCTCCTTCCCCTCCGGGCACTCGGCGTCGGCCTTCGCCTTCACCGCCGGGCTGGCGCTGGAGTCCCCCTTCTGGGGCGCCGTGGTGGCTCCGGTCGCCGCGTCCGTGGCCTTCTCCCGGGTGTACACCGGGGTGCACTACCCCTCCGACGTGGTGGCGGGCGCGGCGCTGGGCGTGGCCGCGGGGTTCGCCGTACGACGGCTCGCGCACGGGGCGCGGCAGGCCCGGGTCGTGCCCGGTGACGAGCGGGCCGCCGCCGGGGCGCCCGCGCTGCCCGACGGAGCCGGGCTCGTGGTGGTCGTCAACACCGGCTCGGGCAGCGCCGCGGGCGCGCAGCTCGACATGTTGCGCGAGACACTGAGCGAGCGGCTCCCCAAGGCCGAGGTGATCACGTGTGAGGGGAGCGAGCTGCCCGCCGAGCTGGCGGCGGCCGCTTCCCGGGCCACCGTGCTCGGCATCTGCGGAGGCGACGGCACCGTCAACGCGGCGGCCACGGAGGCGCTGCGGGCCGGGGTACCGCTCGCGGTGTTCCCCGGCGGCACCCTGAACCACTTCGCGCTGGACCTGGGGCTCGCCGGAGTCGAGGACACCTGTGACGCCCTGGCCAGCGGCCAGGCCGTCCACGTCGGCGTGGGCCGCTTCACCCCCGGCCCGAAGGGCGAGCCGCACTACTTCCTGAACAACTTCAGCATCGGTGCCTACCCGGAACTGCTGCGCCACCGCCTGCGGTACGGCCCGCGCATCGGCGGCGGTCCCGCGGCTCTGCTGGCGGCCTGGCGGGTGCTGCGGTCCGAGCGGCCGGTGCGGCTGCGGCTGGCCGGGCGCCCCCGGAGCGTGTGGCTGCTCTTCGCGGGCAACGGCACCTACCACGGCACCGGCCCCACTCCCCGCCGGCGCGACAACCTGGGCGAGGGACTGCTGGACGTCCGGATCGTCTACGGAGGCGGCCGCCCCGGTCCGCGCCTGCTCGCCGCCGCGCTGGCGGGGCCCCTGACGCGTTCCCCCGTCCACGCCGCGACCCGTCTGCGCAGCCTTCGGGTCGCGGACATCCCGGCGGGTACCCCGCTCGCCTACGACGGCGAGTACGCCGAGGCTCCGGCCAGTCTCGTGCTGGACGAACTCCCCGACGCGCTCACCGTCTACCGTCCGCGCTGAAAAACACCAGCGATAAACGGATGCTTTGGGTCCGCCTCAATCAAATGGATCGTGCGGCGCCCCTGCTCTAGATTGAGCCGGTCATTGTGATCATCGGCTTTAAAGAACATGGGTGCCATCTGTGAAGTTGTCCCGGATTGCTGCGGCCGTCACGGCTGCCGCCATCGCTCCGGCGGTTCTGCTCGCCTCGCCGGCCTTCGCCGCCAACGGCGACGCTGCCGCGCAGGCCACGCCGCCCGCGCCGACGGCGCCGGACCAGGCCCCGGCCGACCCGTCGGCGGACAAGCCGGCCGACAAGCCCGCCGGCCAGGATGAGCAGGCGACGGAGGACCGCATCGCGGTCCTGCGGATCATGCACGCGGCCATGCCGGGCTCCGCCGTGCGGCGCGAGGGGAGCAAGGCGCTCGACGCCGGCCCGGCGGCGATCCGGGTCTTCCTGGAGATCGGCCAGCACGTGGCGCGCGCCGAGGACGACGCGGTGGAGATCTCCCGGATCATCAACGACCCGAAGTCGGGCCGCGCGGTGCGCGAGGCGGCGAAGAAGGCCCTGAAGGGCACGCCCGCCGAACTCCGCGCGTTCCTGGAGACCGGCCAGCACACGGCCCGCGCCTCCGACGACCGGGTGGAGATCGTCCGGATCATCTCCGCTCCGGACGCCGGCCCCGAGGTCCGCGAGCAGGGGGAGAAGGCCCTCAACGGAACCCCCGCGGAGCTCCGGGCCTTCGTGGAGACGGGCCAGTACACGGCCCGCGCCTCCGACGACCGCGTGCTCCTCGCCCGCCTCGACCAGGCCGACGACGGCCCCATCCTGTCGGCGGCGATCAGCAAGCTGCTGAACGGCTACCCGACCCCGGCCGAGCTGCGCCACTTCCTTGAGGTCACCCAGCACGAGCTGCGCGACCAGGACAACCGCGTCCGTATCGCCCAGATGCTCAGCGGCGGTGGTCCCGAGCTGGTGAAGGCGGGCCTCGCCGCCCTGCACGGCACCCCGGCGGAGCGCGCCGAGTTCCTCAAGACGGGGCAGCACGAGGCACGCGCCAAGGACAAGAAGGCCGCTGAGGAAGCCGCCAAGCCCACCCCGGGTACCCCCGGAACCGCCGGCACCGGCACGGGTACCGGCACCGGCGTCCAGCAGGTCGCGCAGACCGGCACCGGCACCGGCAGCGGCACCGGCAGCGGCAGCGGCACTGGCACCACGGGCACGACCGGCAACGGCGGCGTGACCGCGAACGGCACCAGCGGCTCGCTGGCGTCCACGGGCGCCGACGCTACGGCCTGGACCGCCGCCGGCGCGGGCACCGCCATCGCCGCGGGCGCGGGCCTGGTGCTCGCCGCCCGCCGTCGCCGCCAGGGCCTCGGCGCCTGACCGACGGCACCCCACGCACCGTGCACCGGCGGGCGAGGGGGCGCGGCCCGAGAGGCGTGCCCCCTCGCCCGCCCCCGTACCCGGCCCCAGGTCAGGCCGCCGGGATGATACGGGTTTCCCCCGGGGGATGGACGTCAGGCAAGATGGGGTGTATCTGCCTGCCCACCCATCGATCTGCCGGACGGTTTCTCTTGGCTGAGTTCATCTACACCATGCGCAAGACGCGCAAGGCGCACGGCGACAAGGTGATTCTTGATGACGTCACCCTGAATTTCCTGCCCGGCGCGAAGATCGGTGTGGTCGGCCCCAACGGCGCCGGTAAGTCCACCGTTCTGAAGATCATGGCGGGCCTGGAGCAGCCGTCCAACGGCGAGGCCTACCTCTCGCCCGGCTACAGCGTCGGCATCCTCATGCAGGAGCCCAAGCTCGACGAGTCGAAGACCGTCCTGGAGAACGTCCAGGACGGCGCCGCCGAGACCATGAAGAAGCTGCACCGCTTCAACGAGGTCGCCGAGCTGATGGCGACCGAGTACTCGGACGCGCTCCTCGACGAGATGGGCAAGCTCCAGGAGGACCTGGACCACGCCAACGCCTGGGACCTCGACGCCCAGCTGGAGCAGGCCATGGACGCCCTGGGCTGCCCGCCCGGCGACTGGCCGGTCACCAACCTCTCCGGTGGCGAGAAGCGCCGCGTGGCGCTCTGCAAGCTGCTGATCGAGGCCCCGGACCTGCTCCTCCTCGACGAGCCCACCAACCACCTCGACGCCGAGTCGGTGAACTGGCTGGAGCAGCACCTCTCGAAGTACGCGGGCTGCGTCATCGCCGTGACCCACGACCGGTACTTCCTCAACAACGTCGCCGAGTGGATCCTGGAACTCGACCGCGGCCGGGCGATCGCGTACGAGGGCAACTACTCCACGTACCTGGAGAAGAAGGCCACCCGCCTCAAGGTCGAGGGCCGCAAGGACGAGAAGCGCCAGAAGCGGCTCAAGGAAGAGCTGGAGTGGGTGCGGTCCAACGCCAAGGGGCGCCAGACCAAGTCCAAGGCCCGTCTGGCCCGCTACGAGGAGATGGCGGCCGAGGCGGACAAGATGCGGAAGCTGGACTTCGAGGAGATCCAGATCCCGCCGGGCCCGCGCCTCGGTTCCATCGTCGTCGAGGTCAACAACCTCTCCAAGGCCTTCGGCGACAAGGTGCTGATCGACGACCTGTCCTTCACCCTCCCGCGCAACGGCATCGTGGGCATCATCGGCCCCAACGGCGCCGGCAAGACCACGCTCTTCAAGATGATCCAGGGCCTGGAGACGCCGGACTCCGGTGCCATCAAGGTCGGCGACACCGTCAAGATCAGCTACGTCGACCAGAGCCGCGCCAACATCGACCCCAAGAAGACCCTCTGGGCGGTCGTGTCGGACGAGCTGGACTACATCAACGTCGGCCAGGTCGAGATGCCGTCCCGCGCGTACGTCAGCGCCTTCGGCTTCAAGGGCCCGGACCAGCAGAAGCCGGCCGGCGTCCTCTCCGGTGGTGAGCGCAACCGCCTCAACCTGGCGCTGACGCTCAAGGAGGGCGGCAACCTGCTGCTCCTCGACGAGCCCACCAACGACCTCGACGTCGAGACGCTCTCCTCCCTGGAGAACGCCCTGCTCGAATTCCCCGGTGCGGCCGTGGTCATCTCCCACGACCGCTGGTTCCTCGACCGGGTCGCCACGCACATCCTCGCGTATGAGGGTGACTCCAAGTGGTACTGGTTCGAGGGCAACTTCGAGTCCTACGAGAAGAACAAGATCGAGCGTCTCGGCCCGGACGCGGCCCGTCCGCACCGCGCCACCTACAAGAAGCTCACCCGAGGCTGAGAGGTATGGCCAGACATCACTACCAGTGCCCCCTGCGCTGGTCGGACATGGATTCCTTCGGCCACGTCAACAACGTGGTGTTCCTCCGCTACCTGGAGGAAGCGAGGATCGACTTCATGTTCCGGCTCGCGCCGGGGGAGGGCAGCGAGTCCTTCACGGGCGGGTCCGTCGTGGCCCGGCACGAGATCGACTACAAGCTGCCCCTCGTGCACCGGCACGAGCCGGTGCTCATCGAGTCCTGGGTGACCCGGATCGGCGCCGCGTCCCTGACCATCGGCTACGAGGTCAAGGACGAGGCGACCGACGACGCGCCCGAGAAGATCTACGTGCGCGCCTCGACCGTCGTCGTGCCGTACAACCTCGCCGAGGGGCGGCCCCGCCGCATCACGGACGAGGAGAAGCACTTCCTGGAGAAGTACCTGGACGAGCCCGCCCTCTCGGGCTCCGGAAGGCGCCTCGCCGCATGAACGAGTGGCTGCGCTTCGCCGACTCCGGGGAGGCGGCGGACCTCGCCGCCTTCCTGGGCCGGCTGGTGCACTACGACCGCGCCGCCGCAGTCCGCCTCCAGGCGGCACCCGCCACGCCGCGGGGCGCCGGGGCGGGCGGCGGCGCGCTCGCCGTTTTCGGACGGCCGCCGTCCTTCGAGGTCCTGGCCATCCGGACGGTACGGCTCGCCGTACCCGTCGGCATGCCGCTGGACCTGACCGTCTCCGCCGGTGAGCTGCTGGAGTCCGTGGACGAGGCGGCGGCCGCGGCCGCCGTGCCCGCGGCCGTCACCGGCCCGCCGTGGGCCGGGGTGCTGCCGCCGCGGGGCGGCTGGCAGCAGGTGCCCGGGTTGCCCGGCTCCGAGCAGATGCGGGCGGCCGTCTCCGCTGCCGTCGCCGAGTTCCGGGAGCGCGACGAGGCGCTGCCCGCGCAGCACCGCACCCGGTCCGAGCGCGACCGCATCGGCCGCGAGATCTGGTCCCGCACGCTGGGCGACACCGAGCTCCCGCTGCGCGCCGTGCACGCCGCCCAGTCCCTCGGCTTCCTGCGCCCGGTACGGTCCGCCGTGCCCGCCACCGCCACCGCCCCGGCCCGCGGCATTCCGGCACCGGCCGCGCCCGACCCGGTGGCGCTGCTCGCCGCCGGGAGCTGGCTGAGGCTGCGCACCCCGTACGGGTCCATCGCCACGCGCCGCCCGGGGAACACCGGCGGCTTGGGCGTGCTGCAGGTCCGGCCCGTCTAGTCCGGCTCCCGTTCCGGTGCCGGCTTCCGGTTCCGGCGCCCGTATCGGTTCCCGTTCTGGTTCCGGCTGCCGCTACCGGTTGCGGCCGCCCGCGGACGTGCCCGTACGCCTCAGCCCGTGGTGTTGATCATCGAAGCGGCCGCGTACGTCAGGTACCGCCACAGCTGCGCCTCGTGCTCCGGCGCCAGGCCGAGCTCGTCCACCGCCACCCGCATGTGCTTCAGCCACGCGTCGTGCGCCGCCGCGTCCACCTGGAACGGGGCGTGCCGCATCCGCAGGCGCGGGTGGCCGCGGTTGTCGCTGTAGGTGGTCGGACCGCCCCAGTACTGCATCAGGAACAGCGCGAACCGCTCCTCGGCGGGTCCGAGGTCCCCCTCCGGGTACATCGGCCGCAGCAGCGGGTCCTCGGCGACGCCCTGGTAGAAGCGCCGGACGAGGCGGCGGAAGGTGTCCTCGCCGCCCACCTGCTCGTAGAAGGTCTGCTCCTGAAGCGTGCCCCGCGGAATCTCATTCACCACACCATCGTCTCAGACGCCCGGACGGAGGACCGGGGACGTAGGACCAAGCCCGTTCGCACGCCCGGGCCGCCCGCAGCACAGTGGAGGCATGGGTGCACACTCCTCACACCCCTCACACGCCGGGGCCCGCGATCTGCTGGAGACAGCGCACGCCGCCCAGGTACGGGAGCTGACCGCCGCGGGAGTACTGGAGGACCCCGCCTGGCGGGCGGCCTTCGCGGCCGTGCCCCGGCACGTCTTCGTTCCCTACTTCTGGACCGGCCGCGGCGCCGGCCACGAACGGCTCTGGGCCGAGGACCCCGATCCGGAGCGGCGGGCCCGCTGGCTGCGCGGGGTCTACGCCGACACACCGCTCGCGACCCGGCTGCGCGACGGTGAGCTGGTCTCCTCCAGCAGCCAGCCGTCGCTGATGGCGAAGATGCTGCACGCCCTGGAGGTGCGCGACGGCGACAACGTACTGGAGATCGGCGCGGGCACCGGATACAACGCCGCCCTGCTCTGCCACCGGCTCGGCGATGAGCTGGTCACCACCGTGGATCTGGACGAGGAGATCACCGAGTCCGCGCGGGCGCACCTGGCCCAGCTCGGCTACCGGCCGACCGTGGTCACCGGGGACGGGGCCCGCGGCTGCCCCTCCCGGGCGCCCTTCGACCGGATCCTGGTGACCTGCGCACTGCCGTTGATCCCGCACGCCTGGCTCGGGCAGTGCCGGCCCGGGGCGAGGATCCTGGCCCCCCTGTCGACCGGGCTGATCGCGCTCACGGTCCGGGACCCCGACTTCGCCGAGGGCCGCTTCCTGCACACCGCGGCGTACTTCGTCCCCTTGCGCGGGGCGACGGGGACGCTCCCGTCCGCCCCGGCCGAGGGCGAGCAGGGGATCCCGTACGAGCTGGTGGAGAACGAGCGCTTCCAGTTCATGCTGATGCTGACGGCGGGTGTCCTGCACCCGCGCGAGGCCCTGGATCTGTGGCGGCGCGAGGGACGGCCGGCGCGCGAGCGCTTCGGGGTCACGGTCACCGCCGAGGGCCAGTGGGCGTGGCTCGACGATCCCCAGGGACCGTACGCATGGCCCCTGGGGCAGACGCGGACCGGCGGCTAGTGCCGCGGGACCGCGGTATCAGCCGCGGCGGACGGTGATCGTGGTCCAGGCGCCGACGTGGACGCGGTCGCCGTCGCCGAGCGGGACCGGGACGTAGGGCTGGATAGGGTCCTCGCCGCCGTTGATGGTGGTGCCGTTGGTGGAGTTCTGGTCCACCACGGCCCAGCTGCGGTCGGGCTGCTGGACCAGCACCGCGTGCTGGTGGGAGACACCCGGGTCCTCCGGGGGCACCGACAGGTCGATGTCCGGCGACTCGCCCGTGGACGCGCGGCGGCGGCCGATGGTGATCTGGCTGCCGGAGAGCGGAAGGTGCTTCTCCGGGGAGTACGCGGGCAGGTTGAGGCCGGCCGCCTCGGGGCCGCTGCGCTGCATCATCGCCATGAAGTACGAGCGGTCCGGGCCGATCGTCGCGGTCCAGGAGCCGCTGCCCTGGGGCGGGAAGGAGTGCTGCTGCGGGGGCTGGTACTGCTGGTACTCCTGCGGAGGCGGCTGCTGCTGGTACTGGGGCTGCGGGGACTGCTGGTACTCGTGTTGCTGTTGCTGTTGCTGTTGCTGTTGGGGCTGGTGCGAGGGCTGGGGCTGGGGCTGGGGCTGCTCGTGCGAGGGAGGCGGCAGCAGCCAGTCGTCCTCGCGCTGAAGGGGCTCGGCCGGGCGGTTCACCCGGGACGGCCGGGAACCCTGGTACTCGAAGTGGTCCTGGGAGTAGGAGCCCGAAGGCTGCACAGGCGGCCGCGGCGGCGGGGGAGGCGTGGCGCCGGCGTCCGGGCCGGCCGCGTGGCCCACCGCTTCCGGCGCGAGCGGGGCGTACGAGGTCGCCGTACGGGTCAGGAAGTTGTACCGGCACTCCTCGCAGAACGGGGCCATGGCCTCGCGCGGGGTCCGGCACTGCGGGCAGAGCTCGGCCTGGGTCGTGGGCTCGCCGGCGCTCGGGGGGAAGCCGTAGCCGTAGGAAGGCGGCGTCGCAGGGGTGCTCTCCGGGGCGGTCATGCGGTGGCCGCAGACCTCGCACCAGTCGTCGGACGCGGACTGGTGCCCGTTCGGGCAGGTCGGCATGGCGGCGCTTCCCCCTTCTTCTCCCTGCGGCATCGCGTCAGGTCTCAGGTGTCTCAGGTCTTCTTCACTCGGACGGTCTGCGTCGAACGCGTTTCAAGAGTCATCTCGTCGGCATCGGCGACCTTCGCTTTCAGCCGCACAGTACCCGCAGCCGCGTCGACGACATCGACCACCTTCGCCAGCAGTTTGGCAGTGTCCGCGTTCCCGGAGGCACTGGCCAGCTGCACGGCGCGGCCGAGTTTCGCGGTGGCGTCGTCGATATCACCCACTTTGCGGGCTTCCAGGCCCAGCTGGATGGCTTGTGCGAGTTCCGCCTGCCCGGTGTAGTGGGCGACCTGCGGGTTGATGGCGGTGGAGGCGGCGAGGTCGTCCGTCCACACCGCGCGCACCAGGCCCTGGGCGAGAACGGTCGGCGGTTCGGCCGTCGCCTGTCCCGTGGCTGCCGGAGATCCCGCCGGACCGGTCGCCCCGGGCAGCACGAGCGAGACCCGGGCGGCGAGCATCTCCTGGCCGATGTGCGCGCTCGGGACGCGCAGGCACACGTGGTACTCGCGGGACTCGTCGCCCCACGCGCCGGTCGGGTAATCGCCGGCGCGCGGGCCCGCCTCGGTGCGGCGGGCGGTCAGGTCCTGGACCGCGGGCGAGACCTGCTTGACGTACTGGATCTCCACCCCGACCGGGGTCCACAGGCGCAGCGCCACGTCCGCGACCTCCTTGCCCATGACGTTCTCCATCATGCGCGTGAAGTCCTCGGTGAGGTGGGCGGGATCGGCCACGATGTCGGCGGAGCCGAGCAGGGCGCTCGCGATGCCGGTCACCTCCTTGACCTCCCAGTCGGTCCCCACGCCGCGGGCGTCGCAGGTGAAGCGGCCCGCGCAGGCGTCGAGGGTGGCGCGCAGGACCGCCGGGTCCTCGTGCTCGTTGCGGCCGTCGGTCAGCAGGATGCCGTGCCGCAGGGCGGCGGGAGACCGGCGCAGCAGTCCGTCGGCGAGGCGCAGCCAGGTGCCGATGGCGGTGCCGCCTCCGGCGTGGAGGCCGCGCAGGGCCGCCTTGGCCTGGGCGCGGGTGGCCGGGTCGGCGACGGCGAGGCGGCCCTGGCCCGGATAAATCTCCTTGGCCACGTGCGTACCGGCGATCACGGCGAAGGAGGTGCCGTCGCGCAGGGTGTCCACGGCCGCGGCCGTGGCCTCGCGGGCGCCGCGCATCTTGTCGGGCGGGTACTCCATGGAGCCGGAGCAGTCAACCATGATCACGACGGCTGCCGCGCCGTGGGCGGCCACGCGGGTGGCGGCGGCGCCGCCGGTGGCGGTGACCGTGACGATGGCGTGGACGTCCCGCCCGCCCTCGGGGAGGAACTCGTTCTGGTACACCTCCACGCTGAAGCGCGGGGCGCGCGGCTTGGCGAAGTTCGCCATCGGGTGACTCCTCGGGGCTCGGGCGGGCGGCTCGGGCGGGCAAGGCGGGCGGGCGGCGCGCACGCGGCTGCGGGCAGGCGGCTCCGGGCGGGCGCGCAGGCGGGTCACACCTGGGGGCGTACTTCCGCCGCGGCCGCCGGTTCCGACCGGTGTTCCGGTTCCGGTTCCGCCGGTGGCTCCGCTCGCGCCGCCGGCTCCCGGCCCGGACCGGGCCCCGGCGGTGCGGCGAACGGCACGATCGCCACCGTCACGTTGTCATGGCCGCCGCCGTCGAGGGCGTGGCCCACCAGGACCTGCGCGCTGTGCAGCGGCCGGGCGGCGGCGTCGACGGGCAGTACCCGGGCCATCTCCCGCGCGGATTCGGCGTAGTTCCACAGGCCGTCGGTGCAGACCACGACCACACCGGCGTGGTCCGGCTTGAAAGTGGCGGTGTGCGGTTCGAGGTCGTAGGCGTCGGCGCCGAGCCAGCCGGTGATGGCGTGCGCGCGGGCATCGGCGTACGCCTCGGCCTCGCCCATCAGGCCGGCGGCGACCATCTGGGCGGCCCAGGAATCGTCCTCGGTGAGGCGGCGGGGCAGGGCGGCGCGGTCGTCGGGCACCCAGTAGGCGCGGCTGTCGCCCACCCAGCCGATGGTCAGCAGGCCGCCGCTGACGACGGCTCCGACCAGGGTGCAGGCGGGGGCGTTCTGGGCGCCGGGGCTCGGCGGGGCCAGGGCGTTCACGGCGGTGGCCGCCGCCAGGATCGCCTCGTGCATCGCCTCCTGCGGGTGGGCGCCACGGGGGAGCGCTTCGAGCAGGGCCTCGTTGGCGGCGCCGGCCGCGGCGGCCGATGCCTCGTCGGGACGGCTCGCGGAGGAGACGCCGTCGCAGACGATGGCCACGGTGGCGGCGGAGCCGTCGGGCAGGGCGGTGGCCGCCACGGCGAAGGAGTCCTCGTTGCGGTGGTGGCGCAGCCCCCGGTCGCTGACGGCGGCGACGCTGCCGAGCTCCTCTTCGAGGTGGTCGCGCTCCCGGGGCTGGGCGTGCCCGCAGTGTTCGCAGTACCCGTCCGTGTCGACCCGCCCGGACCGGCAGGCGACGCAGGTCTTCGCACCCTCCGCGGGGCCCTGCGGGGCGTCGGCGTGCGGGGCTTCCTGCGCGGGTGCGTACGAGGGTTCCTGCGGAGCTTCGTACGGGGCGTCGTGCGGCGGTTCCTGTGGGGCTCCCGGTGCCGACCCCGCGCCGCCCTCCGGGGGCGCGGCCGCGCCCCACGCGGGTCCCTCGGGCGGTGTCGCGCCACCAGCCGGGCCCTGCGGGACGGCGCCGTAGGGGGCTTCGGCCGCTCCGAACGGGGCTTCGCCGGGGCCCCACCGGGTTCCCTCGGAGGGTGTCCCGGCGCCGGCGCGGAGGTCGTACCGGGCTGCGGGCTCGTCCGCCCGGCCCGGGGGGACCGTGCCGTACGGGGCTTCGCCCGGGCGCGGCTCCGCTTCCGCCGGGGCCGTCGCGGCCCAGCCGCCGGGGTCGTCGACCAGCGTGGGCGCGGCGGCGGCCACGCTGCCCCAGCCGGGGGCGGCCTCGCCGACGCCGTGGGCCATGCCGGGCGCGGGGCTTCCGTACCCGCCCCCGGAGGGGCCCGGGCCGGAACCAGGCGCGCCGCCCGCTCCGCCGCCCGCGGCCGGGGTCCCCGTGGCGGGGGGGTCCGGGGCCGGGGTGATCGGAAGGGTGGGCCGGGGGTCGGACGGCGCCGGGCCGCTGACCGCGTAACCGCAGACCCCGCAGAAACGGTCACCCTCCTCGAAGGGTTCCGCGCAGCTGGGGCAGCCCGACGGCCGATGCATCGACATCACTCACACCCACGTCCGGGGACGGAAACGGTTTGCCCGCTCCACCAGTTCGATCCTCTCATCGCCCCGCTGCGCCAGCCGTGCGAGAACGCGGTACGAGCGCTCCAGGCCGAAGCGCAGGCTCCGCTCGTCCAGTTGACTGCCGAGCAGCGAGGTCCGGCCGAGGTCGGAACCCCGGCTACCCGACAGTACCCAGTCCAGCGCCGAGCCCAGAACCTCGGTGGTGAGCCGTTCGAGCCGCTGCGGGTCCAGTCCGAGCCGCCGCAGCGCCTCCACCTGGTCGGAGGCGGCGATCAGATCGGGCAGCAGCGGCTCGTCGGGGGAGCGGTCGCGCAGACGTGCGCGCACGGCCGCCACCCGCGCGGCCGTGTAGTGGATGGAGGCTTCCGGTACGGATTCCAGCGTACGCACGGCTCCCGACCGGTCACCGGCGGTCAACTGGACCCGGGCCAGCCCGAAGGCGGCGCTCACGAATCCCGGATCGGTGGTCCACACCAGCCGGTAGTACTCGGCCGCGTTGTCCAACTGGCCCAGGACTTCCGCGCACACCCCGAGAGCCAGCTTCGGCGCGGGCTCGCCCGGGAAGGCGTCGTAGATCGCGTCGAAGGACAGGGCCGCGATCTCGTCTTCACCGGTGGCCAGCGAGGCGATCCCGCGGGCCCACACCACGCGCCAGTCGTCCGGATGCCGGGCCTCCAGCTCGGTCAGCGCGGCTCCAGCGGCGGCCAGTTCGCCCAGTTCCAGCCGGGCCCGAAGTTCCCGCAGCCGCAGCTCGGCGGAATCGGCCGGAGCCGAGCCCAGCGCGGCCAGCAGGTCGGCCGGAGCGGAGGTCAGCAGCCCGGCGAGGAAACCGGCATTGGGATCGCCCGCGTCCACCAGCGGTACGGGCAGGGCCAGGGCGGTCTCGCGGGCGTCGGGCGTGACGGCCGTCGTGGAGGGTGGCGGCGATACGGGCGCCGGTTCGGCCTCCGCACCCCGGACCGGAACCGCCGGCGCACCCGCGGACCTGAGGGAGACGGGGGACACGGGAGAAACCGGGGGCGCGGGGGAAACCGGAGGCACCGGCAGCACCGGAGGCACATGGGACACCGGCGCCGGCCGGGGCCCGGGCACCGGCGCCGGCGCACCAGCCACGTGCGTGGCCGATGTGCCGAGCCCGGGCAGCGGCGCCCCACCGGCCCCACCGGCCGCAGGGGAACTCCCCGGCCGGTTCGGTACCACCGGCACGGCCGCGCCGCCCGGCGGGGTGCCGTCCGCGGAGGTACGCGCCCATAGCCCCGGCGCGCCAGCCGAAAGCGGCGCCCCACCCCCAACCTGCGCGCCGCCGCCCGGAACCTGCGCCCCACCCCAGACCTGCGCCCCACCCCAAACTGGCGCGCCACCCGGAACTTGCGCCCCACCCGAAAGCGGCGCGCTCGCCCCTGGTGCGGTCCCGGGTGTGCCCGGGGGCCCGGCCGCGCCCCCCTGCGGGCTCGGGCCCGCCCCTCCGTCCGGGCCGGACGGTACGGCCTCGGCCCGGCCGGAGCGGCCGCGGCCGCGCGGCCCCCACCACCCGACCCGCCGGGGGGCGGCGGTCCGCACGCCGAGCCGGGACACCTCCGCATCGGCCTCGTCGGCGAACAGCCGGGTGTCCGGAACCCGCAGCTCCGGCCCGAAGAGCGTCGACGGCTGCGGTCGCGGGGTGCCCGTCTGGAGGGCCACCACCTCGCGCAGCACACCCGTCAGCTGGTCCGCCATCTCCTGCGCGGAGGCGAACCGCCGACCCGGATCCGGGTCGGTCGCCCGTACGAGCAGCCGGTAGAAGGACTCGTACCTCCCGAACACCTCGATGTGGCGCGGGTCGGGCAGCGAATCCACGAACACATTGGTGTAGCCCTGGAAGTCGAAGGTCAGGACCGCCAGGGTCCGCGCCACCGTATAGAGGTCGGAGGCGACCGAGGGACCGAGCTCCGCGACCTCCGGCGCCTGGTAGCCGACCGTGCCGTAGATGGCCGACTCTTCGTCGTCCATCCGCCGCACCGCGCCCAGGTCGATCAGCTTCAACTGGTCCTGCTGCTGGATCGCGTTGTCGACTTTGAAGTCGCAGTACAGAAGGTTCCTGCTGTGCAGGTGGCCGAGCGCCTCCAGCGCCTCGATCCCGTAGGCGCACGCCTGCTCCACCGGCAGCGGATCGCGTCTGCGGTCCGGCCGGCGGCGCTCGTTCGCGATCTCCTTCAGTGATTTGCCGCCCACGTACTCCATGACGATGTAACCGTCCAGCGAACCGGTCCGCTGGTCCAGGTGCTCCACGAAGTTGTAGATCCGCACGATGTTGGAGTGTTCGATCTCCGCGAGGAAGCGCCGCTCCGAGATCGCGGCCTCCATCGCGTCCTGGTCCCCGGTGTCCAGCAGGCCCTTGAGGACCACCCACCGGTCCGAGACCGCCCGGTCCACGGCGAGGTACACCCAGCCCAGACCGCCGTGCGCCAGGCAGCCGGCCACCTCGTACTGGCCGCGCACCACGTCACCGGCGCGCAGCTTGGGCACGAAGGAGTACGGGTGCCCGCACTTGGTGCAGAACCCCTCAGTCCGGCCCGGCCGATCACCGCGTGCCCGGCCCACCGGAGCCCCGCAGTCCGAGCGGGAGCAGTACCGCTTGTTCTCGGGAACCTCCGGGTTCCGCAGCACGGCCGCCGAAGGATCCGGACGTGGGACTTCCGGTACGTTGACCAGCCCGGCGCCCAGCCTGCTGCGCCCCGAGGGCGGCGCCGCCGAGCCCGAACTGCGCACCGAAACCGAACGGGTGGACGCGGCCGTTCCCGACTGGGAGCGCGACAGCCGTCCCGACACCGAGCGCCGGGAGGAGGACGAACGCGACGAACGCGACGAACGCGCGGAGCGCGCCGAGGCCGAGGACCGCCCGTAGCCCTGAGATCCCTGAGAGCCATGTGACCCCTGGGAGTTACGAGAGCCCTGGGAGCCGTGTGAGCCACGGGCCCCGAGGGACCGCCGGGCCGCGCTGGTCATGCCCGTCGGCGGAGACACCAGCTCCTCGGCACCCGCCGCGACGGAGCCGGCCGGCGCCAGCCCGCAGGTGCCGCAGTACAGCTCCCCACCGCCCATGTCCTCATACGCGCCCGGGCATCCCGGGCGCCCGCACGTGGTACCGGTGAGGCTCACGCGTCCCCCTCCCCCGGCCCGTCAGGCCGGGCCTGCTGCGGCACCAGAGACTCGGCCGCCGCCTGCTGGTACCGCAGCACGGCCTGTTCGGCGGCCCGCAGGTCGCAGGGCGCGCTCCACAGCATCCGCCGGGCCGTGTCGTACCGCTCGATCAGCAGCGGATCCTCCGCCATTCCGAGTCGGGCCATCTTCGCCTTGTACGCGTCGAGTCGCCCGCGCAGCTCGGCCCGTACTGCCAGGGGCGCCGTCACCGCCGTCAACGACTCACGGGCCCGCCGCAGTTCCTCCTCCGCCCGCTCCTCCAAGGACTCCAGGAGCGGAGAGAGCCGGTGCCACCGCGCGTGCCGACGGTGCTCGGCCGCCGCCGCCAGCTGTTCCTGGAGCACCGTCGGGGGACCGCTCACCGCCGGCACCTCGGACGCCGCGATCTTCGCCAGCACCTCGCCGCGCGCCGTACGCGCCTCCGCCAGGGTCCGGTCGGCCCGGGAGAGCACGTCGCGCAGACTGATCAGCCGCTGCTCGGCATCCTGGCGTACGTCGAGGACCGCCTCCACCTCCCGGCGTACGTCCTCCAGCGCGAGCGCGGCCCGGTCGTAACGCGCCGTGTCCGGACGGCCGCCACCGGGCGCCGAACTCCCCGAACCCGGCAGCCAGAACGCCAGCGGGTCCGTGATTACCTGCGCCCGCAGCTCCGCCAGCTCGGCGGTGATGGCCTCCAGGTCGTCACCCGAGGGGTGCTCGCCCGGGCGCACGCCCACCGAGTGGGCCAGCGAGCGGGTGCGGTGCAGCTCGGCGGCGAGCAGGTCGATCCGGGCGGGCAACGCCGACCACACCGCGTCGGCGGCCACCACCACGTCCAGCGAGCTCGCGTACAGCTCATTCATCCGGGCCACCAGCGCGGCGAGCGACAAGCGTTCCGCCAGCGCCGCGCCTTCCACCCCGGCCCCGGCGATCAGCACGCCGGGCCCGCGCAGCCGCTCCGTCAGCTCGGCCAGGTCCTCGCGGCTCGGCCAGCGACGCCGCGCCCGGACCTCCCGGGCGGCGGTCAGTGCCCCGCTGTAGGCGTCGAAGTACGTCCAGAGCCGGGTGATGGCCGCGTCGGCGGCCGCCCACCGCTCCTTGGTGACGCCGGTCAGCCCGGCTCCTTCCAGCAGCCGGCGCCCGGCGTGGTCCTGGAGCGCGAGCAGCGAGGTCTCGACGGCCTCGTGCTCCGCGCCGAGCCGCGCCAGCGCACGGTCGACATCGTCCCGGTCCATCACTGCCGATCCCGCTTCCACTGACTGCGCCTCCGCCTCGGCCCCCGCTTCTGCCGCCGCTTCCGTCCCCGTTCCTGCCTCCGCCCCCGATTCTGCCTCCGTCGCCGTTGCCGTTGCCGTCTCCGGCTTCTGCTCCGGCTTCCCTTCCGCCCGTGCGTTCCCGCGCGCGTGCGACTGCGCCACCGGCCTCACCCGTCCCGGTACTTGGGTGCGGGAGGCCCGGCCACACCGGGGAGCACGAGCTGGAGGTGTTCGCCGTAGGAAGCCATCCACGGGCTGGTCCCACCACCCGCCCGGTAGTCCTCAAGCACCTTGTTGACCCGGCGGACCAGGTCGGAGGCGTCCTTGTTCATCGCCACCCCGTAGAACTCCCGGGTGAACGGCTTGCCCACCAGCTCGATCGAGGGGTCCTGTGCCGCCTGGCCGGCGGCGAGCGCGTTGTCGGTGACGATGGCGTCCACCTCGCCGAGCTGCAGACGGACCAGGCAGTCCAGCTGGTTCGGCACGGTGACCGGACGCGAGCCGTACGACTGGGACCTGAGGGCCGCCTCCGCCGTGGAACTGGCCGCCGTGCAGACCCGTTTGTCCTTCAGGGAGGTGTCGTATCCGGTGATCCCCGACTGCTTCGGGGCCAGGACCTGCTGGCCCGCCTCGAAGTACGCCGTCGAGAAGGCGACGTCCTGCAGCCGTTGGCAGTTGATCGTCATGGTGCGGACGACAATGTCGACGCGCCCCTGCTGGAGCGCCGGGATGCGCTGATTGGTGGGGATGGCCCGGTAGATGACCGCCTTCTCGTCTCCCAGGATGTCCTTCGCTATGGCTTTGACCAGGTCGATGTCGAAGCCGTCGAGACTGCCGCCGGCGGCCTGGCTGCGGTAGCCCCAGCGGAAGCTGTTCTGGTCCACGCCGGCGACGAGCTTGCCCGCGGCGCGGATCCGCTCGATGGTCGGCCCGTCCAGCCCGGAGGGGCGCAGGCTGGCCTCCGGGTCCTGGCAGGTGTCGGCCGGCGCCGCCGCGATGGTGGCGGGCCCGCGCAGGGCCGCCGGAGGGCTGGTGTCCGGCGCGGCCTGGGCCAGGGGCAGCAGGACCGCCGCGGCCGTCACCGCGCAGGCGACGGCCATCGCGCTCACCCCGCCCCAGCCGCGCAGCCGGCCCGCGGGCCGGCGCGCCCGGCCCGACGGGGGCCCGTCGCCGACGTGTCCGCCGGGGGCCTGCCCGCCCGGGCCGCCCGGGCCGCCCGGGCCGGAGTCCGGGGAGATCCGCCTCGGTCGTATCCGCATCGCTCTCACCTGTACTCCGAAAGCCTGCGACCGATGCCGAGCACCGCCGCCGCCGCGCCGACGACCGCCAAGGCCGCCGCGCCCGTCATCAAACCGTCCAGCGCGCCCAACCCGCCCCGCGCCGCCCGGGTGAACTCCCGCTGCTCATGGGCCACAGCCAACCCCAGGGAGGCGTCGACCGTGTCGAACGCCGCCCCGCTGCTCTCCTTCTCCCCGATGACCTGGGGCAGTGCGAGTTCGTAGTCGCCCTTCAAATCCGTCTCCCGGGCAGCCGCGTGCCGCTGTTTCCATTCCTTGACGCCCTCCACGGCACGCGCCACGTGCTCGCGGCCGGCGGCGTCGTCGGCGAGCCTCAGGGCGGTGGCCAGCCCCGCGTCCAGCTGCTTCATGTTGGTGGTGAAGTCGACGTCGTACTTGTCGGACTTGTTGTCCTCGGTCAGTACGGCGCCCCGGGCGATCAGCGTCAGATTCTCACCGGCCCGCGCCTGGAGGGAGGCGATCCGGGCGTCGCCCAGCACCTTCAGCGACTCCTGGCCGTCCGCCCGGGCTTCGCTCAGTCCAGACCGGGCGACCGTGTGCCCCACGGCCAGCCACAGCAGTACCACCACCGAGGCGGCCGTCGCGGCCAGCAGCCCACGGTTGAAGACCCGGTGCGTGCGCCGGTAGTCGCGCCGCTGCGCCCAGCCCAGGCCGACGAGCGCGAGGACACCCGTACCGATCGCGGCGAGCGGCCAGGACCGGGCGTCGTCGTAGTCCGCGTAGAGCCGGCCGGTCTCGGCCTCGTAGAGCCGCTGGGCGGCGGGCAGCAGCTGGGTGCTCACCTGCTCGTTGGCGTACCGGAGGTAGGCGCCGCCCAGGGGCAGGCCCTGCCGGTTGGCGGCGCGGGCCTGCTCGATCAGACCGGTGTAGCGGGGCAGTTGCTCGCTCAGCAGGGTTATCTGCTCGCGGGACTCCTCGTCCGCACCGGTGTTGGCGGCCGCGCTCACCAGCAGCCGGGAGGCGTTGGCGATGTCCCTCTCGTACCGCTCGCGGACCTCCCGCGGCTCGTGGGCGCCCGCGAGGAATCCGCTGGAGGAGGCCGTGTCGGCGTCCGCGAGGGAGCGGTAGATGCTCGCGGCGTCCGCGCTGAGCGGCTGGCTGCGGCCCACCACGTCATCGGCGGCGGTGACCCGGGCGGAGATCTCCCACACGCTCGCCGAGCCGAACAGCACGATGAGACCCGCCAGTACGGCGCCGATGATCCGGAGCCGGCCGGGCTCGGTCGTCGCCGCCTCGCGCAGCCGCTCCGCACCCTCGGCCCAGGCGGTCCTGCGCCGGGGCGGCGGCGCCGACGGCGCCGGCGACCCCGCGGGCGGCACGCGGACACCGCCCCCAGGTGCGGGCGCGCGTGATGTGATCGCCACCGTGACCTCCCCCTCGGTCCTGCCTGCTCCGCAGCAGTATGGCCGTAGTGACGGTGGACCACACCACCCGATCCCCGAACGGGGCACCGCCCGTTGGCGATCGGCCCGGCGGGCGCCCTCCCCCGTCACCCCTTCACCGTCAATACGTTTCGACGACCGCCACGGTTCCAGACCCACCGCCGCCCGGGGCAGGTTCACCCGAAATGGGCACGGAGCCTTTCGTGGGGCCCGGGCGGCGACCCGAGCGCGTCCAGCCCCAGCAGTCCGGCGCCCAGCACCGGTGGCGCGGTGACCACCGACACCCGGGCGCGGGGGGCCCGTTCCGCCAGCCGTTCCCCGATCCGCCCGTTGAGCTGCGGGTGCCGGGCGGTGAGCACACCTCCGCCCAGCAGCACGGGCACTTCCTGGTCCAGCAGGCCGAGGCGGCCCAGGGCCACCACCGCCAGGGCCACCACCTCGTCGGCCTGCCGCTCCACGATCGCCGAGGCGACCGGATCGCCCGCCCCGGCCACCGCGAACAGCACCGGTACCAGCTCATGGACCCGCCGCTGTGGCAGGGCGCCCAGGTGCAGCGCCCCGATCAGTTCGTACATGGAGCCGAGCCCGAAGTGCCCCGGCAGCGCCGCCGCGAGTTCCGTCGGGCCGCCCCGGCCGTCCTCGGCCCGCGCCGCCCACCACAGCGCCTCCCCGGCCAGGCCGCTCCCACCGCCCCAGTCGCCGGAGATCCGCCCGAGCGCCGGGAAGCGGGCCGTACGCCCGTCGGGGAGCATGCCCACGCAGTTGATGCCGGCCCCGCACACCACCGCGACCCCCCGGGGCCCGGCCGGCCCGGGCAGTCCCGCGCGCAGGACCGCGAAGGTGTCGTTGCGCACCTCGGTGGCCGCGCTCCAGCCGCGGGCGCCGATGGCGTCCGCGAGCCGGCGTTCCTCCACCGGGAGGTCGGCATTGGCCAGGCAGGCCGACACCTGGTGGGCGTACGGCGATCCGGGCCGCGGCGCCGGCAGCCCGGCGGCCTCCGCCGCCTCCGCGACGGCCTGCCCGAGGACGTCCACGGCCGCCTCGACACCGGTCCGCGGCGGCTGGAAGCCCCCCGAGCGCCCGGTGCCCAGGACGGTGCCGTCCGCCGCGATCAGCGCCACGTCCGTCTTGCTGTTGCCCGCGTCGATGGCGAGTACGGCCGCACGGTGCGGCGAGGAGGACGATGAGGAAGAGGAGGAGGGGCGGGCGGGACGGCTCACGCCCATGCCAGGTGCTCCTTGTTGTGCGCGAGGAGCCGGTCCGTCAACCCCTCGGCGAGGTCGAACTGGCCGACCAGAGGATGCGCCAGCAGCGCCTTGAAGACCCGGTCGCGACCGCCGCGCACCGCCGCCTCCAGCGCGAGGTCCTCGTACGCGCTCACGTGCGAGACCAGCCCGGCGTACAGCGGGTCCAGGCGCGGCGCCGCCAGGGGGACGGGGCCGGAACCGCCGGCGCCGTGGACGCGGGCCTGCACCTCGATGACGGCGTCGTCGGGGAGGAACGGCAGCGCGCCGTTGTTGTACGTGTTGACCACCTGCACGGCGGAGCCGCCACCGCCCAGCAGCGCCGCCGCCAGGTCCACCGCCGCCTCCGAGTAGAAGGCCCCTCCCCGCTTGGCCAGCAGCGCCGGCTTCTCGTCGAGCGCGGGATCCCCGTACAGGGCGAGCAGTTCCTTCTCCATGGCGGCGACCTCGGCGGCCCGCGAGGGCTTCGTCCCCAGCTCCCGTACGACCTCGTCGTGTGCGTAGAAGTAGCGCAGGTAGTAGGACGGTACGACGCCCAGCCGGTCCAGCACCGCCGGCGGCAGGCGCAGCTCCCGGGCGATGGCGTCCCGGTGCGCGGCGAGCAGGCGGGGCAGCAGGTCCTCGCCGTCCGGTCCGCCCCTGCGGACCCCGAGCTCCCAGGTGAGGTGGTTGAGGCCCACGTGTTCCAGGTGGATGTCAGCGGGCTTGAGGTCCAGCAGCGCCGCGAACCTCCGCTGGAATCCGATGGCCACGTTGCACAGGCCGACCGCCTTGTGGCCCGCCCGCAGGAGCGCCCGGGTGACGATCCCGACCGGGTTGGTGAAGTCGATGATCCAGGCGTCCGGGGTGGCCCGGCGGATCCGGTCGGCGATGTCGAGGACGACCGGGACGGTGCGCAGGGCCTTGGCGAGCCCGCCGGCGCCGGTGGTCTCCTGCCCGACGCAACCGCACTCCAGCGGCCAGGTCTCGTCCTGGAGCCGGGCGGCCTGTCCGCCGACGCGCAGCTGGATCAGGACCGCGTCGGCGTCGGCGACGCCCGTGTCGAGGTCGGTGGTGGTGGTGATCCGGCCCGGGTGTCCCTGCCGGGCGAAGATCCGCCGGGCCAGGCCGCCGACGAGCTCCAGCCGCTCGGTGGCCGGGTCGATCAGCACGAGTTCGCCGATGGGCAGGGTCTCGCTCAGCCGTGCGAAGCCGTCGATCAGCTCGGGGGTGTAGGTGGAACCGCCGCCCACCACTGCGAGTTTCATGCTCACTAGCCTTTCACTCCGGGTGAGGGTGGCTCCCTCGACGAACGCCTTCGGGGCGAAGAAGAGGACGGTCCAGTGTTCGCCTCCTGGGAACGACTCCATGCCGGGGCCGAGGCCGGGGCCGGTCAGCGGGAGGTGTCGAACACCTCCTCGCGGGTGGTGATCAGCGCGCTCTCCAGCGCACCCCGCAGGACGGGCCGTTCCCGCACGCCGCCGATGAGCAGGCGGGGACGCGACGGCGCCAGCTCGGCGAGCTCGGCCTCCAGCAGGGCGCGCAGCGGATCGCCGCCCGCGGTGATCACGTCGCCGGACAGGACCACGAGTTCGGGGTCGAGGACGGCGACGAGCGAGGCGAGACCGGTGGCGAGCACGGTGGCGTACGAGCGGAGGAAGTCCAGGTACGGCCCCTCGGGCGTGGCGGCGGCCCGTCCGAGCAGCGCGACGGCGGCGGCGACCTCCGGGCTGTGCCAACCGTCGGCCACCGCGCCCCCTTCGGCGTCCGGTCCGGCCGGGACACCTGCCTCGGCGGCGAGCCGGGGCAGTACCTGGACCCCGGCCAGCTCCTGGTAGCCACCGGTGTTGGCCCGGGTGACCTGCCGGACCAGCGGATGGCCGGGTACGGGCAGGAAGCCGACCTCGCCCGCGCCGCCGGTCCAGCCGCGGTGCAGCCGGCCGCCGAGGACGAGGGCGGCGCCGAGGCCCTCCTCGTTCCACAGCAGGACGAAGTCCTCGTGGCCGCGGGCCGCGCCGAGGCGCTGCTCGGCGACGGCGGCGAGGTTGACGTCGTTCTCGTACTCGACCGGCAGGGGCAGGGCCGCGGCCAGGTCGTCGAGGAGGGTGGGGGAGTGCCAGCCGGGGAGGTGGCCGGCGTAGCGCAACTGGCCGGTCCGGGGGTCGAAGGCGCCCGGAGTGGCGATGACCAGCCGGTGCAGGTCGCCGAGGTGCAGCCCGGCGGCCGCGACGGCCCCGCGGAGGGCCTCCGTGACCTGCTCGACGGCGTCGGCGCCCTCGGCGTACGGAAGCTCGTGCGCGCCGATGACCTCGCCGGTGAGGTCGGCGACGGCGGCCAGGACGCGCCCGGGGGTGACGTCGAGGCCGCCGACGTACGCCGCCCGGGGGTTGAGCGCGTACAGCTGCGCGCTGGGTCCGGGGCGGCCGGCGTCGGTGCCGGTGGCCACCACGAGCCCGGCGCTCTCCAGGCGGGCCAGCAGCTGGGAGGCGGTGGGCTTGGACAGCCCCGTCAGCTGGCCGATCCGGGTCCGGGACAGCGGGCCGTGCGTCAGCAGGAGCTCCAGTGCGGCCCGGTCGTTCATGGCGCGCAGCAGACTCGGGGTACCGGGGGTGGCGGCGGGCATGGGGCGGCTCTCCCTCACCGAGGCTGACTGTTAAGTAAGTTTCCTGTCGCCGTTCCGGCCTGTCAATGCCGCTGCCCCGCAGGAATGACCTGCGGGGCAGCGGACGTGACGAGGGGCTACTTGGTGATCCGGGGAGCCCCCGCGGCGGCGGGCGGCGGGATCGGGGTGGCGGCCAGGGACTGCGGCGAGGCCGGGTTCGCCAGCGCGGAGGGCGCGGCGACGGCCGCCGACGGGTCTGCCGGGGCCTCCTCCTCGTCCGGAGCGGGCAGACCACCGATGATCGCGATGCCCGCCGCGTCGAAGGCCTCCTTGACCCGCCAGCGCAGTTCGCGCTCCACCGCGAACTGCTGGCCCGGCATCGTCTTCGCCGACACCTTCACCGTCATCGAGGCGAGGAGCACCTCCTCCAGGCCGAGCACCTCCACCGGGCCCCACAGGCGCTCGTCCCACGGGGACTCCTTCGCCATGCCGTCGGCGACCTGCTGCACCACCTCGCGGATCTTGTGCAGGCTCTCCGAAGGCTTGACCTGGACGTCGATGCCCGCGGTCGCCCAGCCCTGGCTGAGGTTGCCGATCCGCTTGATCTCGCCGTTGCGCACGTACCAGATCTCGCCGTTCTCCCCGCGCAGCTTGGTCACCCGCAGTCCGACCTCGATGACCTCACCGGAAGCCACCCCCGCGTCGATCTTGTCCCCGACGCCGTACTGGTCTTCCAGGATCATGAACACGCCGGAGAGGAAGTCCGTCACCAGGTTCCGGGCGCCGAAACCGATCGCCACACCGGCCACACCGGCGCTCGCCAGGAGCGGGCCCAGGTTGATGTCCAGTGCCCCGAGCACCATCAGCCCGGCCGTGCCGAGGATCAGGAACGAGGCCACCGAGCGCAGGACCGAACCGATCGCCTCGGAGCGCTGGCGCCGCCGCTCGGCGTTGACCAGGAGCCCGCCCAGCGCCGTGCCCTCGACGGCCTCGGCGCCCCGGTTCATCCGCGTTATCAGCTTGGTCAGCGACTTGCGGACCACCGAGCGCAGCGCCGCGGCGATCACGATGATGAGGAGGATCCGCAGGCCGAGGTACAGCCATCCGGCCCAGTTCTCCTCGATGAAGCTCGCGGCGTTGGTGACGCTCTCGTGCGTTTCCTTGAGCGTGGTGGACGCGTCCGGGTTGTCGGCTGCGAGGGGCAGCAAGGCGGCAGGCCAGGGCACGGGCGGAAACCTCCAGGTATAGCGGTCTGCCCACTGACGGGGGCCCCGGACGAGCCCGGGGGAGGTGTGCGGGCAGACCAACCACACTAACGGGGCATTCCCTTCCCCCGGCGCCGTGTGACAAGAGAGACGGCACTCACCTGCGCACGCCCCCGGCCCGCGCCCCCGGGTGTGCTCGAAAACACCTCGGACCCGTTACGGGCGCGTGGTGGCGCTTCGACCAGCGGGAAGGAGAGACTGGAGAGCAGATCGTCCCGGCGCGAGCCACGCGCCGCCGGCGTACAAGGAGGCAGTCCGTGCCGCACGTCCTGGTCCTCAACGCGTCGTACGAGCCACTCGGCGTCGTACCGCTCCGCCGCGCGCTCGTCCTCGTCCTGGAGAACAAAGCGGTCTCCTTGGAGGAATCCGGCGCCTATCTGCACAGCGCGACGAGGGTCGTCCCCGCTCCCAGCGTGGTCCGGCTCAAGCGCTTCGTGCGGGTCCCCTACCGGGGGCCCGTTCCACTCACCCGGCGCGCGCTGTTCGCACGCGACGGCGGCCGCTGCATGTACTGCGGCGGGGTCGCCACCAGCGTCGACCATGTCGTCCCGCGCAGCCGGGGCGGCCAGCACGCGTGGGACAACGTCGTCGCCGCCTGCCGCCGCTGCAACCACGTCAAGGCCGACCGGCACCTGCTGGAGCTCGGCTGGCGCCTGCGCCACCAGCCGGCCCCGCCCTCCGGGCTGGCCTGGCGCATCATCGGGACCGGACACCGGGACCCCCGGTGGATGCCCTACCTGCAGCCCTACGGGGCCGAGGACGCACTGGAGCGCATCGGGGTCGCCGCCTCCTGACCCGCGCTCCGCTCACCGCAGGTCCGCCGGGTGCCGCTCGCACCCGGCGGAGCCTGCGGGACCTGCCTCCGGCCAGCCCGCGCCGCCCACGCGGGCGGCGCCCGGAACGGCTGCCGCGACGGCAGGGGCAGGCCTCAGGGTGCGACCGCGTAGGCCTGCGCTGACCACAGGCTGCAGCCGTACCGCGTCGCACGCTTCTCGCAGGTCACACGGATGAACCTGCTCTGCGGGGCGTCCATGCGCAGCGATTCGTGGCCGCCCCGTGAAGAGGGGACCACCGCGGCCGGCCGCCAGGTCACCCCGTCCTCGGAGGTCTCCACCCGGTACGCCGAGGGGTAGGCGTCCTGCCAGTGGAGGTCCAGGCGGCCGATCCGCGCCGCGGTCGGCAGGCGCACCTGCCACCACGCCCCGTCCACCGGCGGCGACGACCAGCGGGTCGCGGGGGATCCGTCCAGGGCCGCCGAGGCCGGGAAGGCCGGGGTCTCGTCCGCCGAGGAGGACGCCCGCGCCGCACGCAGGAGGTCCGGGCCGCCGGTGCGCAGCACCGCCCGGACGGTCAGGGTGCGGGCTTGCCCGTTGAAGGCCACCGGTACCTCGTAGGTACCCGGTGCGGTCGTCGGGGGGACCACGACCTCCAGGGGAATCGAGACCTGGGTGCCGCGCGGGGCGACCGCGCTGTCCGGCAGGCGCACCTCGATGCCCGCGGGCGGCCAGGCCGTCAGCGGGCCGCGGACCTCGCCGGGGCGCAGGGCGGACAGCTCCGCCGAGACGCGCTGCGGGGCGCCGCCGATCTCGGCGTCGGTCCGGGCCCCGTCCGCCAGCTCGAAACGGGCCTCCGGGCCGTCCCCGAGCCAGGGCACCACCTGGTGCACCGCCGGGGCGGCGCCGACCCACGAGAGGCGGACGGCGTCCGCGCGCAGCCCGGCGGTGTCCACCTGGGTCCAGCCCGAGGCCTCGGCCGCCGCGACCTTGCGCCATCCCTCGCCCGGTACGTGGGCCTCCACCGCCCCCCGGACCCCCGGCGGGAGCGGGTCCGTCATCACCGTCACCGCCGACACCGGGCGGGCGGCGTCCAGCCGTACCGTCCAGGCCTGCTCGTCCCGGCTCACCGTGCCCGTCGGGCGGGCGGCGCCCGTCCAGGCGTCCGCGGCCTCGGCCGCCTTCACGAGGAAGGGGTCCAGGACCGCCGTGTCCACCCGTGCCGGGCCCGCCTCGGCCAGCTTCCGCCGGGCGTCGGCCAGCGCCCTCGACGCCCGCCAGGCCGTCGCGCCGTCGCCGCGGGCCTGGGCCGCCAGTACGTCCAGCGCCAGTTCGCCCGCCGTCCCGTAGCGCGAGAGGCGCTCCAGCCAGGGCCCCGCCTCGCCCGCCAGGGCCGGGAGCCGGGCCGGGGCCTCGCGCAGGACCGTGAACGCCCGGCGCAGCTCGGCTCCCGCCTCCGGGTCTCCGGTCGCGCGGGCCCGCCAGTACTGCTCGATCAGCGGCTTCAGGTACGCCGACTCCTCCTGCTTGAGCCCCGAGGAGACGGTGTTCCCGGCCAGCGCCGCCACCGCCTCCCGCGTCTGCGGATCCGGGCCCGCCAGCTCGCGTACCGCCGCCGCCCAGGACTCCCCGGCGCGGTAGCCGCGCGGGTTCCAGGCGTAGTCGGCAGCGGTGAAGAGCGGGATGCGGGACAGGGTGCCCTGCGGCATGGCGTTGGCCAGCAGCGCCGCCGAGCCGCCAGCCACCACCGGGTCACGGCCCGCGTAGGGACCGAGGAAGATCCGGCCCGGGTCCCAGTCGTTGACCGGGTAGTTGTCCATGGTGACCAGCGGATGGCCCAGGGCGGAGCGGGCCCCGGCCAGTTCCGCCCCGGTGATCGTGCGCGGCACCACGCCCACGCCCGTCCACGCGATCTCGATCCGCCCGTCCAGCGCACCGGCGAGGGCGCTCCGGTAGGCGGTGGCGCCCTCCTGGTAGTACTCCGTCGGCAGCAGCGACAACGGCGCCGACCCCGGGTGGTGCTCCGCGAGGTGTGCGGCCAGTCCGTCCGCGACCTCCGCGTGCGCCTTCGCGGCCGCCGCGGGGCCCTTCCCGTACCGCTCGCGGTCCGCCCGGCAGCCCCACTCCGTATAGCTGACGTCCTGGAACTGCACCTGGAAGGCCCGGAATCCGAGCTCCCACATGGTGTCCACCTTGCGGGCGAGAGCCGTCCGGTCGGCCGCCGAGGAGAGGCACATGGACTGGCCGGGTGCGACCGCCCAGCCCAGCACGACGCGGTTGGCGCGGGCCCGTTCGGCCAGCGCGCGGAACTCATCCTGCCGCTCGCGCGGGTACTCCTCGCGCCAGCCCGTCGTGCGGTACGGGTCGTCGCCGGGTGCGATCAGCAGCCGGTTCTGCTTGGTGCGGCCCATGAAGTCGAGCTGCCCGAGGCGCTGTTCACGGGTCCACGGCTGCCCGTAGAAGCCCTCGGTGATCCCGCGTACGGGCGCGGCCGGCCAGTCCCGCACCAGTACCCCGGGCGCCTTGCCCGCCTGGCCGGCCAGCAGTTGACGCGAGGTCTGCGCCGCGTGGAACAGCCCGTCCTGCCCTACCCCGGCCAGCGCGACCGTGTCCCGGCCCCCGGGCCTCCCCACGGCCAGCCGGTAGCCCCCGTCCGGCAGATCGCCGGCCTCGGCCGCGCCCAGGGCCCGCAGCGCCTCCAGGGCGTCGGGGCCCTGGAGCCGGACGACCGTGCCCCGCTCGGGCAGCGCCGCGCCGGGGGCCCGCTCGTGCAGGGTCCGTACGCCCGCCGCGCGCAGGGCGTCCCGGACGACCTGCACCGCGTACGGATCGGCCTCCGGCGGCGCCACTAGCACGGCTTCGGCGCCCAGCGGGACCTCGCGCGCCGGGTCGGCGGTCATCGACTGCGGCCGCGGCCACACGGCCGGCCCCTCGGCGGCGGTCCGCGGCACGTCGGTACGGGGGTCGAGGGGCGGCTGCGGGGCGGCGCCGCCCGCTGCCGGATCCTGGGCCGGGCCGGTCGGCGCCGACGGCGCCGCGAAGACGCGGGGCGGCCCGGAGGCCACGGCTCCGCCCAGCAGCGTCCCGATGACGGCGACGGCGACGGCCGTCGCCCGCTTCCTGCCCCTGAGCCGCACCGGGCCTCCCGTTTCCGCGTCCCCCGCTCGTACGAGTGCGCCCGAGCCCATCACTTGTGCGGCAGGAGTGTCAATGCGGGTGGCCGGCGGACGCTGCGCACCACCCTGCGCGGCGCGAGGCGCGCGATGTGACGAGGCGTCGGCGCACCTCGTACGGGTGAACGGCGGGCGCTGCGGGCACGCGGGCTTCGGCGCGGAAGTTTCTCTCGGAGAGAGCACGGATCACGTCCGCGGTCGATGGTCTGGGCCGCCGGCGGCCGCCATGGGGGCCGCCGTCGGCCCAGACCGGTCAGCACCGGCCGGCCCGGCGAGCAGCGCTATGGCTGCCGCCGTCGCGACCGTGTTCCATGGCTTTTGACTCCCACTCAGGCACGAAGGAGTGCGCACATGGACGACCTGGCCCGGCTCGCGGCCCTGCACGGCATCGCCACCGCCTACCAGCCCGCCGCGGACGTCACCGTCCCGGTACCGGAGGCCTCCGTCACCGCCGTCCTCGCACTGCTCGGTGTGGCCCCCGGCAGCTCCGAGGACGTCCGGGCGCGCCTGGCCGAGGCGGAAGCGGCCGCCGCGGCGCGGCTGCTGCCGCCCGTGCTCGTGCGGTGGGAGGGCGGGCCGCCGCCGCCCGAACTGGCGGCCCTTCCGCCGGGGACCCGCATCCGCCTGGAGCCGGAGGCCGCGGAGCCGCAGCTTCCGGAAGCGCGGCCCGCACGGGCCGGCGGGGCGCAAGGCGGCGGGGCCGAAGCCGATGGGGGCCAAGGCGCCGCTTCCCGGGCCCCGGCCACCGAGTGGGAGACCGGACCGGACGGGCCGCTGCCCGACGGGCTGCCCCTGGGGGTCCACCGGATCGGCGTCACCCTGCCCGACGGCCGTACGGCCGAGGCCGCCTTGATCCTGGCCCCCGACCGGGCCCCCGCCCCGCCCGACCGCGCGTACGGCCTGCTCGTCCAGCTCTACTCCCTGCTCTCCGAACGCTCCTGGGGCATGGGCGACCTCGGCGACCTCGCCGCGCTCGCCCGCTGGGCCGGCCGTACCCACGGCGCCGGCTTCATCCAGGTCAACCCGTTGCACGCGGCCGTGCCCGGAACGCCGACCGACCCGTCCCCGTACCGGCCGTCCTCCCGCCGCTTCCCCGACCCGGTGCACCTGCGGATCGAGGACATCCCCGAGCACGCTCGCTGCGCCGACCAGGACGGACTGGCCGACCTCGCCGCCCGCGGCGGGGAGTTGCGCCGCCAGGTCCTGGAGAAGGGCGCGCTGATCGACCGGGACGCCGTATGGGCCCTCAAGCGCGCCGCCCTCGAACTGCTCTACGCCGTCCCGCGCGAGCCCGGCCGCGCCGCCGACTTCGCCCGCTTCCGCGCCGAGGGCGGCTCCGCGCTGGCCCGGCACGCAGCCTGGTTCGCGCTGGTCGAGCGGTACGGCGCCGACCGCGCGCGCTGGCCCGAGGGCGCCGAGGCGGCGCCCGAGGCGGTGGAGTTCCACAGCTGGCTCGCCTGGCTCACCGAAGCCCAGCTCGCCGCCGCCCAGCGGGCCGCCCGGGAGGCGGGCATGAGCGTCGGGATCGTCCACGACCTGGCCGTGGGGGTGCATCCCGAGGGTGCGGACGTCTGGGCCGCGCCCTTCGTCCACGCCTCCGGGGCGACGGTGGGGGCGCCGCCCGACGCCTTCAACGCACGCGGCCAGGACTGGGGGCTGCCCCCCTGGCGGCCGGACTCGCTGGAGCGTTCGGCGTACGCGCCGTTCCGGGCCCTGCTGCGCGGGGTGTTCCGGTACGCCGGCGCCCTGCGCATCGACCACGTGATGGGCCTGTTCCGGCTGTGGTGGATCCCGCGGGGGACCCCGCCCGCGGAGGGGACGTACGTGGGATACGACGGGGAGGCGATGCTCGCGGTCCTGGTCCTGGAGGCCCACCGGGCGGGAGCCCTGGTCATCGGCGAGGACCTCGGGACGGTGGAGCCGCGGGTCCGCCGGGCGCTGGCCCGGCGCGGGGTGCTCGGCACCTCGGTGCTCTGGTTCGAACGGGACTGGGACGGCGACGGCCGTCCGCTCGGGCCGGCGGCCTGGCGGGACGACTGCCTGGCCACCGCCACCACCCACGACCTGCCGCCCACCGCCGCCAAGCTCTCCGGCGGCCACGTGGAGCTGCGCGACCGGCTCGGCCTGCTGACCCGCCCGGTGGAGGTCGAGCGCGCCGAGGACGCCGCCGACACCGCCGAGTGGCTGGAGGTGCTGGAGGACCTCGGGCTGGAGACGAAGGACGAGGAGGCCGCCGTACGCGCCCTGTACACGTTCCTCCTGCGCACCCCGGCGCGGCTGGTCGGCGTCTGGCTGCCGGACGCGGTGGGCGACCGGCGGCCGCAGAACCTCCCGGGTACCTGGGACCAGTATCCCAACTGGCGGCTGCCGGTGGCCGACGCCGAGGGGCGGCCGCTGAGCCTGGAGGAGCTGACCGCCTCTCCCCGGGCGAACGGCCTGCTGAGCGCGGTCCGGGAAGGGCTGGCAGCAGGCGCCGGAGCCCGTACGGCACCCCCGGGCGCGCGGGCCGTTTAGCTGTTCGCTACGTTGGCACCGTGGACAAGAAGAACGCTCTGCGCGCCGGCGCCGTCACGGCCGGAACGACGCTGATGATGCTGCTGATGACGTCTCCCGCCCTCGCGCTGACCCGTGACGACGGTGACGACCCCGGTCCGGGTCTGAGCATCGCCGAGACGCTCGGCCTGTACGTGGCCGCGCCGATCGTGCTGTTCCTGGTCATCACGGGCCTCGTGATGGTCGGCGACAAGTCGCGCAAGCAGCAGAAGCAGGGCTGACCCCGCCGGGTCGGACCCGTAGGACTTCCCGGGCGCCGGGGGTCCGCACGGCCGAGCACTTCGGTCCTGCGGACCCCCGGCGCCTTGGCATGCCCTTTTCCGGAGCCCGGATCTTCGGATCCCGGCCCCCCATGACCGGACGGCAGCGGCAGCAACCATTCAGTAAAAGTGAACGGCTCGATCGAAACTTTTCGATGGACCTGACGACTCGCGGGGTGCGACGGTGAGCCCACGACACACATCCACCGCACCCCGAGGGGGAAACCACCGTGGCCGTCCTGGACCGCGTCCGAACCGTCCCGCAAGGCAAGCCCGCCACCACGGGAAAGAAGGGCGCCGCCGGGATCGGCGTGCTCCTCGCCCTGCTCGCGACGGTCGTCTGGTCCGGCAGCTTCGTCGCCACCCGGGGCATGGCCGACACGGTCCCGCCCGTCCAGGCCGTCTTCTGGCGCTGGATCATCGCCCTCCTCGCCGTCGCTCCCTTCGCCGCCCGGCAGGCCTGGCAGCAGCGGGCCCTGATCCGCCAGCACCTCGGCTACCTCGCCCTCGCCTCGCTGTTCGGCGTCGCCCTCTACAACACCCTCGTGCACCAGGCCGGACTGACCACCTCCGCCTCCAACATGGGCATGATCATGGCCGCCTCGCCGGTGATCATGGCGCTCTACGCCCGCCTCGGCGGCGAACGGCTCGGAGTCCGGCGCGCCTTCGGCATGCTGCTCGCCGCCTTCGGCGTGCTGCTCCTGGTCGCAGACGGCTCCCTCGGCTTCGGCTTCGGCCCCGGTGACCTGTGGATGTTCGCCGCCGCCCTCTCCTTCGCCAGCTACAGCGCCCTGCTCAAGCGCAAGCCCGCCGAACTGGGTGGACTGACCTTCCTCATCACCAGCTTCGCGCTCGGCGCGCTGATGCTGGCTCCGGCCTACGCCGTCTCCGTCGCGGTGCAGGGCGGTTTCGAGGTCACCCCCGCGGCGGTCGGACAGCTCCTGTACGTGGGGGTGTTCTCCTCCGCCGTCGCCTTCTTCGCCTGGAACAAGGCCGTCGGGGTCATCGGAGCGGCCCGCGCGGGCATCGTGTACTACCTCCAGCCGGTGTGCGTCGCGGGCCTCGGCTTCCTGGTGCTGGCCGAGCGGACCGGGCCGGCGCAGCTGCTCTGCATGGCGCTCATCCTCGGCGGCGTGGGACTGGGCGCCGCCCGCCGGTAGGTTCGGCCCATGAGCGAGTGGGACATCAAGAAGCTGCGGATCCTGCGGACCCTCGCCGAGCGGGGGACCGTCACCGCGACGGCCGAGGCGCTGCACATGACGCCCTCGGCCGTTTCCCAGCAGCTGACCAATCTCGCACGGCAGCTGGGCGTGGTGCTGCTGGAGGCGCAGGGCCGCCGCGTGCGCCTCACCGACGCGGCGCACCTCGTGCTGCGGCACGCGGAGGCGGTGTTCGCGCAGCTGGAGCGGGCCGATGCGGAACTCGCCGGATACCTGGCCGGGGATGCCGGTGAGGTACGGATCGGAGCCTTCTCCACCGCCGTACCGGCGCTCGTGGTCCCGGCCGTGGCGGCGCTGCGGCGCACCCGCCCGGGAGTGGAGGTCCGGGTGCGGGAGACGGAGGCGGCCGAGTCCTACGAGCTGCTGTCCGCCGGGACCGTGGACCTGGCGCTGTCCCTGGCCGCCCACGCCCCGACCGCGCGCGACCCTCGTTTCACCCGGGTCACGCTGCTGGAGGACCCGCTGGACGTCGCGCTCCCGCCGGGCCATCCGCTGGCGGCCGTACGGGAGGTGCGCCTGGCCGACCTGTCCGGCGACCGGTGGATCTACGGCGGCAGCGGCCCCTGGTCGGAGATCACCCGCAGCGCCTGCGAGGCGGCGGGCTTCGTACCCGAGCAGGCGCACTCGGCCTCCGGGTGGACCGCGATCCTGGCGATGGTCGAGGCGGGGATGGGCGTGGCCCTGGTCCCCCGCATGGTGTCGAGCCGCGCCTCGGGCGTGGTGGTCCGGGTCCTCGCGCACGACCGCCCCGCCCGGCACGTGGTCGCGGCGGTGCGCCGGGGGTCGGAGGCCGCCCCGGCGGTGGCCCACGTCCTGGACGCGCTGCGGGCGGTGTCGGCGGACTGACCCCTCGCCCGGCTCCGCGGATACGGGCACGGCCGGCACGCGCAGCGGCATCGGCCCGTCCCGCGCGCCTGGGAGTACAGCCGGCCCCGGCCCTCGCCCCGGCCGACGGGCCGCCCGCAGCCGTACGAAAGAGGGCGCCCCCGGTGCCTCACGCACCGGGGGCGCCCCCTCATACGGCCGCCGCGGCGAGCGGCCGGGACGTCAGGAAGCCGCGGCGGCGTCGGCCGCCTGCGCCTTCAGGGCCCGCTCCACACCCGCGCGGGACTCCGAGACCAGGCGCCGCAGACCCGCGTTCGGCTCCGCCGATGCCAGCCAGGCGTCCGTCGCGGCCAAGGTCTCCTGCGAGACCTGGAGGGACGGGTAGAGCCCCACCGCGATCTGCTGGGCGAGCTCGTGGCTGCGCGTGTCCCAGACCTCCTTGACCACGGCGAAGTACTTCTCGGTGTACGGGGCGAGCAGCTCGCGCTGGTCGCTCTGGACGAAGCCCCCGATCACCGCCTCCTGCACCGCGTTCGGCAGCGGCTCGCCCTCCACCACCGAGGCCCAGGCCTCGGCCTTGGCCTCCGGCGTCGGGCGCGCCGCCCGGGCCGTCGCCGCGTGGCGCTCGCCGGCCGCCGTGGGGTCGCGCTCCAGCTCTGCCGCGATGGCCACCTCGTCGGCGACGCCCGTCGCCGCCAGCCGCTCCAGGAACGCCCAGCGCAGCTCCGTGTCGACGACCAGGCCCTCGATCTCGGCCGCTCCGTCCAGCAGCGCCGACAGATAGGTCAGCTGTCCCTCGGTGCGGGCCGTGGCGGCGAAGGCCCTGGCCCACGCCAGCTGGTGGTCGCTGCCCGGCTCGGCCGCGCGCAGGTGCTCCAGCGTGGCCTCGGTCCAGGTGGAAAGCCCCTCCTCACGCCACGCCGGGTCGGCGTACAGGTCGAGGGCCAGCTTGGCCTGCCGCTGGAGCGACTGGACGACGCCGATGTCGGACTCCTTGCCGATGCCCGAGAGGACCAGCGCCAGGTAGTCGCGCGTGGCGAGCTCGCCGTCGCGCGTCATGTCCCAGGCCGATGCCCAGCACAGCGCCCGCGGCAGCGACTGCGTGAAGTCGCCGAGGTGCGCGGTGACCGTGGCCAGGGACTCGGCGTCCAGGCGGACCTTCGCGTACGACAGGTCGTCGTCGTTGAGCAGCACGACGGCCGGGCGGCGGCGGCCCACGAGCTCGGGCACCGCCGTCCGCTCGCCCTCGATGTCCAGCTCGATCCGGTCCGTACGGACCAGCCGGCCGTCCTCCAGCTCGTACAGGCCGATCGCGATCCGGTGCGGGCGCAGGATCGACTCGCCCTTGGCACCGGCCGGCAGCGCGGGCGCCTCCTGGCGGACCGCGAAGGCGGTGACCAGGCCGTCCGCCCCGGTGGTGATCTCCGGGCGCAGGACGTTGATGCCGGCCGTCTCCAGCCAGGCCTTCGACCAGGCGGTCAGATCGCGGCCCGAGGTCTCCTCCAAGGCGCCCAGCAGGTCGGACAGGCGCGTGTTCCCGTACGCGTGCGCCTTGAAGTACGCCTGCACGCCCTGGAAGAAGGCGTCCATGCCGACGTAGGCCACGAGCTGCTTGAGCACCGCGGCGCCCTTGGCGTACGTGATGCCGTCGAAGTTGACCAGGACATCGTCCAGGTCACGGATGTCCGCCATGATCGGGTGCGTGGACGGCAGCTGGTCCTGCCGGTACGCCCAGGTCTTCATGGAGTTGGCGAAGGTCGTCCACGCCTGCGGCCACTTCGAGCCCTCCGCGTACGCCTGGCAGGCGATCGAGGTGTAGGTGGCGAACGACTCGTTCAGCCACAGGTCGTCCCACCACTCCATGGTGACCAGGTCGCCGAACCACATGTGCGCGAGCTCGTGCAGGATGGTCTCGGCACGCACCTCGTACGCCGCGTCCGTGACCTTCGAGCGGAAGACGTACTGGTCGCGGATGGTGACCGCGCCCGCGTTCTCCATCGCCCCCGCGTTGAACTCCGGGACGAAGAGCTGGTCGTACTTGGCGAAGGGGTAGGCGTAGGCGAACTTCTCCTGGAACCAGTCGAAGCCCTGCCGCGTCACGTCGAAGATCGCCTCCGCGTCCAGGAACTCGGCGAGCGAGGGCCGGCAGTAGATGCCGAGCGGCACGGACTGCCCGTCCGGTCCCTCGTACGAGCTGTGCACGGCGTGGTAGGGGCCGGCGATCAGCGCGGTGATGTACGTCGAGATCCGCGTGGTCGGCTCAAAGACCCACACGTCCTCCTTGACGTCCCCGTCCCGCGCCCCCGCAGGAACCTCACGCGGCGAGTTCGAGATGACCGTCCAGCCCTCCGGGGCCTTCACGGTGAACTGGAACGTCGCCTTCAAGTCGGGCTGCTCGAAGCTGGCGAAGACCCGCCGCGCGTCCGGAACCTCGAACTGGGTGTACAGGTAGGCCTGCTGGTCGACCGGGTCGACGAAGCGGTGCAGGCCCTCACCGGTGTTCGTGTACGCGCAGTCCGCGACGACGCGGAGCTCGTTGGCCCCCGCCGCCAGGTGCTTCAGCGCGATCCGCGAGTCCCGGAACACGGCGGCGACGTCCAGCGCCTTGCCGTTCAGGGCCACCTCGTGCACGGCCGGGGCGACCAGGTCGATGAAGGTCTCCGCCCCCGCCTCGGCCGACTGGAAGCGCACGGTGGTGACGGAGGGGAAGGTGCCACCGGCCTGGGCGCCGCTGAGATCGAGTTCGATCGCGTAGGAGTCGACGGTGAGCAGTTCTGCCCGCCGGCGAGCCTCTTCACGGGTGAGATTCGTGCCTGGCACGCGTTCAACTCCTTCGTTCGTGACGTTGCCCCGCCATCCTTCCACGCGCGGCCCGCCGGACCGGAGCGCGGCCGGTCCCCCGTGACCGCCTGGGGAACGCGACGGCCGGGGAAAGCGACGGGAGGGCGGGCGCCGTCGCGGCGCCCGCCCTCCCGTCGTACCGGCCACGCCGGTCTTAGCCGCGCAGCTCCTCGGCCACCAGCTCCGCGATCTGGACCGCGTTCAGGGCCGCGCCCTTGCGCAGGTTGTCGCTGGAGACGAACAGCGCGAGGCCGTTCTCCCTCGTCTCGTCGGCGCGGATGCGGCCCACGTACGAGGCGTCCTTGCCGGCCGCCTGGAGCGGGGTCGGGATCTCCGAGATCTCGACGCCCGGCGCGTCCTTCAGCAGCTCGTACGCGCGCTCGACACTGATCGGCCGGTCGAAGCTGGCGTTGACCTGGAGGGAGTGGCCGGAGAAGACCGGCACGCGGACGCAGGTGCCGGACACCTTCAGCTCGGGGATCTCCAGGATCTTGCGGGACTCGTTGCGGAGCTTCTGCTCCTCGTCGGTCTCGTGGGAGCCGTCGTCCACGAGGGAGCCGGCGAGCGGCAGGACGTTGAAGGCGATGGGACGCCGGTAGACGGCCGGCTCCGGGAACGCGACGGCCTCGCCGTCGTGGGCCAGCTCCGTGGCGCGCTCGGCGACCGCCCGGACCTGTCCGTCGAGCTCGGCGACACCGGCGACGCCGGAGCCGGAGACGGCCTGGTAGGTGGTGGCGGTCAGCGCGATCAGGCCGGCCTCGTCGTGCAGCGGGCGCAGCACCGGCATCGCGGCCATGGTGGTGCAGTTCGGGTTCGCGATGATGCCCTTGGGGCGGTTCTTGATCGCGTGCGGGTTGACCTCGGAGACGACGAGGGGCACCTCGGGGTCGCGGCGCCAGGCCGAGGAGTTGTCGATCACGACGGCGCCCTGCGAGGCGACCTTCTCGGCCAGCGCCTTGGAGGTGGCGCCGCCCGCGGAGAAGATCACGATGTCCAGGCCCGAGTAGTCGGCCGTGGACGCGTCCTCGACGGTGATCTCGCGGCCTTCCCACGGCAGGGTCGAGCCCGCGGAACGCGCCGAGGCGAACAGCCGCAGCTCGTCCACCGGGAACTTCCGCTCGGCGAGGATGCTGCGCATGACTCCGCCGACCTGTCCGGTGGCTCCGACGATTCCGACCCTCACGGTGACTCCCTCTGGTACGTACAGCTCGGTCAAGCCTGCTCCATCATGCGTGCGACCCCGGGCCGCTTGTCCAATCCGTTGTCCGCAGTGCGGACGCGAGCCGGGGAAGCCCGCAGGGGCGGCGCTCGTCAGAGCGCCGCCCCTGCGGTGTGCACGTCCTACGGGAGGACCTTGTCGATCTGTACGCTGCCGGTGCCGGCGGCGGTGCCGCGGGCGTTGAGCAGCTGGACCTGGCCGAAGAACTGCCGGCCCTCGGGGGCCGCACCGGCGACCAGGACGTTCGCCGAGACCTGCGCGGTGGCGCCGGTGGCGAGGTTCACCGCCGCGGCCTCGTCGACCTGGACGGAGCCCAGGGCGGGCGAGAAGAACACGTCGCGGTAGTCGTAGGTGGTGGAGCCGGCCGGGACCGCGTAACCGATCACCTTGACGGTGTAGGTGCCGGCGGCCGGCTTGACCAGGCTGACGGCCTCCTCGGAGTCGCCGTCGGCGGCGGAGCCCACCTTGACGCCGTCCTTGTAGACCTCCAGGTCGAGGTCGGCGGCGGTGTCGGAGACGTTGCCGATCGCGATGTCGAGGCGGGAGGTGCCCTCGGCGATCACGACCTCACTGGTGTGGGTCTCACCGTTCGCGATGGTCGGCTTGGCGGCCTTCGCGGAGCCGAGCGGGCCGCCCTGGAGCTTGCCGCCGGTGATGGCGGCGGCGTCGTTCCTGACGCTCCACTGGACGGGCGCCGGGACGCCCTGCTTCACCTCGGGCAGCACCTTGACCGCGGGGTCGAAGGCCGCGCCGAGCACCGAGACGTCCAGCTTGTACGGGTTGTCGAGCAGCGGCGACGTGCGGCGCGACTCGACCTCGATCTCCCAGACGCCCGGCTGCGGGTCGGTGTACGACCGGACGTCGGGGCGGCAGGTGTTGGCCGGGTTGTCGTAGTTCGGGTAGCAGTTCACCGTCGACGTGGGGTCGACGGGGACGCCGTACGGGTGGATCGCGACGAAGCGCGTCTGGCTGCCCGCCGCGAGGCCGCCGAGGGCGATTTCGAGGGTCTTGGCGCCCTGCGGGACGGTCACGAAGTACGACTTGTGGCTGTTGCGCTGCACGGAGGAGGCCTGCGACAGCGTGAAGGACGGCGACGCCAGCGGGGCCGCCGCGACGACGGTCGTCAGGATCTGCTTGTCGATGCCCTCGGTGGTCTCGTCGTCCAGCTGCAGGATGCCGCTGTGGACGCCGGCCGACTTGGCGTTGGCCTCGACCTTGATGGTGACGGGCTTGTTCAGCGGCAGGGTGACGTAGTCGTAGCCGCCGAGGACCTTGAAGGTGCCGTCGTCGTTGCGCCAGCTCAGGTCGTGGCGGGTGCCGTGCTTGACGCCCGTGGTGCGGGTGACGACGACGTTGTAGACCTTCTTCTGACCGGTCTTGAGGCCGCCTTCGCGGTCGTAGAGGCCGGTGCCGAAGCCGGGCGTCTTCAGGAACTGGTCGATCGCGGTGTCGACCGGCGCCTTGACGGTGAACTCGTTCGCCTTCGCGTCGCGCTGGATGGACTCCCACGCGCCGACGACGTCGATCAGACCCGCGCCCTGGGCGTGCGCCGGGACGTCCGCGATCTTCTTCGCGGTGCTGGTCAGCGCGATCCGCAGGGAGGCCGGGGTCAGCGCGATCTTCTGCTGCTTCGCGGCCGAGATCAGCAGGGCGCTGGCGCCCGCGGCCTGCGGCGAGGACATCGAGGTGCCCTGGAGCATGCCGTAACCGGCCGGCAGGCTGTAGCCGGCCTCCTTCACGGGCTGACCGGGCAGCCAGGTCTGGATGGTGTTGATGGCGGCGCCGGGAGCGGTGAGGGTCGGCGTGAAGCCGCCGTCCTCACGCGGACCGCGCGAGGAGAAGGGGAACATGTTGTACTTCGTCGCCACGCCGGAGCCGTAGTTGGCGGCCCAGGTCTCCTTGGAGACCGCCGCGCCCACGGAGATGACCTTGTCCGCGAGGGACGGGTCGCCGATGGTGTTGAGGCCCGGGCCCGAGTTGCCGGCCGAGATGACCAGCTGGACGCCGTAGGTGTCGATGAGGTTCTTGTAGAGCTCGGCGCGGGCGTTGTTGCCGTCGTTGAGGGCCGGCAGACCGCCGATGGACATGTTGACGATGTCCACGCCCCGGTTGACGACGAGGTCGATCATGCCCTCGGTCAGGGCGATGTTGGTGCAGCCGCCGGACCAGGAGCAGGCGCGCGAGGAGACCAGCTTGGCGCCGGGCGCCTCGCCGTTCATCTTGCCGCCGAAGAGGCTGTGGGCGGCGGTGATGCCGGCGACGTGCGTGCCGTGCTCGGACTCGATGATGCCGACGTTGACGAAGTCGGCCTTCTTGCCGATCCAGTCACCGCCCAGCGGGTCCATCGGAACGTCCTTGCGGATCTCGATCACGAACGGGATGCGCTCGGCGACCTCGGTCGCCGGGTTGTCCGTGCCGAAGTAGCCGATCTGGTAGCCGTCCTTGTACGGCTTCATCGGCTCGTTGTTGGTGAAGTCGCCGTCCTGGTCGGTGTCGACGCGGACGGTCCCGGAGGTGGCGTCGTAGAGCAGGCCGAACCGGTCGGTGGTGTCCCCGTCCCGGTTGACGTCGCCCTTCATGTCGCCGTTCGCGGTGATCGACTCCGTGAAGCGGCTCCACTGGAAGCTGCCCTCGGGGGCCTTCCAGCTCTGCCCGCCCGCGGTGAACGTGCCGCCGGCGGCGGTGACCGGTGTGATCTGGGCGCGCCAGGTCCCGTCGCCGTCGGTGATCGGGTCGGTCGCCGTGACCCAGTCCACGATCTTTCGCTCGCCGGTGGTGGTCTTCTGGAGGGCCGGGTGGCCGAGGTCGACGCCCGAGTCCATGATGCCGATGGTCACCCCGCGGCCGTCGGCCTGCGGGTTGCTCTCGACGAAGTCCACCGCGCCGGTCTCGAAGGACGGGTTGTACGGGTTCTTCGCCGGGGTGTTCTTGTCCGGCGCCGGGTAGGCCTCGGCCGCGGTCTTCTGGGCCTTGCCCGAGGCGTGTTCGGCGTCGGGGCGCGGGTCGGGCCGCTGGACCTCGTGCCGCAGGTCGATGCCGTGCACCGAGGACAGCTTGGCGGCCGCCTTCAGCGCGGCCTCCGCCTTGTCGGTGGGCAGGGTGGCGCGTACGTAGCCGAGCTTGTCGTACGTCTGGCCCACCGAGGCGCCGTGGACGGCGTCGAGCTGCTGGGCCACCTGTCCGGTCTGGCCGGGGGCGGTCGCGACCATGACGGTGACGGTCGCGTCACCCTTGGACTTGGCCTCCTGGAGCAGTTCGGCGTCGGCCGAACCGAGCTTGCGCTCGGCGGACTTGACGGCCGGATTGGTGCCCGGGCCGTCCGCGGCGGTCGCCGCGAAGACGGGCACGGCGCCGGTGGCCGCGAGGGCGGCGACCAGGCCTGCCGCGGCCGCGACGCGAGCGGCGCGTCTGGCCCCGGGTATGGAGCTGGGGGATTCGAGGGTCATCAGCATCCCTGGTAAGTGAAAGAAACGGTCCGGAATACGGTGCCGGATGACCGGTCAGCCTGTCGTACGTGACCGCTGTTTGGGGAGGGTTGTCATTGACCGAGACCTGACATGGCGGAGACCCGCCACGGTGGCGTATGCGCCAGCACGGTGATACCGGGTCAGATCGGGTCGAATCCACGGCTATGAAGAGTGGACTTGTAGACTTCGCAGCCCAAGGGCAAGGGCGTTACCTGTCCCCGTTCTTGCGCGGGTGTGACAGATTGGGCAGGTTCAGCGCTCGCGCGTGCGCGCGTAGTGGCGCGAGGCCTTCGCCCGGTTTCCGCAGGCGGCCATCGAGCACCAGCGCCGGGCGCCGTTGCGTGAAACGTCGTAGAAGTGCAGGGAGCAGCTCTCGGAGGCGCAGGCGCGGATCCGGTCGGGCCCGGCGGCCAGCAGTCCGAGGTAGTCGCGGGCCGCGATCCAGGCGGGGCCCCAGGCGGGGTCCGCGAACTCGGCCCGTTCGCCGGGGCCTTCGGCGGTCAGCGTGGCACGGATCCGGCCGTGTTCGAGGACGGCGTCGAGCAGGGCGCGGGCGCTCTCGTCGGCCGGGTCGGCCACCGCGCGGGCCAGCGCCTCGCGTGCGGTGAGCAGGTGTACGAGCGTGGGGGCGTCGGCGCGGAAGCGGTCGGCGAGGCCCGCGCTCTCCAGCCACACCGCGAGCCCTTCGACCCGGCTCAGCCCGGCGGCGCCCGCGAAGAGGTCCTGCGGCTCGCCGTCCGTGGTCCAGCGGGTGTTCAGCAGGTCGAGGGCGACCGGTTCCCCGATCAGAGGCCGTGGATCCGCCTGCGCCGCCATGTCCTCGCTCCTCCTCGCGCCCCGCTAACCCGTGAAGCGTACGTGACCGGTTGACGCGTGGCGCCGGCCACCGGGCGGGGGACCGGCGTCGGCGCCCCGCTGGGGCGCCCCGGGTGTACGCGCCGGGCGGTCCGGCACCGCCGCCGTCGCCACCTCACCGGGGGAGTACGGCGAGGTAGGAGGCGGGCTCGCGGTCACCGGACGCCGTCAGGGCGGTCCGGACGACCGCGGCCTGCTGCTCGGGCCAGTCGCGCAGCTTGCGCGGGGTGATGTGGATGACCGTCACCCCGAGCCGCTCCAGCGTCTCCCGCTTGCGTGCGGCCTCCGACCACTGCTCGTCCTCGCCCTGGCGGGGGGCGCGGGTGTCGATCTCGACGGCGACGGCGTGCTCGGGCCAGTAGGCGTCGACCCCGCCGAGGTGCGGGCCGCCGGGCAGCCGCAGATCCACGTTCCAGACGGGCTCGGGCAGGTCGTAGCCGCGTACGAGGTGGTACAGGCGGTCCTCGGCGATGGCCCGGCCCTCCGCGAGCAGCGACTCGACGGCATCGACGACGTGCGGCCGGTTCAGCAGCCGCACCACCGTCAGCTCCCGCACCACGGCGGCCGGTTCGCAGTGCCCGCCGCGCACGGCCTCGCTGAGCAGACGGCGTACGGTACCGGCGTCGGAGAGCTGCGCGACCGCGTCGGCGACGGCCCGGGCGACGGGCGCCACCGGCAGCCCGGTCACCTCCTGCGGCCGGGGCGGCGTGTGCGACCGTACGACCCGCACGTCCCCGGTGGACCGCAGCCGCCGGGTGCCGGGCACCAGCACGTCGATGTGCGAGAGGCCGAGCAGCGCGGGCGCGGAGGCGAACCGGTACAGCGCGAGCGCCGCCAGCCCGGTAATCATGGCCTCGCCCCTGCCGCGGCCCGCGTACAGCAGTGCGGCGTGCAGGCGCTCCTCGCTGGTCGCCGGCCCGGAGTGGAGCAGGTACACCCCCGGCAGGATCTGCTGCCAGGGCCGCCCGGCGGCGTCGGAGGCGGTGATGCCGTGCTCGCGCAGCTGGGCCAGGGTCAGCACGCGGGGGCGGCTGCCGGTGAGGTGGGCGAGGGGGAGGGGTGCGTTGTGATTCATGACGCGGAGATTCCCTCGGGCCATGGCCCTGCTAACCCCTGTTACACACCTGTCGGCAAACCGGGACAAGCCGGGGCTAAAGTGCGGGCGTTCGACTGCCGATGAGCTGCACCGTTTGAGCAGGCCGCCGCTGGTGGGGCTCCGCCCCGAGCCCGCGCCGCACACGTCGGCGAGCGCGGCTCGCCGACGTGTGCGGCCTTTGAGGACCGGGTCCGGGAGGAGCCCGGTTCGGGGAAGGGGGAGAAGGCCCCGCCGGGTCAGCCCGCCGCCGCGTCGCAGGCCTGGGCGCGCACGGCGCGGGCCAGGTCGTCGCGGGCTTCGATCACCAGGCGGCGCAGGGCCGGCGCGGCCGAGGCGTGGGAGGCGAGCCATGCGTCCGTGGCCGCCAGCGTGGCGGGCCCGTCCTGGAGCGACGGGTACAGCCCCTTCACCACGTCCATCCCGATCTGAATGGACCGCTCCGCCCAGACCCGCTCGATCACCTCGAAGTAGCGCTCCGCGTAGGCCGCCAGCAGACCGCGCTGCGAGGACTGCTGCATGCCCGCGATCGTCGCCTCCACCAGCGCGTTCGACAGGGCGTCCGACTCGACCACCGCCGCCCACGCCTGGTCCTTCACCGCCCGAGAGGGCCGCGCCGCCATGCAGCGCACGTGGTGGCGCTTGCCCGAAGCCGTGTCGTCGCGCGCCAGTTCGGCGGCCAGGACCCCCTCGTCCACCGCCCCGTGCGCGGCCAGCGGCAGCAGGAAGTCCCAGCGCAGCTCCTGGTCCACCTCCAGCCCGTCGATCCGCGCCGAGCCCTCCAGCAGCCCCAGCAGCAGCTGGAAGTCGCCCTCCGTCGCCGCGCTCGCCGCGAAGAACCGAGCCCACGTCAGCTGGTGCTCCGACCCCGGCTCGGCCAGCCGCAGTTCGTGCAGCGCCCCCGCCGCGAGCTCCCGGCCGCCCTGCTCGCGCCAGTGCGGCGCCGCGTAGTGGGTGACCGCGCCGAGCGCCTGCGCGTGCAGCATCTGCAGGACGCCGAGGTCCGTCTCGCGGCCCGCGTGGGCCAGGACCATCGAGATGAAGTCCCGCGCCGGCATCAGGCCGTCCCGCGTGAGGTTCCACAGCGCCGACCAGCTCAGCGCCCGGGCCAGCGGGTCCGTCAGGTCGGCCAGGTGCGCCCGCAGGGTGGCCATCGAGCCCTCGTCGAAGCGGATCTTGCAGTAGGTGAGGTCCTCGTCGTTGACCAGGATCAGGTCGGGCCGCGCCAGGCCGGCGAGCTCCGCGACCACGGTCCGTACGCCCGACACGTCCGCCCCGGCCCGCGCGTAGCGGATCAGGGAGCCGTCGGGCTCCAGCCGGTAGAGGCCGACCGCGACCCGGTGCGGGCGCAGCTCCTCGCCCTCCTGCACCACCGCCAGCTCGGTCAGGCGTCCGCCCGCGTCGTAGGTCACCACCGGCGTCAGCACGTTCACGCCCGCCGTCTGGAGCCAGGCCCGCGACCACTCGGCCATGTCCCGCCCGGAGACCTCCGCGAGCACCGACAGCAGGTCGTCGAGCGTGGTGTTCCCGTAGGCGTTGGCCTTGAAGTAGCGGCGTGCGCCCTCCAGGAACGCCTCCCGACCCACATAGGCGACCAGCTGCTTGAGGACGGCCGCGCCCTTGGCGTAGGTGATGCCGTCGAAGTTCAGCTTCGCGTCCTCCAGGTCACGGATGTCGGCCGTGATGGGGTGGGTGGAGGGCAGCTGGTCGGCGCGGTAGGCCCACGCCTTGCGGTTGTTGGCGAAGGTGACCCAGGCCTGGTCGAAGCGGGTGGCCTCCACCAGCCCGAAGGAGCCCATGAAGTCCGCGAAGGACTCCTTCAGCCACAGGTCGTCCCACCACTTCATGGTGACCAGGTCGCCGAACCACATGTGCGCCATCTCGTGCAGGATCACGTTCGAGCGCCGCTCGTACGAGGCCTGCGTGACCTTCCCCCGGAAGATGTACTCCTCGCGGAAGGTAACCAGCCCCGGGTTCTCCATCGCGCCCAGGTTGTACTCCGGCACGAAGGCCTGGTCGTACTTGCCGAAGGGGTACGGGTAGTCGAAGAGCTCGTGGAAGAGGTCGAAGCCCTGCTTGGTGACGAGGAAGACGTCGTCCGCGTCGAAGTACTTCGCGAGCCCCTTGCGGCACATGGCTCCCAGCGCAATGGTCAGGTCCCCGCGCGTGTAGGAGTCCGTCACGTAGTGGTAGGGGCCCGCCACCACGCAGGAGATGTACGTCGAGATCGGCGCGGTCTCGGCGAAGCGCCAGACTCCGGCCTCCCGCGATTCCTCCGCGCCGTTGCTCCACACCTGCCAGCCCTCGGGCGCGCTCACCTCGAAGCGGTACGGCGCCTTCAGGTCCGGCTGCTCGAAGTTCGCGTACACCCGCCGGGCGTCCGCCGGCTCGTACTGGGTGTAGAGGTAGACCTCGCCGTCCTCCGGGTCCACGAAGCGGTGCAGGCCCTCGCCCGTCCGGCTGTACGCGCAGTTCGCGTCCACCACCAGGACGTTCTCGGCGGCCAGTCCCTCCAGGGCGATCCGTGCGCCGTCGAAGACGGCGGCCGGGTCCAGCGGGCGCCCGTTCAGGGTGACGGCGTTGACCGAGGGGGCGATCAGATCCGCGAAGGTGGCCGCGCCGGGAGTCGCGGCCCGGAAGCGGATCGTCGTCACCGAGCGGAAGGTCCGGGGACCCTCGGCCGGCTCGGCCTCCTCCACCGCCGACCTGACGTCGAGGACCACCTCGTACCCGTCGACGGACAGCAGCTCGGCCCGCCCACGGGCCTCCTCGCGGGACAGGTTCTCTCCGGGCACGTGCACTCCTTCGTGCGTGATCGCTTCTTCTGACGAATCCTCGCACGGGGGGAATGCGTGCGGGCGCGGCCTGGTTGGCGTCGGAGAACGTGGCCCAGTGACGCTTTTTTCCTACTTGAGGAGAGACATGACCGACACCCAGGTGCGCGAGAAGACCCCTGTCGACTTCTGGTTCGACCCGCTCTGTCCCTGGGCCTGGATGACGTCCCGCTGGATGCTGGAGGTCGAGAAGGTCCGTGACGTCGAGGTCCGCTGGCACGTCATGAGCCTGGCCGTCCTCAACGAGAACAAGCTGGACGAGCTGCCCGAGGTCTACCGCGAGCTGCTCGGCCCCAAGGGGTGGGCCCCGGTGCGCGTGGTGACGGCGGCCCAGCAGAAGTACGGTACGGAGATCGTCGGCGAGCTGTACACCGCCCTCGGCACCCGCATCCACAATGAGGGCCTCGGCCCGACCCGTGAGGCCATCGCCGCCGCCCTGGCGGAGGTCGGTCTGCCGGCCGAGCTGCTCGCGTACGCCGACTCCGACGAGTACGACGAGGTGCTGCGCGCCTCCCACAACGACGGCATCGACCGGGTGGGCCAGCAGGTCGGTACCCCCGTCATCTCGGTGCCGGGTCCTGACGGCGGGGAGGTGGCCTTCTTCGGGCCGGTGGTCACCCCCGCACCGCGCGGCGAAGCGGCCGCCCGCCTGTGGGACGGCACCCTGCTGGTCGCTTCCACCCCGGGGTTCTACGAGATCAAGCGGACCCGTGACAAGGGCCCGTCCTTCGAGTAGTCCGGCTGCGGACACACAGAAGACCCCCGTGAGTCACGTCCTCACGGGGGTCTTCCGGTGAACACGCCCGCACGCGAAAGTTGAGAAGACGATCACGGGGCGGACGGGCAAGTGGTGCTGATCAGGCCTTGGTGGCCGGGATCAGCAGCGGGGTGTTCGCCTTGGCGTCGGCGTAGCGCTTGGCGACGTCCTGCCAGTTGACGACATTCCACATCGCCTCGATGAAGTCCACCTTCTGGTTCTTGTACTGCAGGTAGAAGGCGTGCTCCCAGGCGTCGAAGACCAGGATCGGCACGGACGCCTGGCCCACGTTGCCCTGGTGGTCGTAGACCTGCTCCACGATCAGGCGGCCGCTGATGGGCTCGTAGGCCAGCACACCCCAGCCGGAGCCCTGCGTCGCGGAGGCGGCGAAGGTGAGCTGCTTCTTGAAGGCGGCGAAGGAGCCGAAGGATTCGGTGATCGCGGCCGGCAGGTCGCCGAGGCCGTCCTTCTCGTCCGGGATGCCGCCGCCGTCACCGGTCTTGGGGCTGGCCATGTTGTGCCAGTAGATGCTGTGCAGGATGTGGCCGGAGAGGTGGAACGCGAGGTTCTTCTCCAGGCCGTTGAGGGCGCCCCAGTTCTCCTTGTCCCGCGCCTCCTCCAGCTGCTCCAGCGTGGTGTTGGCGCCTGCGACATAGGCCGCGTGGTGCTTGTCGTGGTGGAGCTCGATGATCTGCGGGTTGATCACCGGCTCCAGCGCCGCGTAGTCGTAAGGAAGTTCAGGAAGCGTGTAGATGGCCATGCGTGTATCCGGTCCCCTCGGCGTGCCAACTGCTTATTGCAATCAATGCGCAACTGCACGCTAGCAGCATCTATTCCGGGTCACACGTAAGGGTTGCCTCCGTCCCGGCGGCGAGGAGGGTTCATGCGAAAGGCGGACCCCGCGCCGGTGCGCGAGGTCCGCCTTGGAGGATGCGTGGGGGTCAGGCGCCGGCCGCGGCCCGGCGCCGCTGCATCAGGTACCCGGCCACCGCGAGGGCCACGGTCAGACCGCCGGTGAAGACCACCTGCACCCGGGTGTCCCCGTCCAGGGCCATCAGCACCAGGACCGCCGCCACGCCGGCGAGTGCCACCCACGTCAGGTACGGGAAGCACCACATGCGCACGACCAGCTTGCCGGGGGCCTCCCGCTCCAGCCGGCGGCGCAGCACGAGCTGCGAGACGGCGATGAAGCCCCAGACGACGAGGATGACCCCGCCGACCATGTTCAGCAGCCAGGCGAAGAGGGTGTCCGGGTACCAGTAGGACAGCAGGACGGTGACGAAACCGAAGCCGGAGGAGGCGAGCACCGCCCGTCGCGGCACCCGGCCGGTGACCTTGGCCAGCGCCTTGGGGCCCTGGCCGCGGGAGACGAGGGAATAGGCCATGCGCGAGGAGCCGTAGATGTTCGCGTTCATCGCGGACAGCAGGGCGATCAGGATGACCACGTTCATGATCTCGCCGGCGGCGGGGATGCCCAGGTGGTCCAGGGTCGCGGCGTAGGGGCCGTCGGCCGTGACGGCCGGGTCGTTCCACGGCAGCAGGGTCACGATGACCAGCATGGAGCCCACGTAGACGATCGCGATCCGCCACATGGTGGTCCGCACGGCCCTGGCCACGCCCCGGACGGGGTCGGCGGACTCGGCGGCGGCGATGGTCACCGTCTCCAGCCCGCCGTACGCGACGACCGAGGCCAGCAGTCCGACGAGCAGGCCGTCGACCCCGTTGGGCAGGAAGCCGCCGTCGTGGAGCAGGTTGGCGGTGCCGGGGGAGCCGGTGCCGGGCAGCAGACCCAGGACGGCCAGTACGCCGAGGACCAGGAAGAGCCCGATGGCGGTGATCTTGAGGGCGGAGAACCAGAACTCGAACTCGCCGAAGTGGGAGACCGCCGCCAGGTTCGACCCGCAGAACACCGCCATGAAGACCAGGACCCACATCCAGTCCGGCGTGCCCGGGAACCAGCCCGTCATGATGTGCGCGGCGCCGATGGCCTCGATGGCGACTCCGACGCACAGCAGCGTCCAGAACATCCAGCCGGCCGTGAAGCCCGCCCAGGGGCCGACCGCCCGTTCCGCGTGCACCGAGAAGGAGCCGGAGGCGGGGTTGGCGGCGGACATCTCGCCGAGCATCCGCATCACGAACATCACGAGCAGCCCGGACGCGGCGTACGCCAGCACGATCGAGGGCCCGGCGGCGGCGATGCCGGCTCCGGAGCCGACGAAGAGGCCGGCGCCGATGACGCCGCCGAGGGCGATCATCGAGAGGTGGCGCTGCTTGAGCCCGTTGCCGAGGGGGGATCCGGCTTCGGGCTTCTGCTCGGGGGGCGTGAGGGTGCTCTGACTCATGCGGGCAGTCTGCCGATCGTCCGGTTATCGGACATCGGCTGTCCGTCATCCGGACGGTCGCTTCACCTCCCGTGATCGTCCGCCCGCAGAACCGGAACGGCCCGGGACAGGTCCCGGGCCGTTCCGCGAGTGTTGGGGGGTCAGACGTCAGACGTCAGATGGCAGGTGTCGGGTGCCGGGTGTCGGGTCCCGGGTGTGACGGGTGTCAGCTTTTAGCTGTCACGCGGTCCGGCCGGGGCCGGCGCGCCCGGAGCTCCCGTACCCCGGCCACCACCAGGACCACGGCGGCCGCGCCCGTCGACCACAGCAGCTGCGACCGGGCCGCGTCGTCGAACAGCATCAGCACCAGCACCACCGCCATGCCCAGCAGCGCCACCCACGTCAGATACGGGAAGCACCACATCCGCAGCGTCAGCCTCTCCGGCATCTCCCGCTCGATGCGGCCGCGCAGCTTCAGCTGCGAGACGGCGATCAGCGCCCACACGAACAGCAGTACCGCGCCGACCGCGTTGAGCATGTAGAGGAAGACCGTGTCCGGCCACAGCAGGTTCAGCACCACCGATACGAAGCCGAAGGCGACCGAGGCGAACACCGCCCGGCGCGGCACCCCGCCCGGCGACACCGCCAGCAGCGCCTTCGGCGCCTCGCCCCGCTCGGCCAGCGAGAACACCATGCGGGAGGACCCGTACAGATTGGCGTTGAGGGCCGACAGCAGCGCCACGAAGACCACGACGTTCATGATCTGACCGGCCGCCGGGATGCCGATCGAGTCGAGGACCGCGACGTACGGGCTCATCCCTGGCTCCATCGAGTCCCACGGCAGCAGGGTCACGATGACCAGCATCGAGCCGACGTAGAAGAAGAGGATGCGCCACACGGCGCTGCGCACCGCGCGGGCCACCGACCGGGCCGGGTCGTCGGACTCGGCGGCCGCGATGGTGACTACCTCCAGGCCGCCGAAGGCGAAGACGACGGCCAGCATGCCGGCGATCACCCCGCCCACGCCGTTGGGGGCGAAGCCGCCCTGGCCGGTCAGATTGGCCATGCCGACGGGCTCGGTGTCGGGGAGGAGGCCGAAGACCGCGAGGCTGGCGAGGATGAGGAAGAGCACGATCGCGCCGACCTTGAGGGCCGCGAACCAGAACTCGAACTCACCGAAGTTCCGCACGGCCGCCAGATTGCTCACGGTGAAGACCACCATGAAGATCAGCACCCACATCCACTGGTCCACCGCGGGGACCCAGCCGTTCGCGATCTTCGCCGCGCCGGTCGCCTCCACGGCGAGCACCACGACCAGCAGGAACCAGTACAGCCAGCCGACGGAGAAGCCGGCCCAGCGCCCGAGCGCCCGCTCCGCGTGCACCGAGAAGGAGCCGGAGGCGGGCATGGCGGCCGACATCTCGCCGAGCATCCGCATCACGAGCATCGCGAGGAAACCGGCGAGCAGGTACGAGTAGACGATCGCGGGACCGGCGAGGGTGATGCCGGCGCCCGAGCCGACGAAGAGCCCGGCGCCGATCACACCGCCGAGGCCCAGCATGGTCAGGTGGCGCTGCTTGAGCCCGTGGCTCAGGGGTTCCGCGGGGAGATCGGCCGTCGTGGGTGGTGCTTCGGACAGGCGGTCGCGCATGAGGGGTGCTCGTACTCTCGTTCGGCCAAGCGGTGGTGAGGCTCCGCAGGTCGGATTGGCGGGACCCTACAGTCTCACCGAGCGGCGGGCCCGCGTGCAAAACGGTCTCGCTCTCCGATCTTGCCGTGACGCGGATCACGTCAACTCGGGTGGGGGCCGCCGTATTTGTGCGGTCTCCACCAAACCGGGGAGTACGGCTTTGTCCCGGGTGGCGGTGGGGCGGCTCCGGACCGCGGACTAACGTCACGGTGTCCCGGCCGTTTCCCGGCCCGGACCGTCCTGTCCCCACCACCTCGCGGAGCCCCGATGAGCACTGCTTCCGTCTCCTTCCGGCCCGGCATCGTCCTCGCCGACCTGCTGCCCGCGAGCCGCGTCCGCGACATCGCGCTCGTCGCCGGCGGAGCCGCACTCACCGGCCTGGCCGCGCAGATCGCCGTGCCCGTCCCCGGCTCCCCGGTCCCGGTCACCGGCCAGACCTTCGCCGCGCTGCTGGTGGGCACGGCCCTCGGCGCCCGCCGCGGCTTCCTCGCACTGGCCGTGTACGCCCTCGTGGGCGCGGCCGGAGTGCCGTGGTTCGCGAACGGCACCTCCGGAGCGGGCGGCGCCTCCTTCGGCTACGTGCTCGGCATGCTGCTCGCCGCCACCCTCGTCGGCGCCCTCGCTCGGCGGGGCGCCGACCGCTCGGTCCTGCGTACGGCGGGCACGATGGTGCTCGGCTCCGCCGTCATCTACGCGGTCGGCGTGCCCTACCTGATGGCCGCCACCGGGATGTCCCTCGGCGCCGCCGTCGCGGCCGGCCTGACCCCGTTCCTGATCGGCGACGCGCTCAAGGCCGCCCTGGCCATGGGCGCGCTGCCGGCCGCCTGGAAGCTGCTCGGCCGCCGGGGCTGACGCTCCGCTCCCGCCGTGTACAGCAGCCCCGGACCGCGAGGCGGTCCGGGGCTGCTGTGTTCTCGGTGCTGTGTTCCTTGTTCCTACGCGCGGGCCGCGGCCTTGCGACGCAGGTCGCGCACCACGCCGATGGTCAGGACCACGGCCGCCACCAGCAGCGACAGCAGCACGACCTGGCGGTTGGCGTCGTCGTAGACCATGTAGCCCAGGACGAAGACGATCATCGCCGCGGTGGCCCACGTCAGGTACGGGAAGAGCCACATCTTCACGGTCAGCTTCTCCGGCGCCTCGCGCAGCAGGATCCCGCGCATCCGCAGCTGGGTCAGGCAGATGACCAGCCACACGAAGAGCGCGACCGCGCCCGAGGAGTTCAGCAGGAAGTTGAAGACCGTGTCCTTGAAGGCGTAGTTGAAGTAGACGGCGGCGAAGCCGAAGACCACGGAGCCCAGGATGGCGGCGGTCGGCACACCCTTCTTGTTGACCTTGGCGAAGGACTTCGGCGCGTCACCGCGCTCGCCCAGCGAGAAGGCCATGCGCGACGCGGTGTACAGGCCCGAGTTCAGGCAGGACAGCACGGCCGTCAGGACGATCACGTTCATGATCTGGCCCGCGTGGGCGATGCCGATCGAGTCCAGGGCGGCGACGTACGAGCCCTTCTCGACGATCGACGCGTCATTCCACGGCAGCAGCGTGAGGACGACGAAGATGGAGCCCAGGTAGAAGACGCCGATGCGCCAGATCACCGAGTTGGTGGCCTTCGTGACGGCGCGGCGCGGGTCCTCGGACTCGCCGGCCGCCAGGGTGACGATCTCGCTGCCCATGAAGGAGAAGACGACCATCAGCACACCGGTGAGGATGGCGCCCGCGCCGTTCGGGAGGAAGCCGCCCGAGTCGGTCAGGTGCGCGAAGCCGGCGCCCGGGTTGTCGGAGCCCGGCAGCACTCCGAATACGGCCAGCAGGCCGATGACCACGAAGGCGCCGATCGCGACGACCTTGATGCCCGCGAACCAGAACTCGAACTCGCCGTAGGAGGAAACGGAGGCGAGGTTCGTGACGGTCAGCACGACCATGACGATCAGGGCCCAGGCCCACTGCGGGACGGCCGGTATCCAGCCTTCGAGGATGACGGCGCCGGCCGTGGCCTCGACGGCCAGGACGACGACCCAGAAGAACCAGTACAGCCAGCCGATGGAGAAGCCGGCCCAGCGGCCCAGCGCCCGGTCGGCGTATGCGGAGAAGGAACCGGAATTCGGGCTGGCGGCGGCCATCTCGCCCAGCATCCGCATGACGAAGACCACCATCGCGCCGACCAGCGCGTAGGAGACCAGGATGGCGGGTCCCGCCTTGGCGATGCCGCCGCTGGAGCCGACGAAGAGTCCGGCGCCGATGACACCGCCGATGGCGATCATGGACAGATGGCGGTTCTTGAGACCGGCCTTCAGACCGTCTGAGGACGGGACACCACCGGGTTCACCGGGGGAGCCGCCTGTCTTCTGAAGGGTCGTCGTGGAGCTCATGGACGGATCCTTAGGTTCTCGGGTTGCGAGCCCGGGCATTCAAACCTGAGATGAACGCAGGACGGAAGACCTCAATCCGGATCGTTGCCGGGGCGTGAACCGGGCCCGACCGCGCCTCACCGTGTCCCATCTGCCTTCTTTGGGTTTACTTGAGCTTTGGAAGTGATTTACGCGACACCCGCTGCGGGGCGGCGGCTCCGCTCGTGCCACACTCGTCCCATGCGCGTGTACCTCGGATCCGACCATGCCGGTTTTGAGCTCAAGAACCACCTCGTGGACTGGCTCAAGAACAACGGCCACGAGCCCGTCGACTGTGGGCCCCACATCTACGACGCGGTGGACGACTACCCGCCGTTCTGCCTGCGGGCCGCGGAGAAGACCGCCGCGGACGCCGACAGCCTCGGCATCGTGATCGGCGGCTCCGGCAACGGGGAGCAGATCGCCGCCAACAAGGTCAAGGGCATCCGTGCCGTTCTGGCCTGGAGCGTCGAGACCGCCCAGCTCGGCCGTGAGCACAACAACGCCAACGTGATCTCGGTCGGCGGCCGGATGCACACCCAGGACGAGGCCGTCAGCTTCGTCGAGGCCTTCCTGGCGACCCCGTACTCCGGCGAGGAGCGCCACACGCGCCGCATCGACATGCTGTCGGCGTACGAGCGGACCGGCGAGCTCCCCCCGATCCCGGCCCACCACCCGCAGGGCTGATTCCGCTTCGGCCGTGCTCCCGGGGCTCCCGGGAGCACGGCCGTTTCTCTTGTCCACCGCCGAGGAGTCCCGCCGTGCCCGAGGGGCATACGATCCACCGTCTCGCCCAGGACCACGCCGAACGCTTCGCGGGCCGGCGGGTGCGGGTGAGCAGCCCGCAGGGCCGGTTCGCCGAGAGCGCGGCCCTGCTCGACGGGCGCGAGCTGGAGGGCGCCGAGGCACACGGCAAGCACCTCTTCCTGGAGCTGGGCGACGCCTGGATCCACATCCATCTCGGGCTCTTCGGCAAGCTCGGCTTCGGGCCCGCCCCCGCGCCGCCCGCCACGGACACGGTCCGGCTGCGCCTGCGCAACGCGGAGCACTACGCCGACCTGCGCGGCCCCACCGCCTGCGCGCTGATCGGCGAGGGGGAGAAGAAGGCGATACACGAGCGGCTCGGCCCGGACCCGCTACGCCCCGCCGACGACCCGGAGCGTGCCTGGGCCCGGATCTCCCGCTCCCGCACCAGCATCGCCGCACTCCTCATGGACCAGAAGATCGTCGCGGGTGTCGGCAACGTGTACCGCGCCGAGGTCCTCTTCCGGCACGGGATCGACCCGTACCGCCCGGGCAGGGACCTCCGCCGCGCGGAGTGGGACGCCATGTGGCTGGACCTGGCCGCCCTGATGCGCGAGGGCGTACGGAACAACCGGATCGACACCGTCCGCGACGAGCACCTGCCCGAGGCGATGGGCCGCCCGCCGCGGGTGGACGACCACGGCGGCGAGGTGTACGTCTACCGCAGGGCCCACATGCCCTGCCACATCTGCGGCGGCGAGATCCGCACCGCCGGCCTCGCCGCCCGCAACCTCTTCTGGTGCCCGACCTGCCAGGCACGCTAGGGCGCTCCTGGTCCTCGGTGACGGCCTAGAAGCCGTGCGGCAGCCAGGGGGCCACATCGCCCGCGAAGGCGCGCGAAGCCTCGGCCAGTGCGCCCGGGCGCCGCTCGCGCACCCGGCCGGCCGCCGCCAGCGAGGTGAGCGTGACCCCGCCGAGGTAGGCGGATCCGAGCTCGCGGACCGACAGCTCCAGGTCCGCAGGCTCCGCGGTCCGGGTGCAGGCCGCCGCGCCCTTCGCGTCGGCGACCAGCTGCCAACGCCCCTCGTTCCACGGGCAGAAGGCGTCCTCGACTTCGAGGACGAGGTCCGCCGGAGCCCCGTACGTACGCGCCTCCAGCGCAGCCGGCAGGTCCACCAGCCGCAGGTGCAGCGAGTCCGCGTGGCGCGGCTGCGAGCGCCGCACATCGCTGACCAGGTGCAGCAGCGGGTCGTCCACCGGCCGCCGGTGCGCCCGTACGGTCCAGGTCAGGTCTATCCCGAAGAGGTAGCGCCACAGCGCCGCGTAGGCCGCCGGGTCGAGGGCGTCGAGGTCGGCGACCTCGACCTTGCCGTCCGAACCGGCCCGGTCCCAGTCGGGCTTGACCCGGTAACGGGCGTAGCCCACCACCTCGCCGTCCTCCCGCTCGGCGACCACGCACTTCAGCGCGGACCCGCCGGCGCGCATCGCGGGCGGATCCAGCAGCGGCTGCCGCTCCCAGCCCGGCTGCCGGGCCGGCATGCCGGGGCGCCCGGGGACCAGGGCGGCGTAGACCCGCTCGCACGCGGCCAGCGCCTGCTCCGGGTCGGCGAGGCGGAGCCGTACCGCGTCCGTCCCCGGCGGCACGGTGAGGCGTACGCGGGTCGTGTCGATGTCCACGGCCAGGCAGTACGTCGCGGTGCCGTAGCCGAAGCGCCCGTAGATCGCCGGTTCGGAAGCCGTCAGCACGGCGAGCGGCTCGCCACCCGCCCGGACGTCGTCCAGCTGCCGGCGCATCAGGGAGGTGAGCACCCCGCGCCGGCGGTGCGTGGGGGAGACGCCCACCATCGTGACACCGGCCGTCGGTACGAGCGCGCCGCCCGGCACCGAGAGGCGGAAGCTGAAGGCTCCGGCCGAACCGACGCAGGTCTCACCGTCCCAGACCCCGAGTGAACGTTTCGTCTCCGTCAGCGACTTGTACAGCCGCCGCTCCTGCGGCGAGTCGGGCACACCACCGAATGCCAGTTCCAGCTGGTCGTACCAGACATCCCACTCATCAGCCTGCAATACACGCGTCTCAAGGGTCATATGACCATCCCTATCAGGGCATTCCGTCGCAGTCGAAGCCGTTTCCGGACCCGAGGGCACCGCCTCGTCCGGGGGTACCCCTGCGCGCGCACAGCCAGGATGGATAAGGTCCCCAAGCAATGGCCGGAGCACGCGTGGACACCGTCATGGCCCGGATGCGCATGACGTCGCACCGGGCGCGCACCAACCTGCGCAAATCCGCCGTCGACTACTTCCGCGGCGACGCCTCCGACTGGCTCGCCTTCCTCGGACTGCTGCTGACCGTGCCGGCCATCGCCTGCGGCACGCTCGTCCTGCCCGTCTGGTTCTCGCCCTCGGCGCTCGTCCTGCCGATCGTGGCCGGAGGGCTGCTGCTGCGCCCCGCCAGTCTGCTCGCCCTGTACGCGGCCGCCGCGACCGCGCTGATCGTCGAGGCGCTGGTCCTGGGGCCGTACACCTTGGGCCCGGCCCGAGTCACCCCCGGCAACATCCTCGTGGTCGCCGCCTGCGGGTTCTTCGGGCTGGTCATCGCGCAGTTCCGCAGCCGGGTCGGCGTCCCCTGGCGGCGCGGCGGCACCATGCTCTTCGACCTGCGCGAACGGATCCGGGTCCAGAGCAAGCTGCCCGCCCTGCCGCGCGGCTGGCACCACGAGATGGCCCTGCGCCCCGCCGGCGGGCAGTCCTTCTCCGGCGACTTCGTGGTCGCGGCGCGCACCAACGGCGGCCGGACCCTGGAGATCGTCCTGACCGACGTCTCCGGCAAGGGCATGGAAGCGGGCTCCCGGGCGCTGCTGCTGTCCGGCGCCTTCGGCGGACTGCTCGGCGCGCTCCCGCCGCACGGCTTCCTGGCCGCCGCCAACGGCTACCTCCTGCGCCAGGACTGGGACGAAGGCTTCGCCACCTCCATCCACCTCGTCCTGGACCTGGAGACCGGCGCCTACGAGCTGCTCTCCGCCGGTCACCTCCCCGCCCTCCAGCTCTCCGCGGGCACTGGCCGCTGGCAGGAGAAGTCCGGCGACGGTCCGCTGCTCGGCGTCTACGACGGCGCCGAATTCCTGGCCGCCCGCGGGAAGCTTCGCCGCGGCGACGTCCTCATGCTGTTCACGGACGGCCTGGTCGAGACGGCCGACCGCGACATCAGCGAGGGCATCGACCGCCTCACGGGCGAGGCCGACCGCTACGTCGCCGCCGGCTGGGACGGCGCGGCCTGGCACCTGATCGAAAAGGTCGCCAAGGACGTCAACGACGACCGCGCCCTGCTGCTGATCCGCCGCTCCGCCTGAGCGGCGTACCCCCGACTTGGGCAACTCGGCGGCGCGGGCTCCGCCCGCGGACGACCCTGTGCTGTGGTGAACTCCGAGCTGTCACTGCGAGCTGTCACTGTGATGTGTCATTCCGTTGTGCCACGCGGATGTGCTGTCCGGAAGGGAGTGCCCGTGCCCAAAGTCGTCATCACCGGCGCCACCGGCTTCATCGGCCGCCACGTCGTTCGCGACGCGCAGCGCCGGCGCCTGCCGCTGCGGCTGGTCGCGCACCGCACCGAGCCCCCCGCCACCCCCCACGGCACCGAGATCGTCTCCGCGGACCTCCGCGACCCCGACAGCCTGCGCGGGGTGTGCGACGGCGCGGACGTCCTGCTGCACTGCGCATCACAGATCGGCGGCTCCCGCGTCCTGTGCGAGGCCGTCAACGCCCGCGGCACCCGGGCACTGGTCGACGACGCCCGCCGCAGCGGTGTCTCCCGCATCGTCTACCTCAGCACCGCCGCCGTCTACGGCCGTGGCGTCTTCCGGCAGGCCCGGCCCGAGGACCTCGCCCGCGCCCCGCTCTCCGACCCCTCGCGGACCCGGGCCGCCGCCGAGGACAGCGTCCTGGCGGCCGGGGGCATCGTCCTTCGCCCCCACCTCGTCTACGGAGTGGACGACACCCGGGTGGTCCCCGCAATGCTCCGGATGGCCGCGGCCCTGCCCGGCACCGTGGAGGGCTGGAGCGCCCGTACGTCGGCCGTCGCCGCCGAGGACCTCGCGCGGGCCATCGTCACCGCCGGCCTCGCGCCGGCCGAACGGTTCACCGCGTCCGTCTACCACGCCAACCATCCGCGGCCCGAGCCGTGGAGCGCCGTGCTGCGGGCCGTTGCCGCCACCGCGGCGGTCCCCTGGCCGCGGACCGACCTGACGTACCGGGAGGCCAGCGCCTTCCTGGAGGCCCGCGGCCGCTCCCCGCACGACCTGGACATGGTGACCACCGACCACTGGTTCGACAGCGACCCGCTGTGGAGAGACCTGGCCTGCGACCCGGGCCCCGGCTTCCCCGGCCGCTTCCCCCGCTACGCCCCGTGGTACCGGCAGCTCCTGACCGCCCGGAACCCAACCCCCGGCCCCTGAGCCCCGCCGCCCCGCCCGCGCGTACGGGACCAGGACGCCGCCAGCGGCATCCCGGCCGGGGCGCGCGTTACGGGGCGGCCGGGCGGCGGCCGAGGGTGTACGGGGCCGGGCCCGGCAGCGCCGTCAGGGCAGCCGGAGCCGCATGCGGCGGGGCCGGCAAGGTGCTCGGCGCGGCCGGAGACGCACGCCGCAGGCGTCCGTCACGCCGTCAACCACGCCGTCAGCCGGTCGTCGACCGCCACGGGCCGAGGCCCAGCTTCCCGCCGGGCCCGACGTCCACGGGCCGCGTCAGACGCAAGGTCAGCCATGGCGCGCCGGGGCGGGGCGAGACAGCCAGTACCCAACCCTCCCCGGCGCTGCCGCCGGTGACCCCCATGCGCCACACCAGCGTCAGCGACGCCGCCTCGCCCGGCGCCAGAGCCACCCGGCCCGGGGGCCCGTCCACGCTCGGCAGGGACGAGGTGATGTCCGCCGAGCCGTGCGCGACCGTCACGTCGATCCGGGCCCGCTCCCCGGTCAGCAGGCGGATCTCCGCGTAGCCGTCCACGACGTACGGCTGCGCGCCGCAGTTGACCAGGCGGACGCTCTCCACGCGCAGTCCCATCGCGGCGTCACCGCCGCCCTCGCTCAGCCGCACCCCGCCCTCGGGGCAGGCTTCCGCGGACGGCTGCTTCCTGGCCCCCGTGGCGGAGCTCTGCTCCGGCTCCGGCATCACGTCCGGCACCGCCGGCGTCACCACCGGCGCCGGGGCCGGCCCCGGCGCGGCCCTCGGCGCCGGCGGCGTGTCGCACCCCGTCAGCGCCCCCGAAAGGAGCCCCACCAGTACCCCGGCCAGTGCCCCGCCCCGCGCCCACCCCCTGACGATCATTCCCCGACCCTACGACGCCCCCGCAGCGACCGGAAACGGGCCACTGCGCGCCCCCGTTGGCCCGCCCCGCCCCGCCCCGCCCGCCCCACCACCCCGCCGTCTACCGTGCTCCCATGGACCGCACCCTGGCCGCCGACCTCGCCCGGCTCCCCGACCTCCTCGACGCCACCCGCCGCGCCGCCGCCGACGCGCTCGCGACCCTGGACGCGCGCCCCGTCGTACCGCCCGCCGCAACAGCCCCGTACGACCCCCAGCCCCTGCCCGAGACGGCAGCCGGCGCGGAACACGCCCTCGCCGCCTTCCAGGACCGCTGGGCTCCGCGGCTGTCCGCTTCCCCCGGACCCCGCTACCTCGGCTTCGTCACCGGCGGAGCCACCCCCGCCGCCCTCGCCGGCGACTGGCTCACCGCCGTCCACGACCAGAACTCCAACTCCGCTCTCGACGGCGGGGGACAAGACCTCGAACGGGAAACCGTCGGCTGGCTCCGCGAGCTCTTCGGCCTTTCCTCCGCCCACACCGGCACCTTCGTCAGCGGCGCCACCCTGTCCAACACCACCGGCCTCGCCATCGCCCGCGAATGGCTCGGCGAACGACTCGGCGTCTCACCGGCCGAGGACGGCGCGGCGGCTCTGGGCCCCGTCCGCGTCCTCTCCGGCGCCCCGCACTCCTCCATCGGCAAGGCCCTGTCCATCCTCGGCCTCGGCCGGAGCTCCCTCGTCCAAATCCCGACCCTCCCCGGCCGGGAGGCCGTCGACCCCGCCGCCCTCGACCGCGCGCTCGCCGACACGCCCGGACCCGCGGTCGTCGTCGCCAACGCCGGCACCGTCAACACGGTCGACTTCGACGACCTCCGCGCCATCGACGCCCTCAAACGGCGCCACGACTTCTGGCTGCACACCGATGCCGCGTTCGGCGCCTTCGCCGCGCTCTCCCCGGCCCACGCCCACCTCGCCGCCGGACTCGACGCCTCCGACTCACTCTGCGTCGACCTGCACAAATGGCTCAACGTTCCCTACGACAGCGCCGTCCAGTTCACCCGCCGCCGCGACCTCCAGGCCCGCGTGTTCCAGAACTCCGCCGCCTACCTGGGCCCCCTCGGCGACCACCCCGACCTCGTCCACCTCACCCCGGAGAACTCCCACCGCCTGCGCGCCCTCGCCGCCTGGTTCACGCTCCGCGCGTACGGCCGCCAGGGCCACCGGGAGATCGTGGAGCGCGACATCGCCTGCGCCCACGCCCTGGGCGAACAGCTGTCCCAAGGGCCCGAGTTCCGTCTCCTCGCCCCGGTCCGGCTCAACGTCGTCTGCTTCACCCTCGCCTGCGACCCCACCCCGGCCCGCCTGAGCGCCCTGCGCGAGGCCGCGTCCGCCGAGGTCTTCGTCACACCCACCGTCTACGCGGGAACTCCGGCCCTGCGCGCGGCGTTCTCCAACTGGCGTACCACGCAGGCGGATGTACGCCGGGCCGCCGGGGCCCTCCGTACGGCAGCGAAGGGGATCGCGTGAACGGGCAACCGCTGACTCTGCTGGAGGTGGAGGCCCTCGCCCGCGCCGCGCACGAGGGCCAGACGGACAAGGCCGGCCGGCCGTACGCGGAGCACCTCGCGGCCGTGGCCGAGGGTGTCCGCCTCCGCGGCGGCAGCCCCGAACAGCAGGCGGCGGCCTGGCTCCACGACGCGGTGGAGGACGACGCCCTCAGCCTCGCCTGGCTGGATTCGGCCGCCCTCCCGCGGTCGGTGAAGGACATGGTCCTCGCGGTCACCAAGCGCCCGGGCGAGCCGGTGGAGGAGTACGCCGCCCGCATCCTCGCCACCCCGGGCGCCCTGCTGGTCAAGGAGGCCGACCTGGCGCACAACGCCGATCCCGCACGGCTCGCCGTACTGGACGCTCCCACCCGCGAACGGCTGACCGCGAAGTACGCCCATGTCCGCTCCCTGCTGGGCCTCACCGCTCCATGACCCCCGCCGAGGCGCCCGTCCGGCGCCCGTCCCGGGTCCGAAATATGCCCAGCGCACATGGTGGTTGGCGGAAACGGAACGACGTTGATTGGTCACGGAGCGGGTAGCCGGGGCCTGTTGGTGGGAGGATGGCCTGTGGGGGTGTGCGTGGCCGTGCGCCCCGGGCCGACCAGGGGACGACCGAAGGTGTGATCAGTAGTGGCCATTTCGCTGTCAGTGGTGGTTCTGTTGGCGATCATCCTGGTGGTGCTGATCCGTGGCAACCACCTCAAGGCAGGACCCGCCATCGTCGCGGCCCTCTTCGGCTTCTTCCTGGCATCCAGCTCGATCGCGGACGACGTGAACCGATTCCTGAACTCCCTCGCGACCATGATCTCGAACATCAAGCTCTAGGCGCCGTTTCTCGGAATCTCCGCCCGGGCGGCCTCGTCGAGGCCGGGTCCCGGGAACGACTGAGGGCCAGGTCGGAGGAAACTCCTCCGACCTGGCCCTTCAGTACTTACATCAGAGCGGGCGACGGGAATCGAACCCGCGTAGCTAGTTTGGAAGACTAGGGCTCTACCATTGAGCTACGCCCGCAAGCGTGCGCCGCAGATCCTGGGGACCCCGGCACGGACAGCATCCTAGCGGGTCGTGCCCGGCCGTCGCACACCACATGCGTGCCCGCGGGGCGAGCCGTCGCAAAGACCTCGGGAACTGCGCACATCATAGGGTCTCCGGGCATGTACCCTACGTGTCGCACCGACGGGGTGTGGCGCAGCTTGGTAGCGCGTCCGCTTTGGGAGCGGAAGGTCGTCGGTTCGAATCCGGCCACCCCGACCACCAGCACTGTTTCCTTACTGGTTCCCTCCGGGCTCGTTCGAGCCCGTTCGGGCTGCTCCGGGGGTTTGCCGCAAGATCGCGTTGTGGGCTGAATGCCGCTTGCGGTTACTATGCAAGCTGCGTGCCCGTGTGTCTGATGTACCGGGCCGAAGTCCGCTGAACCGCTGAATCACAGCGTGACGGCAGAACCCCCAGCAGTCAGCCACAAGGAGACCGAACCGTGAAGAGCGCCGTGGAGACCCTGAACCCGACTCGGGTTCGGCTCACTGTTGAGGTGCCCTTCGAGGAGCTCAAGGACAGCCTCGACGCGGCCTACAAGAAGATCAACCAGCAGGTCACGGTGAAGGGCTTCCGCAAGGGCAAGATCCCGGCCCGCGTCATCGACCAGCGCTTCGGCCGCGGTGCGGTGCTGGAGGAGGCCGTCAACGACGCCCTCCCGAAGTTCTACACCGAGGCCGTCAACGAGGCGGACCTGAACCCGCTGGGTCAGCCCGAGGTCGACATCACGGAGCTGAAGGACGGCGAGCTGCTGGCCTTCACCGCCGAGGTCGACGTCCGTCCCGAGATCGAGATCCCGGACTACTCCGGCATCGAGGTCGAGGTCGACGCCATCGAGGTCTCCGACGAGGACGTCGAGAAGTCGGTCGAGCAGCTGCGCGGCCGCTTCGCGTCCACCAAGGACGTCGAGCGCGCGGCCGAGGACGGCGACGTCGTGACCATCGACCTCGAAGCCAAGGTCGAGGGCGAGGTGCTGGAGGACGGCGTCGCTTCCGACGTTTCCTACACCATCGGCTCGGGCGAGCTCCTTGAGGGCATCGACGAGGCCGTCAAGGGCCTGGAGGCCGGTGGCGAGGCCACCTTCACCTCCCAGCTGAAGGGCGGCTCCGCCGAGGGCAAGGAAGCCGAGGTCACCGTCAAGGTCACCAAGGTCTCCGCCCGCGAGCTGCCGGAGCTGGACGACGAGTTCGCGCAGATGGCGAGCGAGTTCGACACCCTGGAGGAGCTCAAGGCGGACAGCCGCAAGCGCCTCGAAAGCATGAAGCAGTACGACCAGGCCACGCAGGCCCAGGAGCGCGTCCTGGAGAAGCTGCTGGAGCTGGTCGAGGTCCCGATCCCCGAGAAGCTCCTCGCGGACGAGGTCCAGACCCGCAAGCACAACCTTGAGCACCACCAGCTCGGCCAGATGGGTCTGACCATCGAGAAGTACCTGGAGTTCCAGGGCAAGACGGTCGAGGAGTTCGAGGCCGAGACCGCCGAGCAGGCGATCAAGGGCATCAAGACCCAGTTCGTCCTCGACGCGCTGGTCAACAAGGAGAAGCTGGGCGTCAACCAGGAGGAGCTCACCGAGCACCTCATGCGCCGCGCGCAGTCCTCCGGCATGTCCCCCGACCAGTTCGCCCAGGCGGTCGTCGAGGGCGGCCAGGTCCCGATGCTCGTCGGCGAGGTCGCCCGCGGCAAGGCCCTCGCGGTCGTCGTGGAGGCCGCCAAGGTCGTCGACACCAAGGGTGAGGTCGTGGACCTCTCCGACGACGAGGACGAGGCCGAGGCGGCCGCCGATGCCGCCGAGGTCGTCGAGGCCGCCGCCGAGGGTGACACCGAGGCCGGCGCCGAGGACAAGGCCGACGAGGCCAAGTAACACCCCGGGCCGGGCCCAGCCAAGCCCGGCCAGGCCCACCGAGCAGTGCCCCGAAGGGCCCGTACGCAGCCGCGTCCGGGCCCTTCGGCATGGCGTCCGGCGGGCCGGCGGCGGACCCCGCGAGCTTGCGCTCCGAGCGAACAGTTCCGGAACCGGGATGGCGTTGTCCCACCTGCGCGTTAGGGTCCATGAATACGAGGGCACGGGAGTACCCGGACACCGGCGGACATGTCCGCACCGGACGGGCCGCGCCCCAGAACGAGACGCTGAGACGGCACATGGCCGTCGGAGACGAGCAGGTGGATACGTGACGAATCTGATGCCTTACGCCGCGGGTGAGCCGTCCATCGGTGGCGGCCTCGGCGACCATGTCTACAACCGGCTGCTCGGCGAGCGCATCATCTTCCTCGGGCAGCAGGTCGACGACGACATCGCGAACAAGATCACGGCGCAGCTCCTCCTCCTGGCCGCCGAGCCGGAGAAGGACATCTACCTGTACATCAACAGCCCCGGTGGCTCCGTGACGGCGGGTATGGCCGTTTACGACACCATGCAGTACATCAAGAACGACGTGGTCACCATCGGCATGGGCATGGCGGCCTCCATGGGCCAGTTCCTGCTCACCGGCGGTACGGCGGGCAAGCGCTTCGCGCTGCCGAACACCGACATCCTGATGCACCAGGGCTCCGCCGGTATCGGCGGTACCGCCTCGGACATCAAGATCCAGGCCCAGTACCTGCTGCGCACCAAGCAGCGCATGGCTGAGATCACCGCTCACCACTCGGGCCAGACCGTGGAGGCGATCATCCGCGACGGCGACCGCGACCGCTGGTTCACGGCGGAGGAGGCCAAGGAGTACGGCCTCATCGACGAGATCATCTCCGCCGCGTCCCTGGTCCCGGGCGGCGGCGGCACCGGGGCCTGATCCCGGCGCGCGACCTCTCGTACGCCCGCCCGTACCAGGCAAGCCCCAGCCCGCAGAACGCCACCAGGATGGTGAACACCCAGATGCACATGAACAACCTCTCCCCCGCGAGCGGCCTCTACACGGGCGCGCAGGTGGACAACCGCTACGTCATCCCGCGCTTCGTCGAGCGCACTTCGCAGGGCGTGCGCGAGTACGACCCGTACGCGAAGCTCTTCGAGGAGCGCATCATCTTCCTCGGTGTGCAGATCGACGACGCCTCCGCCAACGACGTCATGGCGCAGCTGCTGTGCCTGGAGTCGATGGACCCGGACCGCGACATCTCCATCTACATCAACAGCCCCGGCGGCTCCTTCACCGCGCTGACGGCGATCTACGACACGATGCAGTTTGTGAAGCCGGACATCTCGACGGTCTGCATGGGCCAGGCGGCCTCCGCCGCCGCGGTCCTGCTCGCCGCCGGCACCCCCGGCAAGCGCATGGCCCTGCCGAACGCCCGCGTGCTGATCCACCAGCCCTCCGGCGGCACCGGCCGGGAGCAGCTCTCCGACCTGGAGATCGCGGCCAACGAGATCCTCCGGATGCGTGACCAGCTGGAGACGATGCTGGCCAAGCACTCCACGACGCCGATCGAGAAGATCCGCGACGACATCGAGCGCGACAAGATCCTCACTGCCGAGGACGCGCTGGCGTACGGCCTGATCGACCAGGTCGTCTCCACCCGCAAGAGCTCGCACTGAACCTTGCCGCCAGTTGGCGTGGCCGCACTGCCGCATTCGGCGATGTGAACCACGTCAAGGGGGCCCCGATCGGGGCCCCCGGCAAGGTACCGTCGGATATGAGGCACCAGGAGCGCTGAACCAGGCGTCTCCCAGGCGAAGGGGAAGCACCTCGTGGCACGCATCGGTGACGGCGGCGACCTGCTCAAGTGCTCGTTCTGCGGGAAGAGCCAGAAGCAGGTGAAGAAGCTCATCGCAGGACCCGGTGTGTACATCTGCGACGAGTGCATCGACCTCTGCAACGAGATCATCGAAGAGGAACTCGCGGAGACCTCGGAGGTCCGGTGGGAGGAACTCCCCAAGCCCCGTGAGATCTACGAGTTCCTGGAGAGCTACGTCGTCGGCCAGGAGCCGGCGAAGAAGGCGCTCTCGGTAGCGGTGTACAACCACTACAAGCGGGTCCAGGCCGGTGAGAACGGCGGCGCGCAGGGCCGTGACGACGCGATCGAGCTCGCGAAGTCGAACATCCTGCTCCTGGGGCCGACCGGTTCGGGCAAGACCCTGCTGGCCCAGACCCTCGCGCGCATGCTCAACGTCCCCTTCGCCATCGCCGACGCGACGGCGCTGACGGAGGCCGGCTATGTCGGCGAGGACGTCGAGAACATCCTGCTCAAGCTGATCCAGGCCGCCGACTACGACGTCAAGAAGGCCGAGACGGGGATCATCTACATCGACGAGATCGACAAGGTGGCCCGCAAGAGCGAGAACCCGTCGATCACGCGCGACGTGAGCGGTGAGGGCGTCCAGCAGGCCCTCCTGAAGATCCTGGAAGGCACGACGGCCTCCGTCCCGCCGCAGGGCGGCCGCAAGCACCCGCACCAGGAGTTCATCCAGATCGACACGACGAACGTGCTCTTCATCGTGGGCGGCGCCTTCGCCGGCCTGGAGAAGATCATCGAGTCGCGTGCGGGCGCCAAGGGCATCGGCTTCGCGGCGACCATCCGCTCGAAGCGCGAGATCGAGGCGAGCAACCAGTTCCAGGAGGTCATGCCGGAGGACCTGGTGAAGTTCGGGATGATCCCCGAGTTCATCGGCCGGCTGCCCGTCATCACCTCCGTGCACAACCTGGACCGCGAGGCGCTGCTCCAGATCCTCATCGAGCCGCGCAACGCCCTGGTCAAGCAGTACCAGCGGCTGTTCGAACTCGACGGTGTCGAGCTGGACTTCGAGCGTGAGGCGCTGGAGGCCATCGCGGACCAGGCGATCCTGCGCCAGACGGGCGCGCGCGGGCTGCGCGCCATCATGGAGGAGGTCCTGATGTCGGTGATGTACGAGGTGCCCTCCCGCAAGGACGTCGCCCGTGTGGTCATCACCGCGGACGTGGTCCGCTCCAACGTCAACCCGACGCTGGTGCCGCGGATCGTCCCCAAGGACCAGGGCCCGCACGAGAAGTCGGCGTAGCGGCAGAGCAGCACGCACAGCGCGAAAAAGGGGGCGCCCCGGCCGACCGGCCGGGGCGCCCCCTTTTCGCGTACGTGGACGCGATCAGGCCTTGGTGCGCCCGGTGTTGTAGAGCTTCGCGGCCAGGGCGGCGACCTCTTCGAGCGTGGCGCTGGGCCCGCCGACCGCGACGGCCAGCGGATCCATGTTGTTGACGGCGGTCAGGGTGGAGTGGTCACCCCAGACGCAGGTCGGGATCAGGATGTCCTTCCCGCCCTTCGGCGAGGACTTGATGCTCGTCGCCTTCAGGACGGCGCACTTCAGTACGTTGCCCTTGAAGTCGGGCGGGGTGATGGGCTTGGGAGTGCCGACCACCTCGTACTTGAGGCCGATCGCCTCGGTTTCCTTGTTGGGCTGGCCGACGCTGGCGAAGTAGCCGTCGACCGACTTCTCCGGGTCGGCGATGTCGCCCCAGAGACCGTTGGCGTTGAGCTGCTTGCCTTTGCCGTCCTTGCCGATCTCGTACTGGACCATCGCGTTGTGCGGGTTCTGCACTCCGAGCGCGTTGGCCTTGGTCTTCTGCTCGCCGGCGGAGGGCGCGTTCGGGTCGGGTGCGCCGGGCAGGGGCGGCTTCTTCTGGTAGCTGTCCACCGTCTCCGGGAAGGCCAGCTTGTAGCCCTTCGTGTCGGCGCCACCGCCGCCGCCCGTACCACCCTGCTGCAGGAAGTACCAGCCGCCGCCCGCGATCACCGCGACCGCCACGACCACGGCGATGACGATGCCGGCCTTCGACTTCTTCGGCGGCATCCCGCCGTAGGGCGGCTGCTGCTGGTAGCCGTACTGCGGGTGCGGGGGCTGCTGCGGGTAGCCGGGCTGCTGGGGGTAGCCCTGCGGAGGGACGCCGGGCGGGCCCTGCTGCGGGTATCCGTAGCGGGGCTGCGGTGCGGGCTGGCCGTAGGGCCCCGGTGGCGGGGGCTGCTGCCCGTACGGTCCGGGCTGCTGCTGCGGCTGCTGCGGCTGCTGTCCGTACGGTCCCGGCTGGTTGTAGCTCATCCCGCGTCCCCCCATGAGGTTGCTTTATACGTTCCACACATCCTGACGGAAGCAGGCGGGGCCGGGGGCGGCGGGCCCCGCGATTACCGGTTTCATGACTGGACTGTTACGGCCCTAAACTGTCGCCCGTGACCGAGAACACGCAGACACCCAGCAGCCCCCACTCCGAACTGCCGACCCAGTACGCGCCGGCCGAGGTAGAGGGGAAGCTCTACGAGCGCTGGGTAGAGCGTGGGTACTTCACGGCGGATCCCGCGAGCGAGAAGCCCCCGTACACCATCGTCATTCCGCCGCCGAACGTCACCGGCTCCCTGCACCTGGGGCACGCCTTCCAGCACACGCTCATGGACGCGCTGACCCGCCGCAAGCGGATGCAGGGCTACGAGGCGCTGTGGCTGCCGGGCATGGACCACGCCGGTATCGCCACCCAGAACAAGGTCGAGCAGCAGCTCGCCGAGGAGGGCAAGTCCCGCCACGACCTGGGCCGTGAGGAGTTCGTCGAGCGGGTCTGGCAGTGGAAGGAAGAGTACGGCGGCAAGATCCTCGGCCAGATGAGGCGGCTGGGTGACGGCGTCGACTGGTCGCGTGAGCGCTTCACCATGGACGAGGGCCTGTCCAGGGCCGTCCAGACCATCTTCAAGAAGCTCTTCGACGACGGGCTCATCTACCGCGCCGAGCGCATCATCAACTGGTGCCCCCGCTGTCTGACGGCCATCTCCGACATCGAGGTGGAGTACCAGGAGGACGCCGGCGAGCTCGTCTCCATCAAGTACGGCGAGGGTGACGACACGCTGGTCGTCGCCACGACCCGCGCCGAGACGATGCTCGGTGACACGGCCGTCGCCGTCCACCCGGACGACGAGCGGTACGCCCACCTCGTCGGCAAGCAGATCAAGCTGCCGCTGACCGACCGGACCATCCCCGTCGTCGCGGACGCGCACGTCGACCCGCAGTTCGGGACCGGCGCCGTCAAGGTGACCCCGGCGCACGACCCGAACGACTTCGCCATCGGGCAGCGGCACGGCCTGCCCAATATGACGATCATGGACGAGCACGGTGTCATCACCGTCCACGGCCCCTTCATCGGCCTGGACCGCTACGAGGCCCGCTCCGCGGTCGTCGGCGCCCTGCGCGAGCAGGGGCGCATCGTCGCCGAGAAGCGCCCGTACCTGCACTCCGTGGGCCACTGCTCACGCTGCCGCACCACCGTCGAGCCCCGGCTGTCCCTCCAGTGGTGGGTCAAGGTCGAGACGCTGGCCAAGGCCGCCGGTGACGCCGTGCGCGACGGCCGGGTCGCGATCCACCCCGAGGACATGTCGAAGCGGTACTTCGACTGGGTCGACAACCTCAACGACTGGTGCATCTCGCGCCAGCTGTGGTGGGGCCACCGGATCCCGGTCTGGTACGGCCCGAACGGCGAGGTCGTCTGCGTCGGACCCGACGACGCGGCGCCGACGGGCGAGGGCTGGACCCAGGACACGGACGTCCTGGACACCTGGTTCTCCTCCGGCCTGTGGCCCTTCTCGACGCTGGGCTGGCCGGAGAAGACCCCGGACCTGGAGAAGTTCTACTCCACCGACGTCCTGGTGACCGGTCACGACATCATCTTCTTCTGGGTCGCCCGGATGATGATGTTCGGCCTGTACGCCATGGACGGCGAGCCGCCCTTCAAGACGATCGCGCTGACGGGCCTGGTCCGCGACGAGCGCGGCAAGAAGATGTCGAAGTCCTTCGGCAACGTCGTCGACCCGCTGGACTGGATGGACAAGTACGGCTCCGACGCCGTCCGCTTCACCCTGGCCAAGGGCGCCAACCCCGGCACCGACGTCCCGATCGGCGAGGACTGGGTCCAGGCGTCCAGCAAGTTCGCCAACAAGATCTGGAACGCCACCCGCTTCGCGCTGATGAACGGCGCCACCATCGAGGGCGAGCTGCCGGCCCCCGAGCAGCTGTCCGCGACCGACCGCTGGATCCTGTCCCGTCTCAACACGACGGTCGCGCAGGTCGACGCGTACTACGACGACTTCCAGTTCTCGAAGCTCAGCGAGGCGCTCTACCACTTCGCGTGGGACGAGGTCTTCGACTGGTACGTCGAGCTGTCGAAGACGACCTTCTTCGCGGGCGGCGAGCCGGCGAAGGCCTCCGCCCGGGTCCTCGGCGAGGTCCTCGACGTCATGCTGCGCCTGCTGCACCCGGTGGTCCCGTTCGTCACGGAGACCCTGTGGACCACGCTGACCGGCGGCGAGTCCCTCGTGGTCGCCGACTGGCCCAAGGACAGCCGCTTCCGCGACGCGGCCGCCGAGGCCGAGATCGAGGGCGTCCAGGCGCTCGTCCGGGAGGTCCGGCGGTTCCGCAAGGAACAGGGCCTCGACGACAAGCAGAAGGTCCCGGCCCGCCTGGACCTGTCCGCCACCACGCTGGCTGCCCACGAGGCCGCCATCCGCCAGGTGCTGCGCCTCCAGCCGGAGGGCGACTCCTTCAGCGCCACCGCCACCCTTCCGGTGGGCGGCGCCACGGTCGCGCTGGACCTGTCGGGCACCATCGACGTGGCCGCCGAGCGCAAGCGCCTCACCAAGGACCTCGGCGCCGCCGAGAAGGAGAAGCAGCAGGCCGAGGCGAAGCTCGGGAACGAGGCCTTCCTGGCGAAGGCCCCCGACAACGTCGTCGACAAGATCAAGGGCCGCCTGGCCAAGGCCGAGGCGGACATCGTCCGGCTCCGTGCCCAGCTGGACGGGCTGCCCTCCGCCTAGGCCCCTGTCCGCAGCGCCACGCGGCGTACGGCGCGCGCGTGAAGTCCCCCACACCGTCGGCCGGTGCGGGGGACTTCGCCGTTCCGCCGCATGGTCGTATCACGCGCGTACGGCCGTGTACGCGCCGTCGCGATGGTCCGGCCGTCGGCTGCGCCCCGGGGCTTCGAACCGCCCGGGTCGGAAGTGCTGTGGGTCCGCGTCCGTAGACTGGGTGCGTGAGTGAGCAGCAGCCCGAGAGCCACGGCCCCTTCGACGAGTTCGACCGGATCGTCGCGGAAGAGTCCGACCGCGATCCCGACCTGGCGGTGATCGAGGCCGGCAGCCGTACCCTGCGCGCCCAGGCCGGATCACCCCAGGGCGGGCCGGTACCCGCCCCGCCCACCGACCCGGAGGTCGCGAAGGCACTGCTGGAGGTGGAGCAGGAGCTCGCCGGCCGCTGGGGCGAGACCAAGCTGGAGCCGTCGGTGTCGCGCATCGCGGCGCTGATGGACGTGCTCGGCGAGCCGCAGCGCGCGTACCCCTCCATCCACATCACCGGCACCAACGGCAAGACGAGCACGGCCCGCATGATCGAGGCCCTGCTGAACGCCTTCGAGCTGCGCACCGGCCGCTACACCAGCCCGCACGTGCAGTCGATCACCGAGCGGATCAGTCTCGACGGGGCGCCGATCACCGCCGAGCGTTTCGTGGAGACGTACCACGACATCAAGCCGTACGTGGAGATGGTCGACGCCGCCGAGGAGTACCGGCTGTCGTTCTTCGAGGTCCTCACCGGGATGGCGTACGCGGCCTTCGCGGACGCCCCGGTCGACGCGGCCGTCGTCGAGGTCGGCATGGGCGGCAGCTGGGACGCGACCAACGTCATCGACGGCTCGGTCGCCGTGGTCACCCCCATCAGCCTCGACCACACCGACCGGCTCGGCTCCACGCCCGCCGCGATCGCCCAGGAGAAGGGCGGCATCATCAAGCAGGGCGCCACCGTGATCCTGGCCCAGCAGCCGGTGGACGCGGCGCAGGTCCTGCTGAAGAGGGCCGTCGAGGTCGACGCGACGGTCGCCCGCGAGGGCATGGAGTTCGGCGTCGTCTCGCGCGAGGTCGCCGTCGGCGGGCAGCAGCTGACCCTGCGCGGCGTGGGCGGGGAGTACGACGGCATCTTCCTGCCGCTGTACGGGGCGCACATGGCGAACAACGCGGCGGTGGCGCTGGCCGCGGTCGAGGCCTTCTTCGGCATCGGCCAGGAACACGCGCGGGTCCTGGACGCGGACACCGTGCGCAAGGCCTTCGCCTCGGTGACCTCGCCCGGCCGCATGGAGGTCGTGCGGCGCAGTCCGACGGTGGTCCTGGACGCGGCGCACAATCCGGCGGGTGCGGCGGCCGCCGCGGAGGCGATCACCGAGTCGTTCGGCTTCAGCCGCCTGATCGGGGTGGTGGGCGCGAGCGACGGCAAGGACGTCCGCGGCGTGTTCGAGGCGTTCGAGCCGATCTTCGCCGAGGTGGTGGTGACGGAGAACTCCAGCCACCGGGCGATGAGCGCGGACGACCTGGCGGCCATCGCGGTCGAGGTCTTCGGTACGGACCGGGTGCAGGTGGAGCCACGGCTGGACGACGCCCTGGAGGCGGCGATCACGCTGGCGGAGGAAGAAGCGGAATACGGAGGGGCCGGGGTGCTGGTGACCGGTTCCGTGATCACGGTGGGCGAGGCCCGCCTGCTGCTGAAGAGGGGCTGAGGGATGCGCACGCTGTGTGCTTCGACGCTGATCGGCGAGTTCTTCGTGATCGGCTTCGCCGGACTGGTGGCCATGAAGAACCCGGACCTGACCCAGGGTGAGGTCTGGACGGTGTGCGGTGTCGCGATGCTGCTGTCGGTGCTGCTGTGCGGGATGCTCTCGCGTCCCGGTGCGGTCCAGCTGGGCTGGGCGCTGCAGATCGGGCTGGTCCTGAGCGGCTTCGTCGTTCCGACGATGTTCTTCCTCGGCGCCGTCTTCGCCGGCCTGTGGTGGTGCTCGGTGCACTACGGCCGCAAGGTCGACACCATCAAGGCCCGCTGGGCGGCCGCGCAGGGCGAGGCCCAGGCCTGAGCCGGTGCGGCCTGCCGGGCCTGAGCCGGTGCGGCCTGCCGGGCCGGGGTGCCAGCCGCCGGCGCGCCGCGGTGGTGGTGCGGGGTCCGCGCGTCGGCTTTCCGCTGCCCCTGTAGCCTCGGGTAACCGCACCCGTATGCCGCAAGGAGTTACAACATGACCCAGCGCACGCTCGTCCTGCTCAAGCCGGACGCGGTCAGGCGTGGCCTGGTGGGCGAGATCATCGGCCGCTTCGAGCGTAAGGCCGGCTGGAGCATTCCCGCGCTGGAGCTGCGCACGCTCGACCGGAACATTCTGGAGCAGCACTACGCCGAGCACGTCGGCCGCCCGTTCTACGAGCCGCTCATGGGCTTCATGTCCAGCGGTCCCGTCGTCGCCCTGGTCGTCGAAGGGGAACGCGTCATCGAGGGTGTCCGCCAGCTGGCCGGACCCACCGACCCGATCGCCGCCGCGCCCGGCTCCATCCGGGGGGACTTCGGCACCATCACCCGGGAGAACCTGATCCACGCCTCGGATTCCGAGGAGTCCGCCGAGCGTGAACTGAAGCTCTTCTTCCCGGCTCTCTGAGCAGCTGTTTCTGACACCGCATAAGCCAAATAGCGCTCACGGCCTGGGGCGACCGAAGTAATTTCGGTCGCCCTCAGGTATGACCGGGCCACGCCGGGAACGCATCGACAGGACACGACGTCACCACTATTGGGGGCGGGTATCCGATCCGGCGGGATTGCCGGAGTCCCGTCGCGCGATGTCCGTACGTGCGGCACTACGATGGGGCCTCCACCCACACACCCACCTCGCCGACCTGACAGCAGCCGCTATCAAGTGGAAGGCCAGACGCTCCTCATGGGGAACAAGGGGAACAACATGTCGTTCATCGGCCGTGACATGGCGATCGACCTCGGGACCGCCAACACGCTGGTGTACGTGAGGGGCCGGGGGATCGTCCTGAACGAGCCGTCCGTGGTCGCCATCAACACGAACACCGGCGGCATCCTGGCGGTCGGCTCGGAGGCGAAGAAGATGATCGGGCGCACGCCCGGCAACATCGTCGCCGTACGGCCCCTCAAGGACGGCGTCATCGCCGACTTCGAGATCACCGAGCGTATGCTCCGGTACTTCATCCTCAAGATCCACAAGCGCCGCTACCTGGCCCGTCCGCGCGTTGTCGTCTGCGTGCCCTCCGGCATCACGGGAGTCGAGCGCCGCGCCGTCATCGAGGCCTCCACGCAGGCCGGTGCCCGTCAGGTGCACATCATCGAGGAGCCCATGGCCGCCGCCATCGGCGCGGGCCTGCCCGTCCACGAGGCCACCGGGAACATGGTCGTGGACATCGGCGGCGGCACCACCGAGGTCGCCGTCATCTCCCTCGGCGGAATCGTCACGGCACAGTCCATCCGGGTGGCCGGTGACGAGCTCGACAACGCGATCATCCAGCACATCAAGAAGGAGTACTCGCTCCTCCTCGGCGAGCGCACCGCCGAGCAGATCAAGATCACCATCGGGTCGGCGTACGACCTCGACAAGGACGAGCACACCGAGATCCGCGGCCGCGACCTGGTCTCCGGGCTGCCCAAGACCGTGGTCATCTCGGCCGCCGAGGTCCGCAAGGCCATCGAGGAGCCGGTCAACGCCATCGTCGACGCGGTCAAGACCACGCTCGACAAGTGCCCGCCGGAGCTCTCCGGCGACATCATGGACCGCGGCATCGTCCTGACCGGCGGCGGCGCCCTGCTGCGCGGCCTGGACGAGCGGCTGCGCCGTGAGACGGGCATGCCGATCCACATCGCCGAGGACCCGCTCGACTCCGTCGCGCTCGGATCGGGCAAGTGCGTCGAGGAGTTCGAGGCGCTCCAGCAGGTGCTGGACGCGCAGCCCCGCCGCTGAACCCGGGCGTCGACACGCCCCTCGCTGCCCGAGGGGCCAAGCGGAACACAAGGATCCGCCGTACGGGTGCTGCCGGGCCCGTGCGGCGGATCGTTGATATACAGGCAGAGTCCGGTGCGAGCCCCGGTTCCACCGGAGCGGCTTCGCCGCACGAGTATCTACGAGGAAGGCACGGCCGCCGCACGTGAGGGACACACGAGAAAGCCGGCTGCTCCTGGTGCTTCTGATCGCCACCGCGTTCGCATTGATCACGGTGGACATCAGGGCGGGCGAGGAGTCACCGGTCGACGGTGCCCGACAGGCCGCCGCAGCGGTCTTCGGCCCGGTCGAGAGGGGCGTGGCAACCGCGGTCGACCCGGTGGCCCACGCCATAGGCGCCGTACGGGATTCCGGCGAGCGTCACAACCGCATCGCCCTGCTGGAGCGCGAGAACGCGGCGCTGAAGGCCCGGCTGGGCAGCGAGGACCAGACCCGCAGCCGGATCCGCGAGCTCGACGAGATGCTCAAGCGGGCCGGCGCCGGACAGTACGGAATCAAGGGCGCCGAGGTCATCGCGATAGGAGCGGCCCAGGGCTTCTCATGGACCGTCACCATCGACGCCGGCAGCAAGGACGGCATCGAGCGCGACATGACCGTCCTCAACGGCGACGGACTCGTCGGCAGGGTCAGCACCGTGGGCCCCGACACCGCCACCGTCGTGCTCGCCAACGATCCCGACTTCACGGTCGGTACCCGCCTGGAGAAGACCGGCGAGCTCGGCTTCGCCACCGGCCAGGGCGACCGCGCGCTCTCCGTCCAGATGCTCAACGGCAAGGCCAAGATCGGCCCCGGCGACCGGCTCGTCACCTTCGGCTCGCGCGGCAACAAGCCGTTCGTGCCCGGCGTGCCGATCGGTGAGGTCGTCAAGGTCGACCCCTCGCGCGGAGACCTGACCCGCACGGTCTGGGTGCGTCCGTACGTGGGATTCTCGCGCCTGGACATCGTCGGGGTGGTCGTGATGCCGCCGCGCGAGGATCCGCGCGACGCCGTCCTGCCCCCCAAGCCCGAGGCACCCAAGCCCATCCCGACCGTCACCGTCACGGTCACCCCGTCCGCCAGTGCATCCGGCAAGCCGGCCGACGAGTAGGAGCTGACCGCCATGCCCTTCAACCGCATCCTGCTCTCGGCCACGCTGATCGTGGTCGCCCTCGTCGTCCAGGTCAGCGTGCTGGGACGGCTTCAACTGCCCGGCGCCGTCCCCGACCTGCTGCTGCTCACCGTCGTCGCCCTCGCCCTCGTGTACGGGCACCTCAGCGGGGCGCTCATCGGCTTCGCCGCCGGGCTCCTCGCCGACCTCGCCCCGCCCGCCGACCACGCCGCCGGACGGTACGCGCTCGTCCTGTGCGTCATCGGCTACGCGGCCGGGCTGGTGCGCCCCGACAGCGGAAGGTTCCGCTCCGCCTGGGGCCCGATGCTCACCGTCGTCGCCGCCGCGGTCGGCTCCACCCTGCTGTACGCGGGGGTCGGCGCCCTCGTCGGCGACACGGCCGCCCGCCATGTCGGCCTGACCGGGCTCCTGTTCACCGCCACGCTCTACGACCTGCTGCTCGCGCCCTTCACCGTGCCGTTCATCATGGCGCTGGCCCGGCGCGCCGAGGGCGATCCGATGGCCGTCGAAGCGGGCGGCGGCATGCCCCAGGGCAACGACGTCTCCTCCGGCTGGCTGGCCGGCGGCACGGGGCTGCGGATCGGCAGCCAGCGCGGCGGCCTGCGGCTGAGGGCCGCGCGCGGCCGCGCCAACCGGGCCGTCCGCATAAAGGGCGTCAAGGGTGTGAAGAGCGTCAAGAAGCTGTGAGGGAGGAGCAGACGTGACCAATATTCAGGAGACCGGCCGCACCTCCCGCGTGCAGATCCGGCTCGTCATCATCCAGGTACTCGTCCTCTCCCTCTTCTTCACCCTCGGCGGGCGCCTCTGGTACCTCCAGATCCGCAACGGCGAGGAGTACTACCACGAGGCGAAGAGCAACCACGTCCAGCGCGTGGTGCAGCCCGCCGTGCGCGGGTCCATCCTGGACGCCCGCGGTGTCCCGCTCGCCGACAACGAGACCCGCCTGGTCGTCTCCGCCAGCCGCACCAAGCTGATGAAGATGAAGGACAGGGGCAGGGCCGTCATGACCCGCCTCGCCGACGTCCTGGACATGACCCCCAAGGAGGTCATGGACAAGGTCCGGCTCTGCGACTCCCAGACCCCCAAGCCCTGCTGGAACGGCTCCCCGTACCAGCCGATCCCGGTCACCCTCGAAGCCACCACGCAGCAGGCCCTGCAGATCCGCGAACGCCCCGAGGACTTCCCCGGCATCACCGCCGAGCCCACCGCGGTGCGCCGCTATCCGGCCCCCGGCAAGGCCCGTACCGCGCAGGTTCTCGGCTACCTCTCGCCGGTCACCGACGAGGAGATCCAGAAGGCCAAGGACACCGACTCGCCGCATCTGCGCTCCGACCAGGTCGGCCGCTCCGGGCTCGAACGGACGTATGACAAGGAGCTGCGCGGCAAGGCGGCCGTCACCTCGTACGAGGTCGACAACCTCGGCCGCGTCATGGGCCAGACGGAGTCCGACCCGGGCGTGCCCGGATCCACCCTCGTCACCAGCATCGACGCCCGGGTCCAGGGCGTGGCCGAGTACGAGCTCCAGCAGGCGATGAAGACCGTCCGCCAGGAGACCGACAAGATCACCGGCCGCAAGTACGAGGCCGACTCGGGCGCCGTCGTCGTCATGGAGTCCAGGACCGGCCGCGTCGTCGCGATGGCCTCCCAGCCCGACTACGACCCCAACGCCTGGGTCGGCGGCATCTCCGGCGCCGACTACGCCAAGCTCACCAGCAAGAAGTCCAACTACCCGCTCCTCAACCGGGCCATCCAGGGCCAGGCCCCCGCGGGCTCCATCTTCAAGGTGGTGTCGGCGAGCGCGGCCGTACGGGCCGGCTACCCCTTCGACAGCCGCTACAACTGCAGCAGCTCCTACAGCCTCGGCGGCCGCAGCTTCGCGAACTTCGAATCCAAGGGCCACGGCCCCATCTCCCTCGCGGACGCGCTCAAGTTCTCCTGCAACACCGTCTTCTACGCCCTCGGACACAAGGAGTGGCAGCGCGACGGCGGCCTCAAGCCCAAGAAGGACGCCCACGACTGGTTCTACCGGACCGCCCGTGACTTCGGACTCGGCTCCGAGACGGGGATCGACCTGCCCAACGAGGTCACCGGCCGCATTCCCGACCGCCAGTGGAAGAAGAACTTCTGGGCCGCCAACAAGGTCTCCTGGTGCAAGCAGGGCAAGAAGGGCGGCACGTACGTCGAACAGATCGCCTACGAGAGCTGCCTCGAAGGCAACCAGCTGAAGGCCTTCGACAGCATCAACTTCGCCATCGGCCAGGGCGACGTACTGGTGACCCCCATTCAGATGGCCACCGCGTACGCCGCCATCAGCAACGGCGGCACCCTCCACGACCCCATGGTCGGCAAGGCCGTGATCAGCCCCGACGGCAAGCGGATCGACATGATCAAGCCCAGGCCCCACGGCAGGCTCCCCGTCGACGCCCAGACCGTCAAGGACCTCGACCGGGGACTGCGCTCCGTCGTGGAACCCGGCGGCACCGCCGCCTGGCGGTTCGGCGGCTGGCCGCAGGACAAGATCCCCATGCGGGCCAAGACCGGCACCGCCCAGGTCTACGGCAAGCAGACCACCTCGTGGCTGGCCACCTACACCGACGACTTCACGATCGTCATGACGATCTCCCAGGGCGGCACCGGCTCCGGGGCCTCCGGCCCCGCCGTCCGCAACATCTTCAACGCGATCTACGGCCTCGACATGGAAGGCAAGCAGGACCCCAAGAAGGCCCTGCTGCCCAAACCGGAGGCGAAACTGCCCAGGATCCACCCCGACGGCTCCATCGACGCCCCCGAGATCCGGCCGTACGTGCCGCCGTCCCCGGAGGAGCTGGCACCGGCCGTGCTCGCCGGGCCGCCCGCCGCATGGCACGACTGAGGACCGAAAACCGACATGCAGACCGCGAACAAATTCTCCGTCTCCCGGTACGCGCCCGATCGCGGGGTGATGGCCAAGCTCACCGCCCGCGACTCCATGGTGCGCCGGCTCGACTGGCCGATACTCCTCAGCTCGCTGGCGCTCTCCCTCATCGGCGCCCTGCTGGTGTGGTCGGCGACCCGCAACCGGACCCAGCTGAACCAGGGGGACCCGTACTACTTCCTCTACCGGCACGCCCTGAACACCGGCATCGGCCTGGTGCTGATGATCGGTACCATCTGGCTGGGCCACCGCACCCTGCGCGGCGCCGTACCGATCCTGTACGGGATCTCGCTGGTGCTCGTCATCGCCGTGCTCACCCCGCTCGGCGCCACCATCAACGGCGCCCACGCGTGGATCGTGATCGGGGGCGGCTTCTCCCTCCAGCCCTCCGAGTTCGTGAAGATCACGATCATCCTGGGCATGGCGATGCTGCTGGCCGCCCGGGTCGACGCGGGCGACATCGACCACCCCGACCACCGCACGGTCGTCAAGGCGCTCTGCCTGGCCGCCGCCCCGATGGGCATCGTCATGCTGATGCCCGACCTCGGCTCCGTCATGGTCATGGTGGTGATCGTGCTCGGGGTGCTGCTCGGCTCGGGGGCTTCCAACCGCTGGGTGCTGGGCCTGCTCGGCTCGGGCGCGGCCGGAGCCGTCCTGATATGGCAGCTGGGCGTACTGGACGAGTACCAGATCAACCGCTTCGCGGCCTTCGCCAACCCCGAGCTCGACCCGGCCGGCGTCGGCTACAACACCAACCAGGCGCGCATCGCCATCGGCTCCGGCGGACTGACCGGCTCCGGGCTCTTCAAGGGCTCGCAGACCACCGGGCAGTTCGTGCCGGAGCAGCAGACCGACTTCGTCTTCACGGTGGCGGGGGAGGAGCTCGGCTTCATCGGAGCCGGGCTGATCCTGGTGCTGCTGGGCATCGTGCTGTGGCGGGCCTGCATGATCGCCCGGGAGACGACCGAGCTGTACGGGACGATCGTGTGCGCCGGGATCATCGCCTGGTTCGCCTTCCAGTCCTTCGAGAACATCGGGATGACCCTCGGCATCATGCCGGTGGCGGGGCTGCCGCTGCCGTTCGTCTCCTACGGAGGCTCCTCGATGTTCGCCGTGTGGGTCGCCGTCGGGCTGCTCCAGTCGATCAAGGTGCAACGGCCGTTGTCGGCCTGATGGCCTGTTCACCGTGCCGCTGTGATCCGTTCAGGACTAGATTCGGTCTATGGCGGACACAACGCGTGAGATCGAGCGGAAATTCGAGTTCACCCCGGCCGACGAGGAGCACCCGAAGCACCCGAAGAAGTCGAAGGGCTCCAAGCAGGCCAAGCAGCCGAAGCATGCCGAGCAGTCGAAGCAGCCGAAGGAGTCGCAGCGGGCCCGGCAGGAGGTGCCGGACCTGACGGGCACGGCCGCGATCGCGGCCGTCTCCGACCAGGGCACCGTCGACCTCGACGCGGTCTACTACGACACGCCCGACCAGCGCCTCGCCGCCGACGGCCTCACCCTGCGGCGCAGGACCGGCGGCGCGGACGCGGGATGGCACCTCAAGCTGCCCGTCTCCCCGGGGGTCCGTGACGAGATCGCGGCGCCGCTCGGGGACGGCGAGACCGACCCTGACGGCGAGACCGACCCTGGCGGCGACGGCGGCCGCGATGGCGGCCCGGATGGCGACGGCGGCCGTGATGCTGACGGCGGCCGCGACCGGGATGCCGGCCGCGACCGGGGCCCCGAGTACGACACCGTCCCCGCCCCGCTCGCCGCCCTGGTCCGCTCCCGCATCCGGCACGCACCCCTGGAACCGCAGGTCAGGCTCCTCACCTCGCGCAAGGTCAGCCACCTCCTCGACGCCGACGGAACCCTGCTCGCGGAACTGAGCACCGACACCGTGGTGGCCCAGCGCGACGAGGCCACCGCCGCCTGGACCGAGGTCGAGGTGGAACTCGCCGCCGGGACGGACCCCGCACTGCTCGACGCGGTCGAGAAGACCTTCCGCAAGGCCGGACTCCGAGTCTCCGAGGTCCCCTCGAAGCACGCCCGCGCCCTCGCCGAGACCGGCAGCGCGCCCCCGGCCCGGCCCGGGCCCGGCGACCTCGACGGCACGGCGGGCGCCCACGTGCTCGCGTACCTCTGGAAACAGCGCGACATCCTCATCGCCCACGACCCCGCCGTCCGGCGGGACCTGCCGGACGCCGTCCACCAGATGCGGGTCGCCGGACGCAGGCTCCGCAGCGCCTTCAAGACGTACCGCAAGGTGCTGGACCGCGCCGCCACCGACCCGATCGGCCGGGAACTGCGCTGGCTCTCCGGTGAGCTCGGCGTCGACCGCGACCAGGAGGTCCTGACGGAGCGGATCCGGACCGGGCTCCATGAACTGCCGGGCAGCCTGCGGGTGGGACCCGTCGACCGCCGCCTGCGCGCGTGGGACGACACCCGCCGCTCCGCGTCGCGGCGCCGGGCCCTGGCCGTACTCGACAACCCGCGCTACCTCGCCCTCCTGGACTCCCTCGACGCCCTGCTGGCCCACCCGCCGCTGCGCAAGGCCGCCTCCGGACGCGCCGACCGCGTCCTGCCCAAGGCCGTCCTGCGCGACTACGGGCGCCTCGCCGACCGGACCGACGGCGCCCTCGACCTGCCGGAAGGCGAGGAGCGCGACCTCGCCCTGCACGGCGCCCGCAAGGCCGCGAAGCGCGCCCGGTACGCGGCCGACGCGGCCGTGCCCGCCCTCGGCAAGCCGGCCAAGCGCCTGGCCAAGGGCGTGAAGCGGATCCAGACCCTGCTCGGCGACCACCAGGACGCGGTGGTCGCCCGCGAGGCCCTGCGCGGACTCGCCGCCCAAGCGCAAGAGGCGGGGGAGTCCGCCTTCACCTGGGGCGTCCTCTACGGCCGCGAAGAGGCCCGGGCCGAGCGGTGCGAACGGGAACTTCCGGACATCTGGGCCAAGACCTCGGACCCTGCACTGCGCGCCGCCCTGCGCTGATCATGTGGACGGAGGCCGACCATGCCCCGGGGTACGCTTGAGAGTCGCCCCCTGCCCGCTTCACGAAAGTCGCGTGATGTCCGAGTCGGTCTTCCCACAGCTCGAAGCTCTGCTCCCGCATGTGCAGAAGCCCATCCAGTACGTCGGCGGGGAGCTGAACTCCACCGTCAAGGACTGGGATGCCGCAGACGTCCGCTGGGCGCTGATGTACCCGGACGCGTACGAGGTCGGGCTGCCCAACCAGGGCGTCATGATCCTCTACGAGGTGCTGAACGAGCGTGAGGGTGTGCTCGCGGAGCGCACGTACTCCGTGTGGCCGGACCTCGAAGCCCTCATGCGCGAGCACAAGGTCCCGCAGTTCACCGTGGACAGCCACCGCCCCGTCAGCGCCTTCGACGTCTTCGGGCTCTCCTTCTCCACCGAGCTCGGCTACACCAACATGCTCACCGCCCTGGACCTCGCCGGCATCCCGCTGGAGGCCAGGAACCGTACGGTCGACCACCCGATCGTCCTCGCGGGAGGCCACGCGGCCTTCAACCCCGAGCCGATCGCCGAGTTCATCGACTGCGCCGTCATCGGCGACGGCGAGCAGGCCGTCCTCGACATGACCGAGATCATCCGTACGTGGAAGGCCGAAGGCCGTCCGGGCGGGCGCGAGGAAGTCCTGCTGCGCCTGGCCAAGACCGGCAACGTGTACGTGCCGGGCTTCTACGACGTCGAGTACCTGCCGGACGGCCGCATCGGCCGCGTCGTGCCCAACCGCTCCGGCGTCCCGTGGCGCGTCTCCAAGCACACCGTCATGGACCTCGACGAGTGGCCGTACCCCAAGCAGCCGCTGGTCCCCCTCGCCGAGACCGTCCACGAGCGGATGTCGGTGGAGATCTTCCGCGGCTGCACCCGCGGGTGCCGTTTCTGCCAGGCCGGCATGATCACGCGCCCCGTGCGGGAGCGAAGCATCACCGGCATCGGCGAGATGGTCGAGCGCGGCCTCAAGGCCACCGGCTTCGAGGAGGTCGGGCTGCTGTCCCTCTCCTCCGCGGACCACAGCGAGATCGCCGACATCGCCAAGGGCCTCGCCGACCGGTACACGGACGACAAGGTGGGCCTGTCCCTGCCGTCGACCCGCGTGGACGCCTTCAACGTGGACCTGGCCAACGAGCTGACCCGCAACGGCCGCCGGTCCGGCCTGACCTTCGCCCCCGAGGGCGGCTCCGAGCGCATGCGCAAGGTCATCAACAAGATGGTCTCGGAAGAGGACCTGATCCGGACCGTCGCCACCGCGTACGGCAACGGCTGGCGCCAGGTGAAGCTGTACTTCATGTGCGGCCTGCCGACCGAGACGGACGAGGACGTCCTCCAGATCGGCGACATGGCGGTCAACGTCATCGCCAAGGGCCGCGAGGTCTCCGGCCAGAACGACATCCGCTGCACGGTGTCGATCGGCGGCTTCGTCCCCAAGCCGCACACCCCGTTCCAGTGGGCCCCGCAGCTGTCGGCCGAGGAGACGGACGCCCGCCTGGGCAAGCTCCGGGACAAGATCCGCGGTGACAAGAAGTACGGCCGCTCCATCGGTTTCCGCTACCACGACGGCAAGCCGGGCATCGTGGAGGGCCTCCTCTCGCGCGGTGACCGCCGCATCGGCGACGTCATCCGCGCGGTGTACGAGTCGGGCGGCCGGTTCGACGGCTGGCGCGAGCACTTCTCGTACGACCGCTGGATGGAGGCGGCGGCCAAGACGCTGCCCGCCTACGGCGTGGACGTGGCCTGGTACACGACCCGGGAGCGCACCTACGAGGAGGTCCTGCCCTGGGACCACCTCGACTCCGGCCTCGACAAGGACTGGCTCTGGGAGGACTGGCAGGACGCCCTGGACGAAACCGAGGTCGAGGACTGCCGCTGGACCCCGTGCTTCGACTGCGGCGTCTGCCCGCAGATGGACACGCAGATCCAGATCGGCCCGACCGGGAAGAAGCTGCTTCCGCTGACCGTCGTGAAGTGACCTCGGGCTGACGCCCGCCCTCGAACGGCCCCCACCGGGAACGGTGGGGGCCGTTCGCAACGGTGGGGGCGATTTTGGTGTCCTTAGCTGCATGGAAATTGAAAGGCCGCAGCCCGCGCAGGGTGGACGCGGTTGTCTGGTGGGGATCGTCCGGGTTCCCGTGAAGATCGTGGCGGTGCTCGTCGTCCTTCCCGTACGGGTGGTCTGGGACCTGCTCGTCGCGGGGGCGCGGGCCGTGCACCGGCATGTGCTCGGGCCGCTGTACGAGTACGTCCTCGGGCCGGTGCTCCGCGGGCTCGGGTGGGTGGTGCTCACGCTGCTGAAGCTCGTGTTCGTGTGGCCCTGGGTCGGGCTCTGGCGCTACCTGCTCGCGCCGGTCGGGCGGGGCGTGCGGTGGCTGGCCTCCGGCCTGTACGCACACGTGCTCGCCCCCGCCGGACGGGCGCTGTACCGGTACGTGCTCGACCCGCTGGCGCGCAGCGCCCTGTTCGTGCTGCGTCCCCTCGGATGGGCGCTGGCCATGGCTCTCTTCGTCTGGCCGTGGGTGGGGCTGTGGCGGTACGTACTGCGGCCCGTGGGCCTGGGCCTCGCCTGGCTTGCCGCTGTGACCTGGCGTTATCTCTTCGTGCCGGTCGGTCGGGGCTGCGCGTGGGCCGCCGCGGCCGGCTACCGGTACCTGCTGCGGCCGGTCGGGCTGGCCATCGCCTGGCTCGCCGGCGGGCTGTACCGGTACGTGCTCACCCCGGTCGGCAAGGTGATCGCCTGGGCCTGGCACGTGGCGGGCCGGATCACCGGCGCGCTGTGGCGGGGCTTCACATGGGTCGGCTGGATCCTCGTCGGATGGCCCGCCACCCGGGTGTACCGGCATGTGCTGGCGCCCGCCGGACGGTTCGCGCGCGAGGTGTGGCGGACGGTCCGCAATACGGTGCGCGAGGTGCGGGCCGACCTGCGGCGGACGCTGTTCGGTACTCCTCCCGTGGAACCGCCGAGGTCACGGGCGCGTACTCTGGGTAGTACGACAGCCGCCGACGCGGCACCTGCTGCCGAGATCTCCCTGCCCCAGCGGCGGGGGTGAGCCGGAGCGGGTCGACAGACCTCAGGGCGACGCGCCGGCCGCGGAGCCCCGTACAAGGAGAAGAACCACTGGGCAAGCGACAGCCCGAAGGCCCGCCTCCCGCACCGGTGGTGCAGCGCATCCGTTTGCGCTACACCAAGCGCGGCCGCCTCCGGTTCACCAGCCACCGCGACTTCCAGCGTGCCTTCGAGCGGGCTCTGCGCCGCGCCGAGGTGCCGATGGCGTACTCGGCCGGCTTCACCCCCCACCCCCGTGTCTCGTATGCCAACGCGGCCCCCACCGGGACCGGCAGCGAGGCCGAGTACCTGGAGATCGGGCTCGCCGACTCGCGGGACCCCGAGAAGCTCCGCGAGCTGCTCGACGAGTCCATGCCGGCCGGCCTCGACATCATCGAGGCCGTCGAGGCCCGCACCTCGGGCCTCGCCGAGCGCCTGACCGCCTCCGTGTGGGAGATGCGCCTCGAAGGCGTGGAGCCCGCCGAGGCCGAGCGGGCCGTTACGGCCTTCCTCGCCGCTGAGGCCGTGGAGGTCCAGCGCCGCACCAAGAACGGCATGCGGACCTTCGACACGCGCGGCGCCGTCGTCAGCCTTCAGGCGCTTCCCGCCCCGGCTGATAGGCCGCTGGACAGTGCCTGTGCGATACTGCGGCTGGTTGTTCGGCATCTGACACCTGCCGTGCGACCCGACGACGTCCTGTCCGGTCTCCGAGCTGTGGCCGACCTGGCGCCGCCGGTCCCCACAGCGGTGACCAGGCTGGCGCAGGGGCTCTTCGACGAGGAGTCCGGCACGGTGACCGACCCGCTCGCGCCCGACCGCGAAGCTGCCACGGCCGCCCCACCCACGGGCGCCGTAGCCGCCGACGCGAAGGCGCCGGAAGGTCCCGCCGCGTAGGGACCGTCGTCGTCGCGCAGCCCTGGCACTCGGGAGCCACCTGGGTCGGGCAGCGCAGCTACCTGAAGACTTCCGCCAGGCCGTACGGACAACGCGTACGGAACCGGCGGCCATGGACCTAGAGCTCCCGTGTGGCGAACGCGCCCCGGAGGCCGGTTCCGCGCTCATTGCGCGGAAACCGAGCCGGACCGGAAGTCAGCCGCGGCGCCCGGGAGCGTGACGGGAGAACTGCCCGCAATGCTCAGTACTGAAAACGAGAACACCAACAACTCCACCGCCGGTAGCGCCGGCAGCGGTAGCCCGAGTGACAGCCTGCCGCCGCGCAGGCGCCGTCGCGCCGCTTCCCGGCCGGCGGGACCGCCCGGCGCCGCCACGGGCGAGAGCACCCCGGTGACCGAGGCCGCCCCGGCCGCCGCTGCCGCTGCCCCCGCCGAGGAGGCTGCTCCGGCCGCCGCCCCGGCGCGTACCCGTCGCCGTGCGACCCGCGCCGTGGCAGCTCCCGTGGCCGACACCGCCGCCGCCGAAGGCGTGGTCGTGGAGACCCCGGCCGCCGCGGCTCCGGTGCCCGTCACCGAGGAGCCCGCCGCTCCTGCTGCCGAGGAGCCTGCCGTTTCGGCTCCGCGTGCTCGTCGCCGTGCGACGCGTGCGGTGACCGCTCCTGAGGCGCCTGCCGCCGAGGCCGCTGCCGCTCCGGCTCCGGTCGCCGAGGCCGCGCCGGTGGTCGAGGAGGCTCCGGCCGTTTCGGCTCCGCGTGCCCGGCGTCGTGCGACCCGCGCCGTGACCGCTCCTGAGGTGCCTGCCGCCGAGGGCGTGGTCGTGGAGACCCCGCCCGCCGCGGCCCCTGCGCCCGTCACCGAGGAGCCCGCCGCTCCTGTTGCCGAGGAGCCTGCCGTTTCGGCTCCGCGTGCCCGGCGTCGTGCGACCCGCGCCGTCACTGCTCCTGAGGCGCCTGCCGCCGAGGCCGCTGCCGCTCCGGCTCCGGTCGCCGAGGCCGCGCCCGTCACTGAGGAGCCTGCCGTTTCGGCTCCGCGTGCCCGGCGTCGTGCGACCCGCGCCGTCACTGCTCCTGAGGCGCCTGCCGCCGAGGCCGCTGCGGCTCCGGCGGTGGAGGAGGCCCCGAAGGCCGCCTCCCGTCCCATCACCGTCGCCGACGCGGTGGACTCCCCGAAGCGCGGTGGCCGCCGTCGCGCCACGCGCTCCGGCGCAGCCCCCGCCCAGCCCGCCCAGCCCGCCCAGCCCGCCGCCGAGGCCGAGGCGCCGGCCGCCCCGGGCCGTGGCCGCCGCGCCGGGCGGCCCGCCGTAGCCGTCTTCCAGGCCCCGGTCTTCGCCGAGCCGATGTTCCAGACCCCCGAGACCGCCGCCATGGCCGCCGCTGCGGCTGCCGCCGCCCCGGACGAAGAGGTCGAGGAAGAGGACGAGACGACGGCCGAGGCCGTCCAGGTCCCCGCCCCGCAGCCGTCCGGCCGCCGCCGTCGCCGCCGTGGCGCCGCCGAGCAGCCCGCGCCGGTCGCGGAGCGCGCCCCCGTGTCCCTGCCCGAGGTGCTCGCCGAGGAGGAGCCGGAGGCCGAGGCCGCCGAGCTCGATGAGGCCGTGGCCTTCGAAGAGGGCGCCGAATTCGAAGAGGGCGACGAGTCGGGCGAGCGTCCTTCCCGTCGCCGCCGTCGCGGTGGCCGTCGCCGCCGCCGTGGCGAGGCCGCCGACCTCGACGAGTCGATCGAGGAGGAGACCGAGGCCCCGGTCGCCGAGCTGGAGGCCGAAGAGGACGAGGAGGACGAGGAAGAGGGCGGCGCCCTCGGTTCCAGCTCCAGCCGCCGTCGCCGCCGCCGTCGCCGCCGCAGTGGTGACACCGGCACCGAAGCCGTCGAAGTGGCCGAGGAGGACGGCGTACGCACCGTCGTCAAGGTCCGCGAGCCGCGCCCGGCGCGCGAGCGCCTCGAAGCCGCCTCTGCCTCCACCTCCTCCGACGAGGTCCAGTCCATCAAGGGCTCGACCCGTCTGGAGGCGAAGAAGCAGCGCCGCCGCGAGGGCCGCGAGCAGGGCCGCCGCCGCGTGCCGATCATCACGGAGGCCGAGTTCCTGGCCCGCCGTGAGGCCGTCGAGCGGGTGATGGTCGTCCGCCAGGCCGGCGAGCGCACCCAGATCGGTGTCCTTGAGGACGACGTGCTGGTCGAGCACTACGTCAACAAGGAGGAAGCCACCTCCTACGTCGGCAACGTCTACCTGGGCAAGGTCCAGAACGTGCTGCCGTCGATGGAGGCCGCCTTCATCGACATCGGCAAGGGCCGCAACGCAGTCCTGTACGCCGGTGAGGTCAACTTCGAGGCGCTCGGCATGGCCAACGGGCCGCGCCGCATCGAGTCCGCCCTCAAGTCCGGCCAGTCGGTCCTCGTACAGGTCACCAAGGACCCGATCGGCCACAAGGGCGCCCGCCTGACCAGCCAGGTCTCGCTGCCCGGCCGCTACCTGGTCTACGTGCCCGAGGGCTCGATGACCGGCATCAGCCGCAAGCTGCCCGACACGGAGCGCGCGCGTCTGAAGACCATCCTCAAGAAGATCGTCCCTGAGGACGCGGGCGTCATCGTGCGCACCGCCGCCGAGGGTGCGAGCGAGGATGAGCTGCGCCGCGACGTCGAGCGCCTGCAGGCGCAGTGGGAGGACATCCAGAAGAAGGCGAAGCAGATCTCGACGTCCTCGCCGAGCCTGCTGTACGGCGAGCCGGACATGACCGTCCGCGTCGTGCGCGACATCTTCAACGAGGACTTCTCGAAGGTCATCGTCAGCGGCGACCAGGCGTGGGAGACCATCCACGGCTACGTCTCGCACGTGGCCCCGGACCTCGCCGACCGGCTGTCCCGCTGGACCTCTGAGGTCGACGTCTTCGCGACGTACCGGATCGACGAGCAGCTCGCCAAGGCGCTCGACCGCAAGGTGTGGCTGCCCTCGGGCGGCTCGCTTGTGATCGACAAGACCGAGGCGATGATCGTCATCGACGTCAACACCGGCAAGTTCACCGGTCAGGGCGGCAACCTCGAAGAGACCGTCACCAGGAACAACCTGGAGGCGGCCGAGGAGATCGTCCGTCAGCTGCGGCTGCGTGACCTCGGCGGCATCGTCGTCATCGACTTCATCGACATGGTCCTGGAGTCCAACCGCGATCTCGTCCTGCGGCGCATGCTGGAGTGCCTGGGCCGTGACCGTACGAAGCACCAGGTCGCGGAGGTGACCTCGCTGGGTCTGGTCCAGATGACCCGCAAGCGCGTGGGCCAGGGTCTGCTGGAGTCCTTCTCCGAGAGCTGCGTCCACTGCAACGGCCGCGGTGTCATCGTGCACATGGAGACGCCGACCGTGATCGGTGGCGGCGGCAACGGCAAGCGCTCCAAGCGCCGCGGTGGCCGGGGCGACTTCGACCAGCACGACCACGAGATCGAGACGGCCGACACGGAGGGCTTCGAGACCGAGGCGGAGGTGGCTGCCGAGGCCGCCGCGCCGCGGGCGCTGCCCGAGCCGGAGTTCGTCGCGGACGAGGAGCTGTACAGCAGCCCGGCCGAGGCGGAGGCGGCGGCAGGTCTGAGCGGCCGTCGCAACCGCCGCCGTGCCACCCGCAAGGCCACCGCCGCGGCGGGCGCCCCGCGCGGCGCGGCGGCCCCGGCGGCCCCCGTGTCCCCGGCTCCGGCCGAGGTGGCCCCGGTGGTCGTGGACGAGCCGGTCACCGAGCCGGCCGAGACGGTTCTGGAGCCGGCCCCCGAGGTCGTCGCCGAGGCCGTGGAGACCGCGGAGCCGGACCTGGCCGCCGAGCCGGTCGAGGCCGCGCCGAAGGGCCGTACCCGTCGCCGGGCGACCCGCAAGGCCACCGCCCCGGCGGGCGCCCCGGCCCCCGCGGCCGAGGTGGCCCCGGAGCCGGTCGTCGTGCCCGAGCCCGAGCCGGTCGTCGTGCCGGAGCCGGTCGCCCCGGTCGCGGAGGCCCCGGTCGCCGAGGCCCCCGTGGCGGAGGCCGCGCCGGCCCGTCCGCGCCGTCGTGCCACCCGTAAGGCCACCGCACCCGCCGGTTCCCCGGCAGGAGCGGCGGAGGCCGTACTCGTCGTGGAGACCCCGGTCGTGGAGACCGCGGCCCCGGAGACGGCAGCCCCGGCCGCGGAAGCTGCCCCGGTCGAGGAGGCCGCCCCCGCCGAGGAGGCCGCCCCGGCCAAGAAGGCCACCAGGAAGGCTCCGGCCAAGAAGGCGGCCACGGCGAAGAAGGCCCCGGCCAAGAAGGCGGCGGCCGCCAAGAAGACCGTGGCCAAGAAGGCGGCCACGACCACCAAGAAGACCGCGGCGAAGCGGGCGACGAAGAAGACCACGGCGGCGGAGCAGCAGTCGCTCCCGTCCGTCTCGGCTCCGACCGAAGCCTGATCCGTCCGTCCCTCACGACCGTGGGCACCGCCGCGAGGCGGGGCCCACGGCCGTGAGAGGGCCCGGTGGATCGCGAGAGGGCTCGGTTTGACCCTCCGGAACCGGGCCCGTAACCTAGACCGTCGGCATGTCTTAGGCGAATACGCCTAGCGCGCGCCGCGCTCCTGAGCACCTTCCTCCCGCTCCGCCGGGAGAGGCCGCTCGTCCAATTCCGGATCAGTGTGGGCCCCAGGCCCGCCTGAGCGGCTGGCTTCAGGAGCATCCGTCCCGAGTGAGAGAGAGATCCGCGTGTACGCCATCGTGCGCAGCGGTGGTCGCCAGCACAAGGTTGCTGTTGGTGACATCGTTGAGGTTGACAAGATTTCCACTGCCAAGGTTGGCGACACGGTCGAGCTCTCGACCCTGCTCGTTGTCGACGGCGACGCCGTGACCAGCGACCCGTGGGTGCTGGCCGGGATCAAGGTCCAGGCCGAGATCGTGGACCACCACAAGGGCGCCAAGATCGACATCCTGCGCTACAAGAACAAGACCGGCTACCGCCGTCGCCAGGGTCACCGCCAGCAGTACACGGCGATCAAGGTCACCGGTATCCCCACGGCTGCGAAGTAAGAGGGACTGAGACATGGCACACAAGAAGGGCGCATCGTCCACCCGGAACGGGCGCGACTCCAATGCCCAGCGGCTCGGCGTGAAGCGCTTCGGCGGTCAGGTCGTCTCCGCTGGTGAGATCCTCGTCCGCCAGCGCGGCACCCACTTCCACCCCGGTGCGGGTGTCGGTCGTGGTGGCGACGACACGCTGTTCGCGCTGCAGGCGGGTGCCGTCGAGTTCGGCACGCACCGTGGCCGCAAGGTCGTTAACATCGTTCCGGCCGCCTGATCTTCTTGATCTAAGGCGTTCGTAGCTTTCGAGGGCGGATCTCAGCTCTTTCCGGCGCAAGCCGGGAAGAGAGGTCCGCCCTCGGCGCGTTTACACGTACACACGTTTGATGGCAGCAAGGCCTGCCCGGGACATTCCCGTATGTATCTGGAGGAACAACCATGACCACCTTCGTGGACCGCGTCGAGCTGCACGTCGCCGCGGGTAACGGGGGCCACGGCTGCGCCTCCGTTCACCGGGAGAAGTTCAAGCCGCTCGGCGGCCCCGACGGCGGCAACGGCGGCCGTGGCGGCGATGTGATCCTGGTGGTGGAGCAGGCGATCACGACCCTGCTGGACTACCACCACAGCCCGCACCGCAAGGCCACCAACGGCAAGCCCGGCGAGGGCGGCAACCGCTCCGGCAAGGACGGCCAGGACCTGATCCTGCCCGTCCCGGACGGCACCGTCGTCCTCGACAAGGAGGGCAACGTCCTCGCCGACCTCGTCGGCCAGGGCACCACCTACGTCGCCGCGGAGGGCGGCCGTGGCGGTCTCGGCAACGCCGCGCTGGCCTCGGCCCGCCGCAAGGCGCCCGGCTTCGCGCTCCTCGGTGTCCCCGGTACCACCGGCGACATCGTCCTGGAGCTCAAGACCGTCGCCGACGTCGCGCTGGTCGGCTTCCCGAGCGCCGGCAAGTCCTCGCTGATCTCGGTGCTCTCCGCCGCCAAGCCGAAGATCGCCGACTACCCCTTCACCACCCTCGTCCCCAACCTGGGCGTCGTCACGGCCGGATCGACGGTCTACACGATCGCCGACGTCCCGGGCCTGATCCCGGGCGCCAGCCAGGGCAAGGGGCTCGGCCTGGAGTTCCTGCGCCACGTCGAGCGCTGCTCGGTCCTCGTACACGTCCTGGACACCGCCACCCTGGAGTCCGACCGCGACCCGGTGGCCGACCTCGACGTCATCGAGGAAGAGCTCAAGATCTACGGCGGCGGGCTGGAGAAGCGTCCGCGCCTCGTCGTCCTCAACAAGGTCGACATCCCGGACGGCAAGGAGCTCGCCGACATGGTCCGCCCGGACCTGGAGGCGCGCGGTTACAAGGTCTTCGAGGTCTCGGCGGTCGCCCGTACGGGTCTGAAGGAGCTCTCCTTCTTCCTCGCCGAGGTCATCGCCAAGGCGCGCGCCCGCAAGCCGAAGGAGGAGGCGACCCGCATCGTCATCCGCCCGAAGGCCGTGGACGACAGCGGCTTCACCGTCACCTACGACGAGGCCGAGGACGTCTACAACGTGCGCGGCGAGAAGCCGGAGCGCTGGGTCCGCCAGACCGACTTCAACAACGACGAGGCCGTGGGCTACCTCGCGGACCGCCTCAACCGCCTGGGCGTCGAAGACGCGCTGCGGAAGGCCGGCGCCCGTGCGGGTGACGGGGTCGCCATCGGTTCCGACGAGAACGCGGTCGTCTTCGACTGGGAGCCGACCATGATGGCCGGCGCCGAGATGCTGGGCCGCCGTGGCGAGGACCACCGTATGGAGGCCCCGCGCCCGGCCACGCAGCGCCGCAAGGAGAAGGACGTTCAGCGTGGGGACGACGCGCAGAAGGAATACGACGAGTTCCGTCCCTTCTAGCCCTTCCAGGCCCTGTCGCCGGCATGACCTGGGCTCCGCCCGGCCCCTGACCACGGGGCCGGTCACGGGCGGTCTTGAGATCACCTTTACGCAGGTCGCTTAGGATCCACCGAGTGAGCAGCAGCAAACCACCCACCGTTTCCGTCGTGGTGATCGCGTACAACGACGCCGGGCTCGTGGGCGAGGCCGTCCTCTCGGCTCTCGCCCAGGGCCCGGTGGTCGGCGAGGTCATCGCCGTGAACGATGCCTCGTCCGACGGCACCGGGCGGGTGCTGGACGAGCTCGCCGCCGCCCATCCCCGTCTGAAGGTCGTGCACCGCACGGAGAACAGCGGGGGCTGCGGGACCCCGCGCAATGACGGGATCGCGGTCGCGACCGCCCCGTACGTCCTCTTCCTCGACAGCGACGACGTCCTGCCGCCGGGAGCCGCCGACGCCCTCGTGCGCGCCGCCGAGGAGCACCGCGCGCCCGTCACCGTCGGCGCCTGCGTACGGCGTGAGCTGCCGCAGGGCCACGACGTGCCGTGGATGCCCGGGCTCCACACGCCGGGCGAGGTGATCGAGCGGCCCCTGGACCGGCCCGAGCTGGTCCGCGACACGCTGTGCGTCAACAAGCTGTACGACCGTGCCTTCCTGGCCGGGCACGACATCCGCTTCCCCGACGGCCGGTTCGTCTACGAGGACTTCGTCTTCACCGCCCGGGTGCTGGCCGCCGCCCCGCGCATCGCCGTCATCGGCGACCTCGTGTACGTCTGGCACGTGCGCCGCGCCGCCGCCCAGGTGTCGATCTCCCTGGACCGCAAGGACGTCGGCAACTGGCGTGCCCGGATCGAGGCCCACCGCACGGCCTCGCGGATCCTCGCCGCCGCCTCCCCGGAGCTGGGCCGCGCCTGCCAGGTCAAGTTCCTGGAGTACGACCTGCGGATGTACCTGCGGGAACTGGGCACGGACCCGGAGTACCAGGCCGCCTGGTGGAGCCTCACCCGCGAGTACCTCGCCACCTTCGCGGAGGCCGACATCGAGGCCGCCGTGGCGCCCGCCCGCTGGATCGTACGGGTGCTGCGCGCCACCGCGAGCCCTCCCGCCGACGTCCGGCGGCTGACCCGCTTCGCCGCCGAACCGCCGCGGCTGCTCCCGCCGTACGCGGCTACCGCCGACGGGACGCCGGTGTGGAGCGAGGGCCTGCCGGTCGAACTGGACGGCCTGGCCGCACTGGCGACATCCGACCTGCCGGTCACCGTTGACGCCGAACCGGCGGGCGGCGGCGCACTGCGGATCCACCTGCACGACCTGTACGGGCGCCTCGCCGCGGCCGGGCCGCAGACCGCCGAGCTGCGGTTCCTTCCCCGCGCGGGCGGCGAACCCGTCACGGCCGGGCCGGTGGAGCTGCTGCCCCGCGCGGGCGGCGGCTGGAGCGCGGAACTGCCCTTCCGTCTCGGCGACCTGGCCGCCAACGGGCGCCGCCAGGGGCTGCGCCGGATGCAGGCGTGGGATGTCCGGGTCAGCGTGCGGTGCGCGGACGGGAGCTCCCTGCTCACCTCCCTGCGCCCCCTCGGCGATCTGCTCCGGCGCCGGGCCCTGCCGAGCGGCAGGTACGGTGTCTTGCTGTCGCAGCCCTACTGCACGGCCGCTGATTCGCTGGCCCTGCGCCTGGCGCCCGGCGCCGAGGGCGCCCTGTACCTCGTACGCAACCGGCTCTACCGGGCCCGGGCGGGCCGCAGACGCCGCTGAAGCCCGGCAGCCGCGCAGCCGCACACAAGACACACAGGACAGACACGCACAGGTCACGCAGGTGACTCGGACAGGACTCGGGAGATACGCATGACGTTTTTGATCACCGGTGGCGCCGGCTACATCGGCGCGCACGTCGTCCGCGCGATGCTGCTCGCGGGTGAGGAGGTCGTCGTCATCGACGACCTGTCCACGGGCAACGCCGACCGGGTCCCGGAGGGCGTACCGCTGGTGGTCGGTTCCGTCCTGGACCGGCTGGTCCTGGACGAGACCATCGCCCAGCACAAGATCACCGGCGTGGTGCACCTCGCGGGCAAGAAGCAGGTCGGCGAGTCCGTCGACAAGCCGCTGTACTACTACCACGAGAACGTGCACGGCCTCACGGTGCTGCTCCAGGCCGTGGCCGCCGCGGGCGTGCGCAACTTCCTCTTCTCCTCCTCCGCCTCCGTCTACGGCATGCCCGATGTGGACCTGGTCACCGAGGACACCCCCTGCGCGCCGCTGAGCCCGTACGGCGAGACGAAGCTGGCCGGCGAGTGGCTGGTCCGCGCCGCCGGCAAGGCGCACGGGATCTCCACCGCCTGCCTGCGCTACTTCAACGTGGCGGGCGCCGCGACCCCCGAGCTCGCCGACACCGGCGTCTACAACCTGGTGCCGATGGTCTTCGAGCGCTACGACGCCGGCCAGGGCGCCCGCATCTTCGGTGACGACTACCCGACGCCGGACGGCACCTGCATCCGTGACTACATCCACGTCGAGGACCTCGCGGAGGCCCACGTGGCGGCGGCCCGCAAGCTCGCCGAGTGGGCCGCGGCAAAGGAGTACAAGGACCTCACCGTCAACATCGGCCGCGGCGAGGGCGTCTCCGTGCGCGAGATGGTGGAGCTGCTGAACGAGAACACCGGCCACAGCTACGCCCCCGAGGTCACCCCGCGGCGCCCCGGCGACCCGGCGAAGGTCGTGGCCTCGGCCGACCGGATCGCGACCGAGCTGGGCTGGAAGGCCCGGCACGACGTCCGCGAGATGGTCACCTCCGCCTGGGCCGGCTGGGAAGCCAACCGCAAGAGCTGACCGCGCCGCTGGCGCTGACCGCGCCCACCGCGCAGATACGCAACCGCCCGCTCCGGATGTCTCCGGAGCGGGCGGTCGCGTACGCGGACAAGCGGTCAGCGCGGTCAGCGGGTCAGCGGGTCAGGAAGGCGAACAGCTCTTCCCACCGGTCGGTGATCTCGGCACTGGAGTACCGCCTCACCTCGTGGAAGGCCCGGTTCCCGAGCCGGTCGCGCAGTTCACTGTCCGACATCAGCGCGTTTAGGTGCCCGGCCAGCTCCATCGTGTTGCCGAGCCTGGCCAGCAGCCCGTCCTCGCCGTGCCGGACGATCTCGCGCACGCCCGGCGCGCAGTCGAAGGCGGCCGCCGGCACGCCCGCCGCCATGGCCTCCAGCAGTGTGATCGGGAAACCCTCGGCCCGCGAGGCCTGGGCGAAGACCGAGGCTCCGCGCAGCGCGCCCAGCACGTCGCCGGTGCTGCCCATCCACTCCACGGAGTCGTCCAGTCCCAGCTCCGTGCAGTGCGCGCGCAGCGCCGGCTCCTCCACGCCCGCCCCGTAGATCCGCAGGACCCACTCCGGGTGCTGCGGGGCGACGTCCGCCCATGCGTCGAGCAGCAGGTCCACGCCCTTCTCGAAGGCGAGGCGGCCGACGCTCGCCACCACCTTCTCCGTGCGCGGAGCGGGGAACTCCGGCATGAAGGGCAGCGGGTTGGGCATGCTGGCGACGTTTTGCATACCCGCCCGGATCCACAGGTCCGCGTCCTCGGCGGTGAGCACCAGCATCCGGTCGACGTCCCGGTAGTAGCGCTTGACCCGCTCCCCGCGGGTGGACTTGTGGCTGGCCTCGAAGGACTCGTGGCTCATGCCGATGACGCTGAGCCCCTTGGTGTCGGCGAGCGCCACCCACTCCATCGCCCAGACCTGGGTGACGATGACCACGCCGCCGGGACGCGCCGCGCGGAACAGCTCGTTCAGCTTCTCCGCCTTGGCCCGCATCTTCGCCCGCCGGGCCGCCTGGCGGCGCCGTTCGGGGGCGTTCAGCCTGCCCTTGATCCCGTGCAGCCGGCGCGCGGAGGGCGGGTGGGCCTCGTACAGGGTGGTCATCTCGTACGGCAGGTCCTGCGGCAGCTCCTGCCGGATCTCCTCGGCGACCGGGGCGATGCCCACGATGTGCACCCGGTGGCCGCGCTCGGTGAACAGCCGTGCCATCTGGTGCGACCAGGTCGTCACGCCGCCGAGCTCGTCGACGTTGTTGGAGACGAGGAAGATGTCACGGCCGCCCGGGGTGGCGGTCTGCTGGCTCACTTGCCGCTCCTGGTGAAGAACTTGTCGACGATCTGGCGGGCGGCGTCCCCGTGGTCGTACTCGCCGAACTCGGTGAGGAAACGCTGCCGCGCCTCCGCGTACTTGGCGTCCGCCTCGTCGAAGGCGGCGAGGGCCTGCAGGAGTTCGTCCGCCGTGGCCACCACCGGGCCGGGGGCCTTCTCCTTCAGGTCGAAGTACGTACCGCGGATGTCGGTCGCGTACTTCTCGTAGTCGTACGCGAAGAAGACCATCGGCCGGTCCAGGACCGCGTAGTCGAACATGACGGACGAGTAGTCCGTGATCAGTCCGTCGGCGAGGGCCAGCAGCGGCGTGATGTCGTGGTGCCGCGACACGTCGATGACCCGGCCCGCGACCGACGGCGGGAGCGAGACGCTGTTGAGGTAGTGGGTCCGGACCAGCAGCGTGAAGCGGTCACCGAGCTGCTCCGCGAACTCCTCGATGTCGAAGGGGAATTCGAAGCCCTCCACCGTGCCGTCCGCACCCGCCCGGAAGGTCGGCGCGTACAGCAGCACCTTCTTGTCCGGGTCGATGCCGAGCTCGGCCGCGAGGGGGCCGCGGACCCGCTCACCGCTCTGCGCCTCCGCCCGCTGGGCCTCCACCAGGGCGTCGTTGCGGGGGTAGCCGGTGCGCAGCAGCACCTCGTCCCGCAGCCGGAAGCCCTTGGCGAGGGTGCGGGTGTCGTGCTCGGAGCGGATCAGGAAGTGGTCGAAGCGGTCGACGGCCGCCTGGAAGCGGGCCTGGCCCGCGCGGCCCTGCGCCTTGGTGCGGGGCTCGTGGAAGCCCATCCGCTTGAGCGCGGAGCCGTGCCAGGTCTGGATGTACGTCGTCCCCGGGCGCTTGGCGAGCGCCAGCGGGAAGCCCTGGTTGTCGACCCAGTACTCGGCCTGGGCCAGCGCCCGCAGGTACGGCCAGCTCCAGCGGCGCACCAGCGTGGCCTCCTTGGGGAAGCCGGTCGGCTTGCCGCCCGCGTACGACCAGATCGCCTCGAAGGGCGCGCCCTGGCGCACCATCTCCTCGTAGATGGCCTTGGGGCTGTCGCTGTACTGCTTGCCCATGTGGCTCTCGAAGACGACCGTCCCCTTCTTGATCGGCAGCTTCGAGAAGACCTCGTGGTAGAGCCGCACCTTCTGCTCGCCGGACCCCATGCTGCGGCGGGCCCGCAGAGCCTTGCGCAGGCCCCGCTTGACGACGCCGGCGGCCTTGCCCTGTATGGCGTTGTTGATCAGGGTCTGGGTGCGTACGGCGGCCGAGCCCTCGGCGGTCAGGACGTAGGAGAGGTTGCCCTTCTTGGTCACCTCCGGCTCGAAGCGGTCGGAGACCAGCCGGGTCAGCCGCGGCCGCACGCGCAGGCGGGCCGCCGACTCCAGGTCGACCCCGCCGACCGAGACGCGGGTGCTGATCCGGTCGTCGTCGGCCGTCAGCTTCAGGCGGACGTCCCAGACGGCGTCGATGATGCCGAGGGGACGGACGGTGCCGCGGATGTCGGCGGTGGCAGACCACTCGATCGTGTCACCCGCGTGGCGCACGCTTGCCACCGGGAAGCTGAAGGAACGCACCCCGATCTGCCGGCGGGCCCGGAATTCGAGTGAGGCCTTCAGCTCCGCCTCGGGCCGGATCCGGCCCAGCGGGTTCACCACGGCGCCCGACATCGTGACGGTGCCCCGCCCGTCGTCGGCGTAGGAGGTGAGGCGGTTGCCCAGCTGGAGGGAGGTGAGCGGGGTGGTGTGGAACCCCTGCTCGGTGACGTCCAGTATCCGGCGGGCCTCGGCGTCGTCGAGGTGCTCGGCGCACCAGTAGACGCGGCCGTCGCGCTCGGCGAGGGGGGAGGAGAGCCGGCCCTTGTTGGTCATGGCGTCGGCGGCGGGGAGCAGGTTGTCCCAGTCCTCCTTGCCCAGCAGGTAGGCGCAGATGGCCTGGAGGTAGGTGACGCACTCGTAGGCGGCCGGGTCGATTCCGGCGAGGTAGCCGTTGGCGAGGCGGGCGAACTGCCGGCGGTAGGTGTCGCTCAGCAGGGGCAGGTCGCGCAGGTGCAGGACCAGATCGTGCTTGAGGAACTTGGCGTCCTTCGCGGACTTGATCTCCGTGTGGCCCTTGGCGGCCAGCAGCTGGTCGACACGGCGGTGGATCTCCATCCGGTGGACGAAGTTCGCGATCTCGTGGCGGCGGTTGCTGATCGACTTCGCCGCGGCCTTCTCGACCACGTTCCAGTAGTAGACGTGGTTCGGGATGAGCGTGATGCGGCGCGCGGCCACGTAGGCCTGCGCGGAGAAGAGCAGGTCTTCGTAGTGGATGCCGACCGGGAACTCCAGGCCCTCTTCCAGCAGGAAGGCGCGGCGGTAGCACTTGTTCGTGGAGAGGGTGTCGTAGACCAGCAGGTCGGGGAACTCGGTGATCGACTCCAGCGTGCGCGTGCGCGAGTAGATCCACGGGTACCACTCGGTGGTCTTGCCCCACCGGTTGTCGAGGTGCACGCGGACGCACATGCCCGAGACCAGGTCGGAGCCGGTCCGCTCGGCGGCGGCCAGCATGTTCCGGCAGGCGTTGCGCTCCAGCACGTCGTCGCTGTCCAGGAACATGACGTACGTGCCGGTGGCCTGCTGGATGCCGTGGTTGCGCGGCGCGCCGCAGCCGCCGCTGTTCTGCGGCAGCTGGAAGGCGCGCACTCTGCCCGGATGCGCTGCTTCCAGTTCCTGGGCGACGGCGTAGGACCGGTCCTTGCTGCAGTCGTCGACGATCACGACTTCGACCCCTTGCAGGGTCTGGTCCAAAACCGACCGGACTGCTGTCGACAGACGCTCTGCGTCGTTGTAGACGATGACGACCACGGAGACGTCGGGCACGTGCACCTCGATCCCTTCGTTTCTTCGTTCCGCTTATCCCGTCAAAGCTACCGTGTGCCGCGCTCACCTCAGGCAGGCCGATTTCCGGCGTGCATACTTCTAAGGAAGAGGTGAGCGACGGGTCCGGTCGCAGACAATCACCCGTTCGGACCCAGCAGGAAGTGTTCATGACGAAGCTGTCCGTAGTTGTCCCTTGCTACAACGAAGAGGCCGTCGTCGACAGCTTCGACGTGGAGATCCGCAGGGCCCTGGACGCCCTCCCCGTCGAGTACGAGGTCTGCTACGTCGATGACGGCAGCCGCGACGGCACCCTCGAAAAGCTCCGGAAGATCGCCTCCGAGTACGGCGAGCAGACCCGGTACGTCTCCTTCAGCCGCAATTTCGGCAAGGAGGCGGCCATGCTCGCCGGGCTGCGCGAGGCCACCGGCGACGCCGTGGTGATCATGGACGCGGACCTCCAGCACCCGCCGGAGCTCATCGCGACCATGCTCGGCCACTACCGGCAGGGCCACGACCAGATCATCGCCCGGCGCACGCGCGAGGGCGACAAGAAGCTGCGCTCGGCGCTCAGCCGCCTCTACTACCGCGGCGTCAACCGGTGGGTGGACGTGGAACTCGCCGACGGCGTCGGCGACTTCCGCATGCTCTCGCGCCCGGCCGTGGACGCGCTGCTGTCGCTGCCGGAGTACAACCGCTTCTCCAAGGGGCTCTTCTCCTGGATCGGCTTCGACACCGTCCACTTCGACTACCGCAACGCGCAGCGCGAGGCCGGCGAGACCAAGTGGAAGTTCGGCTCCCTGCTGAACTACGGCATGGACGGCCTGATCTCCTTCAACAACCGGCCGCTGCGCATCGGGATCTGGCTCGGGGTGTCCCTGGTCGCGCTGACCGGCCTGTACGCGCTGTGGATCACCATCATGGCGATGACCAACGGCGTCGACTCGCCGGGCTACGTCACCCTGGTGGCGATGATCGCGGGCATCGGCGGCGTTCAGATGATCATGCTGGGGCTCATCGGCGAGTACATCGGCCGGATCTACTACGAGACCAAGCGCCGGCCGCACTTCCTGGTGAAGGAGGCCCACGGCGCGGAGCCGGTGGTACGGACGGCCGCTGCGGCGATCACGGAGCGCGGCCCGGGGCGCGGCGTCGATGGCGGTCGGGAGCGCGCGGTCGATCGCGGAGCCGAGCCCAGCTCGGGGCGCGGCTCGGGGCGGCGCGCGCGATGAGCCGGAGGGACCAGCTCGGCCAGATCTTCCGCTTCGCCCTCGTCGGCGGGGTCAACACCGGCAGCTTCTTCGGGATCTACCTGCTCCTGCACCCGTGGATGCCGTACTTCGCCGCCTACACGCTCGCCTTCCTGCTGGCGATGGTCGGCTCCTTCTTCATGAACACCTACTTCACCTACCGGACCCGGCCGACGTGGAAGAAGTTCCTGCTCTTCCCGCTGACGAACGTCACGAACTACGTGATCCAGTCCGCCGGCCTCTACGCCCTGGTGACCTGGGCCGGGATGGACACCCGCATCGCCCCGCTGGTCGCGGCCGTCGTGGCCATCCCGTTCACCTTCCTGCTGTCCCGCAAGATCCTCGTACCCGGCGCCGCCCCCGCGGCGGAACCGGAGCCCGCGCGCACCTGCGCCACCGGGTGAGTCCCACGCGCTGAAACCCCCGAGCGGCTCCTGCGGGCCACCCCGTAGATTGAGGTGGCAGGCAGTGTGGCGATTGCGGTCATTCCGGCAAGGGGCAAGGGGACAGACGTGTCAGCGGCTAGGCAGGGTGTCGTGGACGCCCGCAGGATCGTGGTCAAGGTGGGCTCCTCCTCCTTGACCACCGCGGCCGGCGGGCTCGATGCCGACCGGGTGGACGCCCTGGTCGACGTACTGGCCAAAGCCCGCAGCGGCGGCGAGAAGGAGATCGTCCTCGTCTCCAGCGGAGCCATCGCCGCCGGGCTCTCCCCCCTCGGCCTGCGCCGGCGCCCCAAGGACCTGGCCCGCCAGCAGGCGGCCGCCAGCGTCGGCCAGGGGCTGCTCGTCGCCCGCTACACCGCCTCCTTCGCCCGGTACGGCGTCCGCGTGGGCCAGGTGCTGCTCACCACGGACGACACCAGCCGTCGGGCGCACTACCGCAACGCCTACCGGACCTTGGACCAGCTGCTGCTGATGGGCGCCCTGCCCGTCGTCAACGAGAACGACACCGTCGCTACGGACGAGATCCGCTTCGGCGACAACGACCGCCTGGCCGCCCTCGTCGCCCACCTCGTCCGCGCCGATCTGCTCGTGCTGCTGTCCGATGTGGACGGCCTCTACGACGGCGACCCGTCCCTGCCCGGCACCACCCGCATCGACGAGGTCCGCGGCCCCGAGGACATCGCGCACGTCTCCATCGGCAGCGCCGGCAAGGCGGGCGTGGGCACCGGCGGCATGGTCACCAAGGTCGAGGCGGCGCGGATCGCGGCCGCGGCCGGGATCCCGGTGGTGCTCACCTCGGCGAGCCAGGCCGCGGACGCGCTGGCCGGCCGCCCCACCGGCACGCACTTCCATCCGACGGGCCGCCGCTCCGGGGACCGGCTGCTCTGGCTCCAGCACGCGTCGACACCGCAGGGGCACCTGGTGCTGGACGACGGTGCGGTACGCGCGATCACCGAGCGGGGCAGCTCGCTGCTCCCGGCGGGCATCGCCGCGGTCGAGGGCGAGTTCACGGCCGGCGACCCGGTGGAGCTGCGGGACACCTCCGGCCGCGCGTTCGCACGGGGGCTGGTCAACTTCGACGCCAAGGAACTGCCGCAGCTCCTCGGCCGGTCCACTCGCGAGCTCGCGCGGGAACTCGGACCCGCGTACGAACGAGAGGTCATCCACCGGGACGATCTGGTCCTGCTGCACGGCTGAGGTTCGGTAAAACCGCCGCGCGGTCGGCCGGGGACTGGTCAACTGTGAGGGGCGGGCACGCGCAGCGAGACAGGAGGCGGCTGGTGAGACGAGCGCTGACCAGCGTCGGTACGGGGGACGGTGACGGCGGCGACAGCGGGAACGTGAACGGCAACGGGCACGGGACCGCGCGGCGTCACGAGCACCGTCACGGGCACGGCCGGGCGCACGGAGAGGACCGGGACGCCTCCCGCCTGTGGCACGTGACCTTGAGCGTCTCCGGCAGGCCGGCGCCGTTGTCCGAGGTCCGCCGCGGGCTGGAGCAGCTGGCCCACGACCATCCTTTCCTCCTGACCAGCCGGTACGCCGACGATCACGCCGAGATCCGGTACTGGGAAGAGGCCAGGGATCTCCACGACGCGGCGGCCGTGGCCCTGCGCCTGTGGGGCGAACACCGTTCCTCGGCGCAGCTCCCGCCGTGGGAGATCGTCGGCCTGGAGGTCATCGACCGCGCCACCTACCACCAGCGCGTGGCGGAGGGCTACGGTCCGCCGCCGGCCCACCCGGTGGGGGTCCACCCGTACTGACCGTTCCTTACCGCTCCTGCCGCTGTGCCGTCGGCGCTTGCGCAACGGGCGGGCCGGGGCGCGTTCCGGGCCGGGGCCTGCCCGCGCGTCGGGGTCGGGGCGCGGGTGCGCCGGCAGCGGCAGCTCAGGAGGCCGTCTCGCGGGGTGGAAACCCGTCGGCGGGGGTGCGGCCGGGGATTACCCTGGCCGCATGACCTCGCTCGACGACGCCACCGCCACCGCCGTTTCCCCCGTCCTCGCCACGGCGCGAGCCGCCCGTACGGCCGCAGCCGTCATCGCCCCGCTCCCGCGGTCCGCCAAGGACACGGCCCTGCTGGCGATCGCCGACGCGCTGGAGTCCCGTACGGCGGAGATCATCGCGGCCAACGCCGTGGACACGGACAAGGCCCGCGCCGCCGGGACCAGCGAGACCGTCATCGACCGCCTCACCCTGACCCCGGAGCGGGTCGCGGCCATCGCCTCCGACGTACGGGACGTCGCCGCCCTCCCCGACCCCGTCGGGGAGGTCGTCCGGGGCAGCACCCTGCCCAACGGCATCGACCTGCGTCAGATCCGCGTCCCGCTCGGCGTCGTGGGCATCATCTACGAGGCCCGCCCCAACGTCACCGTCGACGCCGCCGCGCTCTGCCTCAAGTCCGGCAACGCGGTCCTGCTGCGCGGCAGTTCCTCCGCCTACTCCTCGAACACCGCACTGGTCGCCATCCTGCGTGACGCCGTGGAGAGCGCCGGCCTGCCCGCCGATGCCATCCAGCTCGTCCCCGGCGAGTCCCGCGACTCCGTCCGCGAGCTGATGCGCGCGCGGGGCCTCGTGGACGTGCTCATCCCGCGCGGTGGCGCCGCCCTCATCAAGACCGTGGTCGAGGAGTCCATCGTCCCGGTCATCGAGACCGGTACCGGCAACTGCCACGTCTACGTCGACGCCCAGGCCGACCTGGACATGGCCGTGGACATCCTCGTCAACTCCAAGGCGCAGCGGCCCTCCGTCTGCAACGCCGCCGAGACCCTCCTGGTCCACCGCGACATCGCCGAAGCCTTCCTGCCGCGCGCCCTGGCCGCCCTCGCCGACGCCGGTGTCACCGTGCACGGCGACGCCCTCGTCCTGGCCGCCGCCGAAGGCACCAAGGCCAGCGCGGTGCCCGCCACGGACGAGGACTGGGCCGCCGAGTACCTCTCGTACGACATCGCCGCCGCCGTCGTGGACTCCCTGGACGACGCCGTCACCCACATCCGCCGCTGGACCTCCGGCCACACCGAGGCGATCGTCACCACCTCGCAGGCCGCCGCGCGCCGCTTCACCCAGCTGGTGGACTCGACCACGGTCGCCGTGAACGCCTCCACCCGGTTCACGGACGGCGGCCAGTTCGGCTTCGGTGCGGAGATCGGGATCTCCACCCAGAAGCTGCACGCCCGGGGCCCCATGGGCCTTCCCGAGCTGACCTCCACCAAATACATCGTGACCGGGGACGGTCACATCCGGTAGCCGGTGTCCTGACACCGTATGGCCGGATTTCCGGCTCACACCCTGCCCAAAGCAGCCCCCCAGGTCTACGCTGGTCTTGTGCCGGACGACGTGGGGGGCAAGCCGTTCCCGGACGACGGGGAGCCCGACGAAGACCGCGGAGGCGCGGAGCACGACTTCGCCCCCGTGGTGTTTGACGAGACCTTCGTCCGGAATGCCGAGATCCACGAACCGAGTGCCGCCGAGCGCCAGCGGGCGGCCGACCGGGCACGCGCGGAGGCCGAAGCGGCCCGACGCGCCGCCGTCGCCGGCGGCTGGACGGCCGACGAGGACTTCGACGGCTACGGGTACCGCCTCGACGACCAGGGCTGGGAGTCCGCCCCCGGCCACGGCTACGCCGACGGCCCGTACGGGGCCTACGGCGGCAGCATGCGCCCCTACCGGGGCCGCTCGCCCTGGCTGCGGCCCGTCGCCTGGGTGCTGGCCTTCGTGATGGGCCTCGGCATGGTCGCGCTCGCCTTCAGCGCCGTCTACCGCAGCGCCTCGGGCGGGGCCGATCCCGCCCCGGCGCCCGCCAGTACGCCCCTGCGGGAAGTCACCGGCGCGGACGCGTTTACGTACCCCGTCGGCCGCCAACCCTGAAGGTACGACCCCGCTCGCACACACCCGAGCTGGGGGCTTCTCTGAAGCGGGGACAGCGGGGAGAAGCGATGGCCGTGCCAGGAGACCCACCCAACGGCACCCCCGACGGCATGGGCGGGGGCGACGACGAGTTCCGCCCGGACGACTTCCGGTCGGAGGAGTACCGGTCGGTGGTGTTCGACGAGGACTTCGTACGCGCTGCCCGGCTCCAGGAGTTCTCCGCACAGGAACGCGTGGAGGAACACGCCCCGGCCGTGCGCAGCCGCTCCATCTGGTCCGGCGCCGGCGGCTCCGGACCCCGCACCAGCACCCCGGGCCGGGGCGCCCGGCAGGGCATGCTGCTCGTGCTGCTCATCGCCACCGCCTTCGCCGCCGCCGTCTACATGGGGTTGCGCAATCCGTACGTCCCCGTGCCCGGCGGCCCCACCGAACCGCTGGTCAGCACGGTCGTGCCGCTCGCGCCCACCACCACCGTGCGGGGCGGACGGCCCGCGGAGCTGTACGCGAACAGCCCCGCCGCCGAGTACCGGGTCGGGGCGGCGGGGATCACCCTGCCCGCGGTGCGCCGCACCCAGCACTTCACCGACGGCCAGGTCCTCGCCGCGCTGTCCATAGCCAAGGACTACCTGGTCCAGTCCTCGCTCGACCCGGACGTCCTGGACGGCTCGGCCGCCAGGCCGGTGCGGGTCCTGCTGGACCCCGACCAGCTGGCGCAGTTCGACCGCAGCCTGAGCTCGCCCTCCGGCGACGGACGGCACGCGGCCACCGGCTGGCTGGTCCGCTTCGACCCGGGCGTCGCCGTCGTGGCGGACTCGCGGGTCCGGGTGAACGGAACCCTCACCTTCGAGGAGGTGGCCCGGGACGCCCTGGAGGTGACCGCCGACCACACCCTCGTGTACGCCGTGCGCCCGGCGACCGCAGCCGAAACCCCGGCAGCCGCGGTCGACGGCGCCTCGCTCTTCACCGTGCGGCGCGAGCTGCGGCTGCGCTTCGACCGGGAGGACCTGGTCGCCCGGCGGGCGGAGCTGGCCTCGGCCTACGTCATGGCCGGGCCGCACGCCTGCTCCGCCGACCCGGCCGGAGGCTTCCGCCCCCTCCTGGCCGGAGCCGACCCGACCACGGTGGGACCGGCCGCGAGCGACCCGTACGCCCCGGGCCCCCCGCGGCGCACCGCGGGACTGTGCGGCGTACTGGCGCCGCCCGCGACACCGGCGGCCACCCCGGGGCAGGACGGCACTCCCGTCAGCCCCGGTCCGTAGCCCCTCCCGTGCCCTCGGGGCCCGTGCCGGTGCCGGTGCTGCCGCCCGTGCCGCCGCCCGCACTTGTGCCGCCACCCGTGCCCGCCGCTCCGGTGAACTTGTCGCGGAGCTTGCCGCCCAGGTCCCCCGCGCCGCCGGCGATGTCTCCGACCAGCTTCATCAGGGGATCCTTGCTGGTGCGCACCGAGTCGGCGTAGTGCGCGGCGGACTGCCGGAAGGAGTCGGACACCGAGGTGTCCTTGTCCTCGTCCCGCCGCGGGTAGTGGCCGTCCATGATCCGCTGGAAGTCGCGGCTCTCCGACCACTGCTTCAACTCGGCCGCACGCACCGTGGTGAAGGGGTGCGTACGCGGCAGAATGTTCATGATCTTCAGGACGGAGTCGCGTAGATCGCCGCTCGACTCGTACTCCTCGGCCTGGGCCAGGAAGGCGTCCACATTCATCTCGTGCAGGTGGTTGCCGCCCGCGATCTTCATCAGCCCCCGCATCGAGGCGTGCACGTCCTGCCCGACCAGCAGCCCGGCCCGGTCCGCCGACAGCTCCGACTTGCGGAACCACTCCCGCAGTGCGGTCACGATGGCCATGATCGCCATGTTGCCCAGCGGGATCCACGCCACCTTCAGCGCGAGATTCGTCAGGAACAGCAGGATCGTGCGGTAGACGGAGTGCCCCGACAGCGCGTGGCCCACCTCGTGGCCCACGACCGCCCGCATCTCCTCCTCGTCGAGCAGCTCCACGAGGGCCGTCGTCACCACGATGATCGGCTCGTCCAGCCCGATGCACATGGCATTGGGCTTCGGGTCCTGCTGCACGTACATCTGCGGGACCTTCTCCAGGTCCAGGATGTAACAGGCGTCCCGGAGCATCGCGTGGAGATGGGGGAACTGCGTCTCGCCCACCCGCACCGAGTCCGACAGGAACAGCAGCCGCAGGCTGCGCTCCGGAAGCAGTCCGCTCAGGGCCTTGAAGACCGTGTCGAAACCGCTCAGTCTGCGCAGTGCCACGAGCGCCGAGCGGTCGGCCGGATGCTCATACGCCCGTGAGGAAATACCCGGGAACCTCCTGCGGTCCCGCGCCGGTGCCTTCTCGAATCCCGTGTCCGTCATAGCGCCTCCCCCTTGATCGACCTGCCTGGCTTCACGTCCATCCTCTCCAACGCCTGAGTCGGCGTGAGCGTGCCCGGAGCCCCCGCATACGATGTGAGGGAAGTCTCCGCCCGCTCCCCGACTCGATAGGTACCTGCCTGATGAGCCTCTCCACCACCGCCCACAACCTGGTCGTCCTCGCCTCGGAGGGGGCCGGGCAGCACGGCGGCAACCACGACAGCCTCAACCCGTACCTGACGGGCGGCGCCGCGCTGCTCATTCTGCTGCTGATGCTCTGGGTGACCACGCGCCTGAACCGCGACCGCTAGGCAATGCGCTCCCCGTCGTGCCGGTCTCGACCACACGCTCGAACGCGGGTCCGGGCCGCTCGACCGGGCCAGTAGGCTCTGCGCTCATGGGAGAGCAGGAAATGCCTACCGGCCCGGTCAAGCGGCGGCTCGGCGTGATGGGCGGGACATTCGACCCGATCCACCACGGACACCTGGTGGCCGCCAGCGAGGTCGCCGCCCTTTTCCACCTCGACGAGGTGGTGTTCGTGCCGACCGGTGAGCCGTGGCAGAAGTCGCAGCGGGCCGTGTCCCCTGCCGAGGACCGCTACCTGATGACGGTCATCGCCACGGCCTCGAACCCCCAGTTCTCGGTGAGCCGCATCGACATCGACCGCGGCGGTCCGACGTACACGATCGACACCCTGCGGGACCTCAAGGCGTTGAACGACGACGCGGACCTGTTCTTCATCACCGGTGCCGACGCCCTCGCACAGATCCTGACCTGGCGGAACGCGGAAGAGCTGTTCTCGCTCGCCCATTTCATCGGCGTCACCCGGCCGGGCCATGTGCTCACCGACGACGGACTGCCCGAGGGCGGTGTCTCCCTGGTCGAGGTGCCCGCGCTGGCCATCTCGTCAACGGACTGCCGGGCGCGGGTCGCGGAGGGCGATCCCGTCTGGTATTTGGTGCCGGACGGCGTGGTGCGCTACATCGACAAGCGTGAGCTGTACCGGGGAGCCTGAGCTTCCGGAGAGAGGGGCCCCGCGGTGAACGACCGACAGGAGCCGTACGACCCGTACGCCGGTCAGGAGCAGCAGCTCATCGGCTATGACGCGTACGGGCGGCCGGTGTACGGCCGGGCGCCCGCGCAGCCCGGCCAACCGGCCCCGTCCGCCCCGCAGGCCTCCGCGTACGAGCAGCAGCAGTACGGCTACGACCAGGCGTACGACGAGCCGCGCTACGACCAGCAGGCTTACGAGCAGCAGCAGTACTACCCGCAGCAGCAGCCCTCCCAGGACCACGGCCAGTACGGCGAGCAGGGGTACGGCGAACAGGGTTACGGCCGGCAGGACCACCCGCAGGCCCAGGCCACCTCCGGCTACGGGTACGACACCCAGCAAGCCCAGCAGGCCCAGCAGTGGATCCCCCGCCAGGCGGCCCCCGAGCCGGAGGCGCCCGTACCCGCGCCCGCCCGGGAGGCGCAGCGGGAACCGCGGGAGGCCGAGGCGCACGTCCCCGGGCCCCGCCGGGCCGGCGCCGATGCCGCGCCGGCCGCCGACTACCGCACCGAGCAGTTCGCCTTCATCGACCAGCCCGACGAGGACTCCGACGACGTCATCGACTGGCTCAAGTTCACCGAGAGCCGCACCGAGCGCCGGGAAGAGGCCCGCCGCCGCGGCCGCAGCCGCGTCGTGGCCCTGATCGTCGTCCTCGCCCTGCTCGCCGTCGGGGGCCTCGGCTACCTCTGGTACGCGGGCAAGCTGCCCTTCCTCGAAGGCCCCGGGCAGAAGGATTCCGCCGCGGCCGGTCCCACGGGGGCGCAGAAGCGCGACATGATCGTCGTCCACGTGCACAACACCAAGCGGGGCGGCACCTCGACGGCGCTGCTGGTCGACAACGTCACCGCCGGGCAGGGCGCCACCGTCCTGCTCCCGAACACCCTGAGCGTCCTGAACTCCGACGGCACCGCCACGACCCTCGGCAAGGCCGTAGAGGATGGCAGCCTCGGTACCCGTGAAGCCCTCGACTCCGTGTTCGGCACCCGCATCGGCGGCACCTGGCGCCTGGACACCCCCTTCCTGGAGAACCTGGTCGAGCTGATCGGCGGCATCCAGGTCGATACCGACACCGCCGTACCGGCCGACGACGCGGCGAAGACCCCGGCGGTGGCGCAGGGCCAGAAGCAGAGCCTCAGCGGCCCGATGGCCGTCGCCTACGCCACCCACCGCGGCCAGGGCGAGGCGGAGGCCAAGCAGCTGGAGCGGATGGGCCAGGTCCTGCACGCAGTACTGCGCAAGGTTCCGGGCGATCCGAAGTCGGCGACCATGACGGTCGAGAGCATGGGCCAGATCCTCGACCCGGCCCTGAACGCGCAGGCGCTCGGCTCCCTGCTGGCCAAGCTGGGCGAGCACGCCAAGGCGGGCGCGTACCGCACCGACGTCCTCGCGGTGAAGCCGGACGGCACCCTCACGGACGAGGCGAACAAGAAGGTCGTCAAGGAGGTCCTCGGCGGCTCCGCCACGGCGGCGCCGGCCGGTGCCATGCCGCGCGTCGGCCTCAAGGACGCCACCGGCGACCAGAAGACGCAGATCGCGGCGAAGGCGGCGCTACTCAACGGCGGCTACACCTTCGTGGACGGCGGCAAGGCCGACAAGACCGCCGCCGCCTCGCAGATCACGTACCAGGACGACGCGCAGCGGGACAGGGCCGTGGAGGTCGCCAAGACGCTGGGGCTGCCGGAGACGGTCGTGAAGAAGGCGGAGAACGCCGTCAACGCGGAGATCGTGGTGATCCTGGGCAAGGACTACAAACCGTCCTGAGCGGGCCTCGCTCCGGTCCGAGCGGGCCTGGATCCGGTCCTGAACAGGCCTGGATCAGGTGCGGAGCGGGCGTGGATCAGGTGCGGAGCGGGCCTGGATCCGGTGCGGAGCGGGCCGGGAGGGGCGGTTCCGTCCGCGCGGGACGTTCCGCGCGGGCGGTGTCGGCGGTACATGAGACCCTTGTAAGGATCTGCCCGCCAACCCGAAAGCATGGCCAGTGACCGCCACGGACCGCTCCATCGAGCTCATCACCGCCGCCGCCCAGGCCGCGGCCGACCGGCTCGCGCACGACATCATCGCGTACGACGTCAGCGACGTGCTGTCGATCACCGACGCCTTCCTGCTCGCCTCGGCGCCCAACGACCGTCAGGTCAAGTCGATCGTCGACGAGATCGAGGAGCGCCTGCTCAAGGAGCTCGGCACCAAGCCGGTGCGCCGCGAGGGCGACCGCGACGCCCGCTGGATCCTGCTCGACTACGTCGACATCGTCGTCCACGTCCAGCACAGCGAGGAGCGGGTCTTCTACGCGCTGGAGCGCCTGTGGAAGGACTGCCCCGAGATCGACCTCCCCGAGGACGCCAAGCTCACCAAGGGCAAGGCGGAGGAGCACGCCAAGCTGCGCGAGGCGGCGGGCGACGACGAGCTGGACGGTGATCTGTTCTGAGCGCGACCGACACGGGCAAGACCAAGACCCCCAGGAAGATCGTTCTCTGGCGGCACGGCCAGACCGCGTGGAATCTGGAGCGGCGCTTCCAGGGCTCCACGGACATCGAGCTGACCGAGACCGGTGTGGCGCAGGCGCGCCGCGCCGCACGGCTGCTCGCCTCGCTGAAGCCCGACGCCATCGTGGCCTCCGACCTGCGGCGGGCCTCCGCCACGGCCGCCGAGCTGGCCGCCGTCACGGGGCTGCCGGTGCGGCACGATGCGGCGCTGCGCGAGACGTACGCGGGTGAGTGGCAGGGCCTGACGCACGACGAGATCCTGGGGAAGTACGGCGAGCAGTACGCCGCGTGGAAGCGCGGCGAGGCGGTCCGCCGCGGCGGCGGTGAGCTGGAGACCGAAGTCGCCGACCGGGCCGCGCCGGTGGTGCTGGAGCACGCCGACCGCCTCCCGCAGGGCGGCACGCTCGTCGTGGTCAGCCACGGCGGCACCATCCGTACGACCATCGGCCGCCTGCTCGGCCTGGAGTCGTACTACTGGGAGGGCCTGGGCGGGCTCTCCAACTGCTGCTGGTCCGTCCTCGGCGAGGGTGCGCGCGGCTGGCGTCTGCTGGAGCACAACGCCGGCACGCTGCCGGAACCGGTGCTCGGCGACGACGACTGAGCACGCCCCTGCGGGGCCCGTGCAGCGCCCCGGCGGGGGCCGCCACCCGGATTTCACTTTCCGGCTGGTCACAGGCTAGAGTTCTTCTTGTTCGCAGCGCGCAACACCGGAAACGGGGGGAGCGCGGCGGAGAGCGGGGCTATAGCTCAGTTGGTAGAGCGCCTGCATGGCATGCAGGAGGTCAGGAGTTCAATTCTCCTTAGCTCCACAATCAGGATCCCGTCCCCAACAGGGGGCGGGATCCTTGCTTTTGTACCCTTTGTGCGCTTGCTGACCGGGCTGGTACCGGCATGGCAGAATCGGACCGCCGGAGGGGGAGTCGACGGCCCGACGCGGGAGGGAGTCGCTGACGCATGGGTGCACACCGGCGGCGGTGCGACTGGTGCAACAACGGCACGCCGATCGTGCGGGACATGGAGCCCGTCAACCCCGACTACCAGTACTGGTGCGAGGAATGCGCGCGGGCGCTGATCATAAAAGGCGACCCGATCGAGACGTACCGTGAGCTGGAGGGGGAGCCGATCTACGGACGGCTGCTCGACGAGCACTGCACGCTCAAGCGGTTCTACCAGTTCGCGAGGGCGTGACGAGCGGTTCACGAGGGCGTGGCGGGGCGGGCCGGATCACGTCCGGACCGGATCGCATCGCGCCACACCGCATCACGCCGCATCACACGGGGCATGGCCTTGCGCTCACGGAAACCGATTTTTGGAGCAGGGCCATGACCGTGTAATGTTTGGGACGTCGCCAGGGGGGACCGGAAACGGGAACCGGGGCGGCGGGCAGGACGAGGGGCTATAGCTCAGTTGGTAGAGCGCCTGCATGGCATGCAGGAGGTCAGGAGTTCAATTCTCCTTAGCTCCACAGTGAAGAAGCGGGTCACCCGGATCGGGTGGCCCGCTTCTCGTCGTGCGCTCGCCACGGGTACCGGCGGCCCGCCGGCCGGACGGCTGAGCGGCCCTGGGGGCCGCTGCGGTACCCTGACGCCATGCGTGCCGTACGCCTTCTGCTTACCGAGCCGCGCTGATCAGTGCCGACCCCGAGACGGTCGGCATCGGCGCGGCGTCCCCTCCTGTGCGAGGGGTTTTTTCGTTTGGGCAGGCAGACACGGCAGAGACGATCGATGGAGCTTCAGAAATCATGAGCGAGACGAACACCCCGGCCCCCGAGGCGGCCGAGGGGCACCGTTACACGGCCGCCATGGCCGCCGACATCGAGGCACGCTGGCAGGACGTATGGGACGCCGAGGGCACCTACGAGGCCCCGAACCCGACGGGTGACCTGGCCGGCGACCCGGCCGTGGTCGCGCGGCCCAAGAAGTTCATCATGGACATGTTCCCGTACCCGTCCGGTGCGGGCCTGCACGTCGGCCACCCGCTCGGCTACATCGCCACCGACGTCTACGCCCGTCACCAGCGGATGATCGGCCACAACGTCCTGCACACCCTGGGCTTCGACGCCTTCGGCCTGCCGGCCGAGCAGTACGCCGTGCAGACCGGCACGCACCCGCGCGTGTCGACCGAGGCGAACATCCAGAACATGAAGGTCCAGCTGCGCAGGCTGGGCCTGGGCCACGACAAGCGCCGCTCCTTCGCGACGATCGACCCCGACTACTACAAGTGGACCCAGTGGATCTTCCTGCAGATCTACAACTCCTGGTACGACGCGGACGCGCGGAAGGCCCGGCCGGTCGCCGAGCTGGTCGCCGCCTTCGAGGACGGCTCGCGCGAGGTTCCCGGAGGCCGTCCGTGGGGCGGGCTGACCGCCGGTGAGCGCGCCGACGTACTGAACGGGTTCCGGCTGGCGTACGCCTCGGACGCGCCCGTGAACTGGTGCCCGGGGCTGGGCACCGTACTGGCCAACGAAGAGGTCACCGCCGACGGCCGGTCCGAGCGCGGCAACTTCCCGGTCTTCAAGGCCAAGCTGAGCCAGTGGAACATGCGGATCACCGCATACGCCGACCGGCTGCTGGACGATCTGGACGCGCTGGACTGGCCCGAGGCCATCAAGCTGCAGCAGCGGAACTGGATCGGCCGCAGCGAGGGCGCGCGCGTCGACTTCGCGGTCGGCGACGCCGGTGCGATCACCGTCTTCACCACCCGCCCGGACACGCTGTTCGGCGCCACCTACATGGTGCTGGCCCCCGAGCACGACCTGGTCGAAGCCATCGTCCCCGCGGAATGGCCCGAGGGCACCCACGCCGTATGGACCGGCGGCCACGCCACCCCGGCCGAGGCCGTGCAGGAGTACCGCAAGCAGGCGGTTTCGAAGTCGGACGTCGAGCGGCAGGCCGAGGCCAAGGACAAGACCGGTGTCTTCACCGGCGCGTACGCGACCAACCCGGTCAGCGGCGAGCAGGTGCCGGTCTTCATCGCCGACTACGTGCTGATGGGTTACGGCACCGGCGCGATCATGGCCGTCCCCGCGCACGACAGCCGCGACTTCGAGTTCGCGCGCGCCTTCGAGCTGCCGATGCGGTGCGTCGTGGCACCCACCGACGGGCGGGGCACCGACCCGGCCGCGTGGGATGCGGCGTTCGTCGCCCACGACGCCGTCCTGGTCAACTCGACCGGGGAGGGCATCTCGCTGGACGGCCTGGACGTCGGCGAGGCCAAGGCCGCCATCACGGCGTGGCTGGAGGCACGGGGCATCGGTGAGGGGACGGTCAACTTCCGGCTGCGCGACTGGCTGTTCAGCCGTCAGCGCTACTGGGGCGAGCCCTTCCCGATCGTCTACGACGAGGACGGCGTCGCGCACCCGCTGCCCGAGTCGATGCTGCCGCTGGAGCTGCCGGAGGTCGAGGACTACTCGCCGCGCACCTTCGAGCCCGACGACGCCACGTCGAAGCCGGAGACCCCGCTCTCGCGCAACGAGGCGTGGGTCCACGTGGAGCTGGACCTGGGCGACGGCTCCGGGGTCAAGCGCTACCGCCGCGAGACGAACACCATGCCCAACTGGGCCGGTTCCTGCTGGTACGAGCTGCGCTACCTGGACCCGCACAACGCCGAGGCGCTGGTCGACCCGGCCATCGAGCAGTACTGGATGGGCCCGACCGAGAGCGCGCCGCACGGCGGTGTGGACCTGTACGTGGGCGGCGCCGAGCACGCGGTGCTGCACCTGCTGTACGCGCGCTTCTGGTCGAAGGTCCTCTTCGACCTGGGACACGTCTCCTCGGCCGAGCCGTTCCACAAGCTGTTCAACCAGGGCATGATCCAGGCGTACGCCTACACCGACGCGCGCGGTGTCTACGTACCCGCGGCCGAGGTCGAGGAGCGCGACGGCGGCTACTTCTACCAGGGCGAGCCGGTCAAGCGTGAGCACGGCAAGATGGGCAAGTCCCTGAAGAACGCGGTCACGCCGGACGAGATCTGCGAGGAGTACGGCGCGGACACGCTGCGCCTGTACGAGATGGCGATGGGGCCGCTGGACGTCTCGCGTCCGTGGGACACCCGCGCCGTGGTCGGCCAGTACCGACTGCTGCAGCGGCTGTGGCGCAACATCGTCGACGAGGAGACGGGCGCGGTGACGGTCGTCGACGCCGAGCCCGCCGAGGACACCCTGCGCGCGCTGCACAAGGCGATCGACGGGGCGGGCTCGGACCTGGCGGGGCTGCGGTTCAACACCGCCATCGCGAAGATCACCGAACTGAACAACGCCCTGACGAAGGCGGGCCGTCCGCTGGAGCGCTCGGTCGCCGAACGGCTGGTGCTGCTGGTCGCCCCGCTGGCGCCGCACATCGCGGAGGAGCTGTGGCACCGCCTGGGCCACAGCGAATCGGTGGTCCACCAGGACTTCCCGGTCGCCGACCCGGCGTACGTCGTGGACGAGAGCGTGACGTGCGTGGTGCAGCTCAAGGGCAAGGTCAAGGCGCGGCTGGAGGTGCCGCCGACGATCTCGGAGGCGGAGCTGGAGCGGCTGGCGGTGAGCGATGAGGGCGTGGTCGCGGCGCTGGGCGGTGCGCAGATCCGCAAGGTGATCGTGCGCGCGCCGAAGCTGGTCAACATCGTCATCTGACGCCACAGGGGCCGACGGCGTCCGGGGCTGTCGGCCGGGCGCGTCGTCCCCATGGGGGAGATCCCGTACGGGCAGGTTGGGGGTTCGATTGGAACCCTCAGCCTGCCCGCGGCGTTTACGGTGGGGGTAGGAACAAAAGAGCTGCTGGGGACTGGGGAAGGGACACTCATGGAGGCCGCGCTGATCGTCTTCGCGCTGATGATGCTTTTCGCCTTCCTTGGCCTGGGCGTGTTCGTGACCGTCAAGGTGGTGGGGGCGGCGAAGCGCGGGGTGGACCGTACGATCACGCAGGCCCGCCGGACGGTGGAGGACACGACCCTGCGCGCGAAGAGCTTCGGCCAGGTCGGCGTGACGGGGGCGCTGGCGCAGCTGCGGCTCGACCTGCGGATGTCGATGCGGGCCACGCAGCAGGCGCTGTACGCGGGGGTCCGGATGGACGCCTCGCTGAAGGAGTCGATCGGACTGTTCGAGCGGCTCAGCGCGCACGGGTACGAGCTGGACGACGAGCTCAAGCGGCTGGAGCAGGAGCCGGACCGCAAGCGGATCGCCGACAGCCTGCCCGACCTGCGGGAGCGGGCGGCCAAGATCACAGAGGCCGCGGATTCGCTGCGCTGGGCCGCGCGCGACCGGGCCCGCCGCTTCGCGGCCGATGACCTGTCCGCGCTGTCCTCCGAGATCGAGATGGAGTCGGGCGCTCTGCGGGACTGGTCCCGCGAGTCGGTGGACGAGCTTGCGGCGGCGGCCGCCGCCTGGGACGCGGCGCAGGCGGACACGGCGGGCAGGACGCCGGGGGCTGCTGCGGCGCCTGATGCGGGACGGGCTTCGGGCCCGGCCTCTGGAGCGGCTTCGGGAGCGGCTTCGACTCAGGGAGCGGCTTCGGCTCAGGGCGGCTGGGGCGCGCAGGCGGAGCCGGCGGCGCTGAATCCGGCTGCCCCGGCGACCCCGTACTCCTGGCAGAAGGCACGGCGGCCGGAGAGCACGACCTGAGAGCCGGATCTGAGAGCGGCGGCCTGAGCGGCGGCGGGCTGTCGGGGTGGGCTGTGGGGGCGCGGCTGCGGGGCTCGGGCGGTGGACCGCGGGGCCGGGCGGCTGCAGCGCGGCGGCGGACCGCCGGACCGCTGGGCCGGGGCGGTAGCCCCCGGGAGGGCCCCAGGCTGCAGGCGCACCTCCACTCCCGGTACCCTCCGGCTCATGTCCCGCCATGTCGCGATCGTCACTGATTCCACGGCCTACCTGCCCCCACTGGCCATGGCGCGGCACGGAATCACCTCCGTCCCGCTCACCGTGGTGCTCGGCGACGAGGCACTCGAAGAGGGCACCGAGATCTCGGCCCGCAGCCTCGCCCAGGCGTTGCAGAAGCGCCGTTCGGTCACCACCTCCCGCCCCAGCCCGGAGGAGTTCGTCCGGGCCTATCAGGCGGCCGCGGACGCCGGGGCGAGCGGCATCGTCAGCCTCCACCTGTCCGCCGAGTTCTCCGGTACCTACGACGCCGCGGTCGTCGCCTCCAGGACCGCCCCCGTCCCCGTCCGCGTCGTCGACACCGGCATGGTGGCGATGGCCCTCGGCTTCTGCGCGCTGGCCGCCGCCGAGGTCGCGGAGGCGGACGGCTCCGTGGACGAGGTCGTGGCCGCCGCCGAGAAGCGGGCGTCGGCCATGTCAGCCTACTTCTACGTCGACACCCTCGACTACCTCCGCCGGGGCGGCCGGATCGGGGCGGCCCAGGCGCTCTTCGGTTCGGCCCTGGCGGTCAAGCCGCTGCTGACGCTGGACGGGGGGCGGATCGAGATGCTGGAGAAGGTCCGCACGGCCTCCAAGGCCATCGCCCGGCTGGAAGAACTGGCCGTCGAGCGCGCCGGGTCGGCCAGCGTCGACGTGGCGGTGCACCACCTGGCGGCGCCGGAGCGGGCCGAAAAACTCGCGCAGCGGCTCCGTGCACGGATCCCCGGGCTGGTCGAGATGCACGTCAGCGAGGTCGGCGCGGTGATCGGCGCGCACACGGGACCTGGGCTGCTGGCAGCGGTCGTCTCGCCCCGCTGATCACCGGAACGAGTGACTGGATTATCCACAAGCGGCCTGTTTTCCACAGGAATTGACGGTTCCGAACGGCTTTCGGGATTCGCCCCTACGGTCGTTGCATGACTCCTCGCACGCGTACCTCGTATCCGTCCGGCGCCACGAGCGGCCCCGGCCGTCCCAGCCATTCCGACAGCCGTCTGCGGCACCGCCGCGCCAACCGGCGCCGCCATACTGACGCTCAGCCGGATCCCGACGCGGTGCGCCGTCGGGCGGAAGCGCTTCTCGGGGGCAGCGGCCCGCCGCGGGTCGTGCCGGCCGCGCCGGTGGTGTCAGTGCCGTCGGTCCTGCCGCTCGCGCCGGTTCCGCCGGTGCCACCGGTTGTGCCAGTCCTGCCGGTTCCGCCCGTTGCGCCGGTTGCTTCGGTTCCGCCGGCCTCGGGAGGCTTACGGGTCCCGGCGGTGCCGCCCGCGCCCGAGCGGGGCGATCCCGGAACCGGGTACCGGAGCCGGGCGGAGGCGGCGGTCGGGCCACCGCCCGGCGAGGGGGCGGAGGCAGCGGTCGGGCCACCGCCAGACGAGGGGGCCGAGGCGGAATCCCGGTCCATGCGGAGGCTGGCCGTGCGGGAGCGGCTGCCGGTGTGGCTCCAGGCCCGCTGCGGGATGGAGCCGCGCACGGTGGTCGCGGTGGCGGTGGTCCTGGTCGCGGCGGCCGGCTTCGCCGCGCAGCAGTACTGGTCGGCCCGCCCGCATCCGGTGACCGCGCCGGCCGTGGTCGCCCCGGGGACGGCGTCGGCGATGACCCCGGCTCCGGCAGGGGCCGCCGCCCCGTCCCTCCTGGCCGCAGGCACCGGGACGCGCATCGTCGTGGACGTCAGCGGCAAGGTCCGTGATCCCGGAGTGCGGAGGCTGCCCGCCGGCTCACGGGTGGAGGACGCGCTGGCCGCGGCGGGAGGGGTACGGCCCGGTACGGACATCACCGGGTTGAACCGGGCCCGGGTGCTGGTGGACGGAGAGCAGGTGCTGGTGGGAGCCCCGGCGCCGCCGGTGGCGCCCGGGGCAGGCTCGGGCGCGAGTCCCGGCCCGCTCAGCCTGGGCACCGCAACGGTCGCCCAGTTGGACGGTCTGCCGGGGGTGGGGCCGGTGCTGGCGCAGCACATCGTGGACTTCCGTACCGCCCGCGGCGGCTTTCGCTCCGTAGAGGAGCTCCGTCAGGTCAACGGGATCGGGGAGCGCCGCTTCGCCGATCTGCGCAAGCTGGTGCGGCCGTGACCGGGCCCGAGGGGCCGGGCCCGGTGGATCTGCGCCTCGCGGTGCCCGCCATGGCCGCGTGGGCAGCGGCGGCCGTCGCCCTGGACGTGCCGGCCGGCTGGACCGCCGCCGCGGTCGCTCTCGGGGCAGCCGCCGGGGGAGGGCTGATCTGGGCCGGGTGGGGGAGACGCCCCGAGCCGTTCTGGCAGGTCGGCGCGTGCGCGGCCGCGGCCCTGCTGTGCGCGGCGGCCGGAGCCGGGGTCGCGGGGCTCCACCGGGCCGAGGCGCGGGCCGGGCCCGTCGCGGGGCTGGCGCGGGAACACTCCCGCGTCCTCGCGGAGTTCACCGTCACCTCCGACCCGCGGGCCGCCCGGAGCGGGAAGGGGCCGCCCGTGACGGTGCTGGACGCGGTGGTGACCGGCGTGACCGCGCCCGACGGGACGCGTACCCGGGTCACCACGCCGGTACGGGTGCTGGCGGGGGATCCGGGATGGACGCGGCTGCAGCCGTCGACGCGGGTGACGGTGGTCGCCCGGCTGGCGCCGGCCCGGGACGGGGAGCGGGCCGTGGCACTGCTGCGCCCGGCCGGTGACACCCCGCCCAGGGTGACCGGCGGCCCCAGTACCGCACAGCGATTCGCCGGGCGCTTGCGGGCCGGGCTCCGCGAGGCCACCGAGGGGCTCGCGCCGGACGCGAGGGCGCTGCTGCCCGGCCTGGTGGTCGGGGACACATCCCGGGTGCCGCCCGATCTGCACGACGCGTTCCGGGCCACCGACCTGCTGCACCTGCTGGCCGTCTCCGGGTCGAATCTGACCGTGGTGCTGTTCCTGCTCATCGGGCCCCCGGCCCGAGCGCAGCAGGCCGAGCGGCGGGGCCTGGCGCCCCGCCTCGGGCTGTCGCTGCGGGCGACGGCCCTGTGCGGGGCCGCCCTGACGCTGGCCTTCGTCGTGGTGTGCCGACCGGAGCCGAGCGTGCTGCGGGCCGCGGCCTGCGGGTCGATCACCCTGCTGGCGATCGCCACCGGCCGGCGCAGGTCCCTGATCCCCGCCCTGGCCGCCGCCGTGCTGTTGCTCGTCCTCTACGACCCGTGGCTGGCCCGCAGTTACGGCTTCCTGCTGTCCGTTCTGGCCACCGGGGCGCTGCTCACCCTTGCCCCCCGGTGGAGCGAAGCCCTGCGGCGGCGCGGGATGCGGCCCCGGCTCGCCGAGGCGGTGGGGGCCGCCGCGGCGGCGCAGGCCGTGTGCGCGCCCGTGGTGGCCGTGCTCTCGGCCCGGGTCAGCCTGGTGGCGGTCCCCTGCAACCTGCTGGCCGAGCTGGCCGCGGGTCCCGCGACGGTGCTCGGCTTCGCGGCGCTCGCGGTGGCTCCGCTGTGGATGTCCGCCGCGGAACTGCTCGCCTGGTGCGCGGGTGTCCCGGCCGGGTGGATCGCCGCTGTGGCCCGGACCGGGGCGCGGCTGCCCGGAGCGGAGCTGCCCTGGCCCGGCGGGATCACCGGTGGCCTCCTGCTGGCCGCCGCCACGCTGGTGCTCGTAGGGCTCGGCGCCCGGCTGATCCGGAGGCGGTGGCTCTGCTGGGCGCTGGCCGTGCTGCTGCTCCTCGCCGTGCTGAGGCCGCCGCAGGTGACCCGTACGCTCACCGGCTGGCCTCCGCCCGGCTGGAGCTACGTCCAGTGCGCGGTGGGCCAGGGAGACGCGGCCGTACTGGCGGTCGCCCCGGGCACGGCGGTCGTGGTGGACGCCGGTCCCGACCCCGGCCCGGTGGACGCGTGTCTGCGGGCCCTGGGCGTGCGCAGGGTGCCGCTGCTCCTGCTGACGCATTTTCACGCCGACCACGTGGCGGGTCTTTCCGGCGTGCTGCGCGGCCGGTCCGTGGGTGTGATTCAGACCACGACGCTGGAAGAACCGCCCGGTCAGGCAGCCTTCGTCCGGCGGACCGCGGCGGCCGCCGGTGTCCCCGTCGTGGCGGCGGCAGCGGGGGAGCGCAGGCAAGCCGGCCCGCTGGAATGGTGGGTGCTGTGGCCACCTGCGGCGGGCCCGCCGTCGGAGGGGGCCAATGACGCGAGTGTGGCCCTGCTGGTGCACGCCGCGGGCCTGACCCTGCTCCTGCTGGGCGACCTGGAACCCCCCGCCCAGCAAGGCCTCTTGAAGGAGCATCCGGAGTTGGGTCCGGTGGATGTGCTCAAGGTCGCCCATCACGGCTCCGCACACCAGGACCCGGACCTGCACGCGAGGATCCGGCCACGGCTCGCGATCGTCCCGGTCGGCGCGGAGAACCGCTACGGACACCCCGCGCCGGGTACGCTCACGCGGCTGCGGGCCTTGGGGGCGACCGTCCTGCGCACCGACACCGACGGCTCGATCGCCGTCACGGGCAGGGGCGCGGGAGTGCGAGCATTCAAAGCCGGCCGGCGGCGAAGCCGGTCCGGGCATAGCGGGCGCACCCTTTCTGTTTGCCCGCAACCCGACAGCATGATCGAATGCGTCTTCGCCAGCACGGTCCAAGTCCACACAGCACGGGGGTGCATCAGCCATGTTCGGTCGCCGACGGGGTATGGAGTCGGCCGGAACGTCCAGCCCGCACACATCAGCGGCACTGACGTTGCCGCCTGCAGCAGGCCTGCTCAGCTGCCGGGTTCTCGACACGGTCCACCAGCCGGTGCGGCAGGCCGCGTTCGAGGTGACCGACCCGATCGGCCGCCGGATCGTCCGCGGGGAGACCGACCCGTACGGAGGGTTCACGGCCGCCGTGCCGCAGGGGGAGTACCGGCTGTCCGTCACCGCCGAGGGGTACGCGCCGTTCCACGGGGCCACGCTGGTCGGGGAGCCGGGGCAGCCCGGTACCGGGGAGATCATCCTGGACGCGGTGGAACCGCCGCTCCTGCCGCAGCCGGGCCACTGGGAGCTCGATCCGACGCATTCGTCCATCGGCTTCACGGCCAGGCACATCGGCTTCGCCCGGATCCGGGGCCGGTTCAACACGTTCGCCGGCGCGGTGCGGATAGCCGAGCGCATGGAGGACTCCTCCATGCACGTGATCATCGACGCGGCGAGCATCGACACCGGGGTGCGGCTGCGGGACGACCACCTGCGGTCCGCCGACTTCCTGGACGCGCCCCGGCACCCCACGGTGGAGTTCTACAGCGAGCGGTTCATCCACCGCAGCGGCAGCCGCTGGGCCGTGGCCGGCGCCCTCACGCTCCACGGAATCAGCCGCTCCGTCACCCTCGACACGCAGTACCTGGGGATCGGCACGGGTATGGAGGGCGAACCGCGGGCCGCCTGCCGGGCCACCGCCGAACTCAACCGCGAGGACTTCACCCTGAACTGGCAGTCGATGCTCGCGCACGGGATCGCGGCCCTCGGTTCGAGCGTGGAAGTGACGCTGGACGTCCAGATCGTCCACAAGACGTAGGCGTAGGCACCGGTCCCGGCGGTCTCGTCACACGGATGTCGCGGGCCCACCGGGCAGGTGACGGCACGGCCCTGCGGGGCCCGCGGCTCAGGGGGCTTCCAGCCAGCCTTCGTACTCGGCGGCGAGGCCGTCCAGCGTGGTGGCGTCGAGTCGCTGCCGCGGATCCTCCACGACCACCAGCCACTGGGCGTCCTCGGCGTCGTCCTCCCCGGCCAGGGCGTCACGGAACAGCTGGGGTTCCTCCGGGAGACCGAAGCGGTCAACTGCTTCGCGCGCCACCTCCTCGGCGGTGTCGCGGTCGGGCAGGACGAGTACGTGTCGCACATTCACGCGACCATTCTCGGGTATGCGGGACGGGGGCCTGTCGGTGCGGCGTGGGATGCTGGACACGATGGCCACCAGGAAGAACCCCACCGACGATCCCCTCGCCCCGCTCACCCTCGCGGTGGGGCAGGAGGACCTCCTCCTCGACCGTGCCGTGCGGGAGGTGGTGTCGGCAGCGCGCGCCGCCGACACCGACACGGACGTGCGCGACCTCTCCTGCGAGCAGCTCCAGCCCGGCACGCTGGCCGAGCTCACGAGCCCCTCGCTGTTCTCCGAGCGCAAGGTGCTGATCGTGCGCAACGCGCAGGACCTGTCCGCGGACACGGTGAAGGAGGTCAAGGCGTACGTCGACGCGCCGTTCGAGGAGATCAGCCTCGTCCTCCTGCACGCGGGCGGAGCCAAGGGCAAGGGTCTGCTGGACGCGGCGCGGAAGGCGGGTGCGCGCGAGATCGCCTGCCCGAAGATGACGAAGGCCACGGACCGGCTGGCGTTCGTACGGGGCGAGTTCCGCACGCTGGGGCGTTCTGCGACGCCCGAGGCGTGCCAGACGCTGGTCGACGCGATCGGCAGCGACCTGCGGGAGCTGGCCAGCGCGGCGGCCCAGCTGTGCGCGGACGTCGAGGGCACCATCGACGAGGCCGTGGTCGGCCGCTACTACACGGGCCGGGCCGAGGCCTCCAGCTTCACGGTCGCCGACCGGGCCGTCGAGGGACGCGCGGCGGAGGCCCTCGAAGCCCTGCGCTGGTCGCTGTCCACCGGCGTGGCCCCGGTCCTGATCACCAGCGCCCTGGCCCAGGCGGTGCGCGCGATCGGCAAACTGGCCTCCGCCCCTCGCGGGGCCCGCCCCGGTGACCTGGCCCGGGACCTGGGCATGCCGCCGTGGAAGATCGACCGGGTCCGCCAGCAGATGCGGGGCTGGTCGGCGGACGGCGTCTCGGACGCGCTGCGTGCCGTGGCCGCCGCCGACGCGGGAGTCAAGGGCGGCGGCGACGACCCGGAGTACGCGCTCGAAAAAGCGGTCGTGGCGGTAGCCCGCGCGGCCCGCCCCCAGCGCCGCTAGCCCGCACCGACCCTGCCCGGGTTCGTCCCGGCCGGCTGCCGCCGGGCCCCGTCCCGGCCGCAGCTCTTACCCTGTCCTGGCCCTGCCCTGCCCTCGGGCTACTCCTAGCCTCCTTGGACGCCCCGGACGAACAGAGTGCCCATGCGCTGGCTCCCCGCAGGCGGAGCAATCACGAACGCAGATACGTCCACGTATCCGTGTTCCTTGAGGATCAGCGCCCACACATCCGGTTCGTAGTCCCACCGCTTGACGACAGCAGGGTCTTCATCAGGACCACGCGGGATGTACGACGCCTGGCAGCCGTAGCACCCTTCGACAGGAGGGCGCTGGGACATAGCGAACACGCCTCCGGGCTTGAGATTCGCGTGAACGATCGGAAGCAACAGGCCGGGGTCCGAGAACCAGCCTGCACCGAAGACGCTGTAGATCGCATCGAAGACCTTGTAGGTCTGCCCCAGGTACGCGAGCGCGTCGCCCTGGTGCAGCTCCATCCCGTCCACGTCGGCCCACCGGTCCCGGGCCTTGGCGAGCTGCTTGGGGGAGAGGTCGATGCCCACAACCTTCATACCGAGGGTGGCGAGATGGGCCGCGTTCCCGCCGGCACCACAGCCAAGGTCGAGTGCGGTCTCGCCCGGCTTCAATGCGAGTACGTCGGCTCCGGGGCCGTGGTCGGCGTACTGAGTCCAGTTGAACCATGTGGACTCGCCACGGGCGTTCGTCGTGCGCCGCTGGGGCTTGCTCTGCGCGTACTCGTCCCAGGCAGCACTACGGGTGTCAGACACTTCGGTTCCGTTCTCGTTCACAGGCACAGCCGCCCGGCGGCGTGGCCGGGCGGCTGTCTCAGGGGGCTACTTGTTCACGGGGCTGTCGGTGCATCCAGCGTGGCACTGCGAGCAGTCCGCCGCGCCCTCGTTGGGCCAAAACTCGGGGTCGATGGTGAACCCGGCCGCGCGGATCGCGGCCTTCGTCGTGACCATGGCGGCCCGGCCGGATCCAGGGTCCGAGCCGCCCTCGTCCTCGTCGGGCACGTGGTGGATGTAGTCCACGCCGAGGGCCCGGGAGAAGTCGAGGTAGGGAACGCTCCGCTTGAGGAACTGGTGCCAGAACCAATCCACGCGGAGCGACGGCGTCAGCGGCTCGTCGCTGGTCGTGGTGGTGGCCAGGTACGCCACCATCTGGTTCACGCCCCGCTCGCCCATCTCGTCGGTGAGGTCGGGCCAATCCTTCCGCACGTCCTTGATGAGCAGCGCCCGAAGCTGGGGGCTGATGAGGTTCAGAACCTCGATGCTGTCGTGCTGTGTGATCGTCACGTCTGTGCCTTCCTGGTCAAGGGACGACCTCGGGTCGGTCCCTGCGGATGGTGCGTGATCGGTGGTTCGACCACCCTGGGACGTTCCGGGGTGGTAGTCCGTGGGGGTCAGGGACCGACGCGTTCGACCAAGGCCACGTCCTCATACCTGCGGGCGAACGTGGGATGCCCGGTCAGGCCCGTGTGGGCCATGCAGTCGACGTCTACGGAGGCCACGTCCGTTATGGGTCCTGCGGTCCAGCCGCAGGCGCCGTCAAGGCACTGCGCGGACACGGTGACCTCACCCTGGGGGTGGCTGACGATGCGGTGGGTCACGTATCGGAGAAGCGTGCTCACTCGCGCCCCTTGGAGTCGGGGTGGGGGTGGCGGCGGATCTCCACGTTGCAGTCACTGACGCCGCTTCCGTCGCGCATGAGCCGGCTGTGGGACCGCTGTTTGGCCAGCGCTGCGCAGACATCGCATCCCTCGGCGGGGACCGGTTCACGCGCCACCCGCATCGGCAGCTCTACCGGCGCCGTCTGGTAGTCGGTCGGGCTTGTCATCTGCCTTGCCGTCCTCTCGCCGTGTCGTTCCCTGTCGATGGACCGATGTTCCCGCCACGGGAGGGACGGAACGACGACGCTTCGGGCGTCGCGTGGGCGTCACTCGGAGGGGTGTCAATGACGCCTCCGAGGGCGTCAATTGGGTGTCATTGGCTGTGACTTCGGTCTAGCTTTGACGTCATGACGACGGCCGCCATCGTGCCGAATGATGTGCTGCGGGCCGTGCGTATCGGCCTGCGCTTAAGCCAAGACGACTTTGCCAAGGCCCTGCGGAGGGCCGGGCAAGAACTCAGGGAGCCGAACGAAGCGTCGAAGCGTCTGGTACAGCGCTGGGAGTCGGGTACGAGCAGGACACCCCGGGGCGTGTACGCGAGGGCGTTAGAGCGGGTCACAGGCCGTCCGGTCGAAGCGCTGGGGTTCGCCCTGCCCGTACCGACGGCGCGGGTGCACGGAGACGCGACAGGAGGGCATGACATGGACGCGGGTGCGGAAGGGGTCGCGGCTGCTGTCGTGAGCTCCCAGACGGCCAAACAGACGGCTGACGAGACGTTCTCGGGGGTGTGGCTCAGCCGGTACGAGTTCTACTCGTCCAGCCGGTCCGACAGGTACGAGGGCAAGCACTACGTAGTGATCGTTCAGCACGGGAACCGGCTGACCGCTCAGAGTCTCCCCGGAGCGTCCAGCAACCCGGACAGCCCCCTCACGCTGGACCTGACCGTTGACCGCAACGTGGTCACCGGGTCGTGGGTGGAGCAGACGGCGGCAGATGGCTACTACAACGGGGCTCGCTACCACGGGGCCATTCAGCTGTTGGTCGAGCCGACCGGCCGCCGCATGGCGGGGAAATGGGTTGGCTTCGGTAAGGACTTTGACGTGAACACGGGGCCGTGGGAGCTGCGGCTTGTGGACCGGTCCACAAGCAAGGCGGCGCTGGAGCGGTATAGCCAACCGCCGGAGTGATCATGCGGTTCTCGCCCCAGATGTAGAGCGCAGGAATAAGGGACGCCCCGTCATCCGCCCGCGCGGTTGGCGGGGCTCTCTTGCGTCCGGACGCAAAGAAGCCCCCCAGTGGGGACCAGGGGGCTTCCACGCTGGTCAGCGTGGCGTACTAGCCAGCGTGCCGTGTCTGAGAGAAGTCACGAGGTGTGCCGCACTTTGCCGCGACTTGCGAACGCAGGCCGCGTGCGGCGCGGTGTGCCGGTCAGGAGCGGAAGAGAGGGCCCGCTGGGTCCTCACCGGCGATTCACATCGAGGGCTCAGCCCTGAAGGGAGGCAACCTTGGAGGCCAGCGCCGACTTCTTGTTGGCGGCGGCGTTCTTGTGGATGACACCCTTCGAGACGGCCTTGTCGAGCGCACGGGAGGCGTCGCGAGTGGCCACGGTGGCCTTCTCGACGTCACCGGCGACGACGGCCTCACGGGCCTTGCGGATCGCGGTCTTGAGCGAGGACTTGACGGCCTTGTTGCGCAGGCGCGCCTTCTCGTTCGTCTTGTTCCGCTTGATCTGGGACTTGATGTTCGCCACGAAAGAGCCTTTGCAGGTTCAGAGTTTGATCTTCGGATTGCGTCCCTCCCCCGGACTCAGTCCGGGGAGACCCCCGACTGAGAGGGCGTACGAGACACAGCTGCCCAGGCTACCAGGCACGATCCGGACGGCCCAAACCGAGCGCACTGCCCCGTCCATGGGACCATGGGAGTCTGCGTATGGATCCACATCGCCCCGACGAAAGCGGCGCGACGCGGACTCCCGCTCAGACCGACGCTTCGCCAACGCTTCCGACTGCGACCCGAGAATCAGGACACTGCGTGCCCGCGATCCCCAGCCACGTGCCCGAGCCGAGCCGTACCGACCCGGCGCTGATCCGCAACTTCTGCATCATCGCGCACATCGACCACGGCAAGTCGACCCTTGCCGACCGGATGCTCCAGCTCACCGGTGTGGTCGACCAGCGGCAGATGCGCGCCCAGTACCTCGACCGCATGGACATCGAGCGTGAGCGCGGCATCACCATCAAGTCCCAGGCCGTCCGGCTGCCCTGGGCGCCCAGGACGGGCGAGGACCAGGGCAGCACCCACATCCTCAACATGATCGACACCCCCGGGCACGTCGACTTCACCTACGAGGTCTCCCGCTCGCTGGCCGCCTGCGAGGGCACGGTCCTCCTGGTGGACGCCGCCCAGGGCATCGAGGCGCAGACCCTCGCCAACCTGTACCTGGCGATGGAGAAAGACCTCGCGATCGTCCCGGTCCTGAACAAGATCGACCTGCCGGCCGCCCAGCCGGAGAAGTTCGCCGAGGAGCTCGCGAACCTGGTCGGCTGCCAGCCCGAGGACGTCCTGCGGGTCTCCGCGAAGACCGGTCTCGGCGTGGACGCGCTGCTCGACAAGATCGTCGCCACGGTCCCGGCCCCGGTCGGCCCCAAGGACGCCCCGGCCCGCGCGATGATCTTCGACTCGGTCTACGACTCGTACCGCGGTGTCGTGACCTACGTCCGTGTCGTCGACGGCCAGCTCAACAAGCGCGAGCGCATCCGGATGATGTCCACCGGCGCCACGCACGAGCTGCTGGAGATCGGTGTCTCCTCCCCGGAGATGACCCCGGCCGACGGCATCGGCGTCGGTGAGGTGGGCTACATCATCACCGGCGTGAAGGACGTCCGGCAGTCCAAGGTCGGTGACACCATCACCAGCCTGCACGGCGGCGCGACCGAGGCGCTCGGCGGCTACAAGGACCCGAAGCCGATGGTCTTCTCGGGCCTGTACCCGCTCGACGGCTCGGACTACCCGGACCTGCGCGAGGCCCTGGACAAGCTGCAGCTCAACGACGCCGCGCTCGTCTACGAGCCGGAGACCTCGGCGGCGCTCGGCTTCGGCTTCCGCGTCGGCTTCCTCGGCCTGCTGCACCTGGACGTGGTCCGCGAGCGCCTGGAGCGCGAGTTCGGCCTGGACCTGATCGCCACCGCCCCCAACGTGGTCTACCGCGTGGTCCTGGAGGACGGCAAGGAGGTCACGGTCACCAACCCGAGCGAGTTCCCCGAGGGCAAGATCTCGGACGTGTTCGAGCCGGTCGTGCGGGCCACCGTGCTCGCGCCGACCGAGTTCATCGGCGCGATCATGGAGCTGTGCCAGAACCGTCGCGGCACCCTCCTCGGCATGGACTACCTCTCCGAGGACCGCGTCGAGATCCGTTACACCCTGCCGCTCGCCGAGATCGTCTTCGACTTCTTCGACCAGCTGAAGTCCAAGACGCGCGGTTACGCCTCCCTCGACTACGAGCCCACCGGCGAGCAGGCCTCCAGCCTGGTCAAGGTCGACATCCTGCTGCACGGCGACAAGGTCGACGCCTTCTCCGCCGTCACGCACAAGGACGCCGCCTACGCCTACGGTGTGCGCCTCGTCGCCAAGCTGCGCGAGCTCATCCCGCGGCAGGCCTTCGAGGTGCCGATCCAGGCTGCCGTCGGCTCGCGGGTCATCGCCCGCGAGACCATCCGCGCCATCCGCAAGGACGTCCTCGCCAAGTGCTACGGCGGTGACATCTCCCGTAAGCGGAAGCTGCTGGAGAAGCAGAAGGAAGGCAAGAAGCGGATGAAGATGGTCGGCTCGGTGGAGGTCCCGCAGGAGGCCTTCATCGCCGTCCTCTCCAGCGACGAGTCCGGCGCCAAGAAGAAGTAGCCCTGTGCAGCCTTGCGGTGAGTGGCGCCTGGGCGCCGCGCGGCGCGAGGACGCGAGCAGGCCCCCGTGCACCGGCGCGGGGGCCTGTTTCGTTATGAATCGGCCGCTCGCGGACTCTTACGCACCAGGCGGAGGGCCCCTAGTCTGATCACTGCTCGATGGTTACTCGCCAGTTACAAGCCCTGAGTCAGCGCACCGGAGCATGAGCCGTCACGACAGCCCAGCCCGCGTGGTCCCGGAGGACGTCCGTGAGCGACACACAGACCTTGATCGAGAACCGCCCGCCCACCGTGGCGGCCCTCTTCCTTGAGCGCGTCGCCGCCACGCCGAACGCGGAGGCGTACCGGTTCCCGGTGCCGGCCGCCGGCGGCGAGGGCGCTCCCGACGACTGGAGGTCGCTCAGCTGGGGACAGGCGGCCGAGCGGGTCTTCGCCATCGCCGCCGGGCTGATCGACCTCGGGCTGCGAGCGGAGGAGCGCGTCGCGCTCGCCTCCAACACCCGGGTGGAGTGGATCCTCGCCGACCTCGGCGTGATGTGCGCGGGCGCCGCGACCACCACCGTCTACCCGAGCACCAATGCGGAGGAGTCGGCGTACATCCTCGCGGACTCGGCCAGCCGCGTGCTCATCGCCGAGGACGCGACGCAGCTGGCGAAGGCCCGCGCGCACCGCGCCGACCTTCCCGAGCTGGCGCACGTCGTCGTCATGAACACCGCCGACGCGGTGTCCGCCGAGGGCGACCCGGAGGGCTGGGTGCTGAGCCTCGCCGATCTGGAGAAGCGCGGTGCGGAGTACCTCGCCAAGCATCCCGAGGCGGTCAAGGAGCGGATCTCGGCCATCACCGCCGACCAGCTCGCCACCCTGATCTACACCTCCGGCACCACCGGCCGTCCCAAGGGCGTGCGGCTGCGGCACGACAGCTGGTCGTACATGGCCAAGGCGACGGTGGCGACCGGCCTGATCAACGCGGACGACGTCCAGTACCTGTGGCTGCCGCTGGCCCACGTCTTCGGCAAGGTGCTGACCTCCGGCCAGATCGAGGTCGGTCACGTCACCGCCGTCGACGGCCGCATCGACAAGATCATCGAGAACCTGCCGGTCGTCCAGCCGACGTACATGGCGGCCGTTCCGCGCATCTTCGAGAAGGTCTACAACGGGGTCGCGGCCAAGGCCCGGGCCGCGGGCGGCGCCAAGTACAAGATCTTCCTCTGGGCGGCGGGCGTCGCCCGCGAGTACGCCAAGGTCACCCAGGACAACTTCCGGCGCACCGGCCAGGCCACGGCGCCCTTCGGCCTCACCACCAAGCACAAGATCGCCGACACGCTCGTCTACTCCAAGCTCCGCGAGGCCTTCGGCGGCAAGCTGCGCGCCGCCGTCTCCGGCTCCGCCGCCCTGGCCCCCGAGATCGGCTACTTCTTCGCGGGCGCCGGCATCCACATCCTGGAGGGCTACGGCCTGACGGAGTCCAGCGCCGCATCCTTCGTCAACCCGGGCGAGGCCTACCGCACCGGCACCGTCGGCAAGCCGCTCCCCGGCACCGAGGTCCGGATCGCCGACGACGGCGAGATCCTGCTGCGCGGCCCCGGCATCATGCAGGGCTACCACAACCTGCCCGAGAAGACCGCCGAGGTCCTGGAGCCGGACGGCTGGCTGCACACCGGCGACATCGGCGAGCTCTCCCCGGACGGCTACCTGCGCATCACCGACCGCAAGAAGGACCTGATCAAGACCTCCAACGGGAAGTACGTCGCCCCGGCCGAGATCGAGGGACGGTTCAAGGCGATCTGCCCGTACGTGTCGAGCATCGTGGTGCACGGCGCGGACCGGAACTTCTGCTCGGCGCTGATCGCGCTGGACGGCCCGGCGATCCTGGGCTGGGCCGCCGAGCACGGCCTGGAGGGCAAGACGTACGCGGAGGTCGTGGCGGCGCCGGAGACCACGCGGCTCATCGAGACGTACGTGCAGACCCTGAACGAGGGCCTGCAGAAGTGGCAGACGGTGAAGAAGTTCCGGCTGCTGCCGCGGGACCTGGACGTGGAGCACGGTGACCTCACGCCGAGCCTGAAGCTGAAGCGGCCCGTGGTCGAGCGCGAGTTCAAGTACCTGATCGACGAGATGTACGAGGGATCCCTGGAGGCGTAGCGCTGGTCACGGCGGGTCGGGTGCGCGGCCTGGAGGGGCCGGGCCCGGCCCGTCCAGGCCCCCCCGCAGGTGGCGGGGCCGGCGGGGCCGGGGGAGCCGGCGGGTGCGGGACAATGGGTGCATGCCTTCCGCACTGCCCGACGGTGAACCCATGCCCGCAGACGGCTCGCTGCCGTCGCACGCCCTGGCGGGAGCCGCCGAGCGGCCGCTCGGCTTCTACCTGCACGTCCCGTACTGCGCCACGCGCTGCGGGTACTGCGACTTCAACACCTACACGGCGACCGAGCTGCGGGGCACCGGAGGCGTGCTCGCCTCGCGCGAGAACTACGCCGACACCCTGATCGACGAGGTCCGCCTGGCGCGCAAGGTCCTGGGGGACGATCCGAGGGCCGTGCGCACCGTCTTCGTGGGCGGGGGCACGCCGACGCTGCTGCCCGCGGGTGACCTCGTACGGATGCTCGCCGCGATCCGGGAGGAATTCGGCCTGGCCGACGATGCCGAGATCACGACGGAGGCCAATCCGGAGTCGGTGGATCCGCGGTACCTGGCGGAGCTGCGCGCGGGTGGCTTCAACCGCGTCTCCTTCGGCATGCAGAGCGCGAAGCAGCACGTCCTGAAGGTGCTGGACCGCACGCACACGCCGGGACGCCCGGAGGCGTGCGTCGCGGAGGCGCGGGCGGCGGGCTTCGAGCACGTCAACCTGGACCTGATCTACGGGACGCCGGGCGAGAGTGACGAGGACTGGCGGACCACGCTCTCGGCGGCGCTGGGGGCCGGTCCGGACCACATCAGCGCGTACGCCCTGATCGTGGAGGAGGGCACTCAGCTGGCCCGCCGGATCCGTCGCGGCGAGGTCCCGATGACAGACGACGACGTGCACGCCGACCGCTACCTGATCGCGGACTCGGTCATGGCGGGGGCCGGCTACTCCTGGTACGAGGTGTCGAACTGGGCCACCTCGGAGGCGGGGCGCTGCCTGCACAACGAGCTGTACTGGCGCGGGGCCGACTGGTGGGGCGCGGGGCCGGGCGCGCACTCGCACGTGGGCGGGGTGCGGTGGTGGAACGTGAAGCATCCGGGTGCGTATGCCGCCGCGCTGGCGGAGGGGCGCTCTCCCGGCGCCGGGCGGGAGCTGCTGTCGCAGGAGGACCGGCGGGTGGAGCGGATCCTGCTGGAGCTGCGGCTGGTGGACGGCGTGCCGTTGTCGCTGCTCGCGCCGGCGGGTTTCGCGGCGGCGGGGCGCGCGCTCGCGGACGGGCTGCTGGAGGCCGCGCCGTATGCCGCCGGGCGGGCCGTGCTGACGCTGCGCGGGCGGTTGCTGGCCGACGCGGTGGTCCGCGACCTGGTGGACTAGCCCCGGGCGCTGCCCGGCTGCTTGCTGGGGGCTCTGCCCCCAGACCCCCGCGCCTCAATCGCCGGCGGGGCTGGATGGCGGCGGCTCGTCGGGCGCGACCCGGGCCCCCGGGGCCCCAAACGCCGCCGGGGCGGGACTGGCTATGGGGCCGTTACGAAGTCGATCAGTTCTTCGACGCGGCCCAGGAGGGTTGGTTCCAGGGCGCGGTACGAGGTCACGTGGGACAGGATGTGCTGCCAGGCGGCTCCCGTGTTGGCCGGCCAGCCCAGGGACCGGCAGACGCCCGTCTTCCAGTCCTGGCCGGGCGGGATCACCGGCCAGGCCGCGATGCCCAGCGCCGACGGCTTCACCGCCTGCCAGACGTCCACGTACGGGTGGCCGACGATCAGGACGTTGGGCGAGGTCACCGACGCCGCGATACGGGACTCCTTCGAGCCCGGCACCAGGTGGTCCACCAGGATGCCCAGGCGGGCGTCCGGCGCCGGGGCGAACTCCGCCACGACGGCCGGGAGGTCGTCGATGCCCTCCAGGTACTCCACCACCACGCCCTCGATCCGCAGGTCCTCGCCCCAGACCCGCTCCACCAGCTCCGCGTCGTGGCGGCCCTCGACATAGATCCGGCCCGCGCGCGCCACCCGCGCCCGCGCGCCCGGTACGGCGATCGAGCCGGAGGCCGTCCGGGCCGCGGCCGCGGGGCTGCCGCGCCGCGGGCGGGTCAGCGTCACCACCGCCCCCTCCAGCAGGAAGCCCCGCGGCTCCATCGGGAACACCCGCCGCTTGCCGAAGCGGTCCTCCAGGGTCACCGTGCCCGCCTCGCAGGCCACCACCGCGCCGCAGAAATCCGTACCCGCCACCTCGATGACCAGGCCCGGTTCCGCCGCCACCTCGGGCACGGCCTTGGGGCGCTTCCACTGCGGGGTCAGGTCGGGGGAGTACTCGCGCATCCGGCCGACAGTAGGAGAGCCGGACCGCTCACGCCTCCGACACGCCGAAACGGGCCGCCAGTGTGGCGCGTTGCGCACGGACGAAGTCCGCCGGGACCACCGCTCCGTGACCCGGCACGTACAGCGCGTCGTCGCCGCCCAGGGACAGCAGCCGGTCGAGAGCGGCGGGCCACTGCCCTGGTACGGCGTCCGGCCCCGCCTGCGGTGGGCCGGACTCCTCGACCAGGTCCCCGCAGAAGACCACCTCCCGCTCACCCGGCACGAAGACGGCCAGGTCGTGCCCGGTGTGGCCCGGCCCCACATTGGCCAGGAGCACCTGCACCCCGCCCAGCTCCAGCGTCCACTCGCCCGACACCGGATGCCGGGGCAGCACGAGCATCTCCACGGCTTCGGCCGCCTCCCGCTCCGCCAGCCCGTGCCGCACGGCGGAGTCCCGCAGCGCCTCCCGGTCGGCCGCCAGCAGGGAGTCCAGGCCGACCGCCCCGTACACCTCGGCCCCGGCGAAGGCGGCAGCGCCCAGTACATGATCGAAATGTCCGTGGGTGAATGCGATATGGGTCACGCGCCGGCCGGTCAGCCGCTGCGCCTCGGCCCGGATCCCCGCCCCTTCCCGCAGGGACGAGCCGGGATCGACCAGGAGGACCGAATCGTCGCCCGCCACCAGCCCCACGGTGCAGTCCCACACCGGCAGCCGACGCCGGCCGGCGCGTCCGGTCAGCCGTTCCCAGCCCGCCTCTTCCCAACGCACGTCCATGCGACGACGCTACCTTGGCGGGCCGCCCTTGCTAGGGGCGTACCGCACGGCCGTACACTGAGCGGGGATCGCTGGCACTCGAACGCTCAGAGTGCCAACGAAGCGAAGACCGCGGAAGACCGGCGACGACAACACGCAACACAGGTGGAGGTGTGCGCGATGCTCAGCGAACGCAGACTCGAAGTGCTGCGCGCCATCGTCCAGGACTACGTCGGGACGGAGGAGCCGGTCGGCTCCAAGGCGCTCACCGAGCGGCACCGGCTCGGCGTCTCGCCCGCCACCGTGCGCAACGACATGGCCGTGCTGGAGGAGGAGGGCTACATCGCCCAGCCCCACACCAGCGCCGGCCGGATCCCCACCGACAAGGGCTACCGCCTCTTCGTCGACAAGCTGGCGGGGGTCAAACCGCTGTCCTCGCCCGAGCGCCGGGCCATCCAGAACTTCCTCGACGGCGCCGTCGACCTCGATGACGTGGTCGGCCGTACGGTGCGGTTGCTCGCCCAGCTCACCCGGCAGGTCGCGGTCGTGCAGTACCCCTCGCTGACGCGCTCCACCGTGCGCCACGTCGAGCTGCTGTCGCTGGCCCCGGCCCGGCTGATGCTCGTACTGATCACGGACACCGGACGTGTCGAGCAGCGGCTGATCGACTGCCCGAGCCCCTTCGGGGAGACCTCGCTGGCGGACCTGCGGGCCCGGCTCAACAGCCGGGTCGTCGGCCGCCGTTTCACCGATGTGCCCCCGCTCGTCCAGGACCTCCCCGAATCCTTCGAGGCGGAGGACCGCGGCACCGTCTCCACCGTGCTCGCGACGCTCCTCGAAACCCTGGTCGAGGAAGCCGAGGAACGGCTGATGATTGGCGGTACCGCCAATCTCACCCGCTTCGGACACGATTTTCCCCTGACCATCAGGCCGGTGCTCGAAGCGCTGGAGGAGCAGGTCGTGCTCCTCAAGCTGCTCGGCGAGGCCAATGAGTCGGGAATGGCCGTACGGATCGGGCATGAGAATGCCTACGAGGGACTGAACTCCACGTCGGTCGTCTCGGTCGGTTACGGTTCGGGCGGCGAAACAGTCGCCAAACTCGGCGTGGTCGGACCGACCCGCATGGACTACCCCGGAACGATGGGAGCGGTACGCGCAGTGGCACGTTACGTCGGACAGATCCTGGCGGAGTCGTAAGTGGCCACGGACTACTACGCCGTTCTCGGCGTGCGCCGCGACGCATCGCAGGACGAGATCAAGAAGGCCTTCCGCCGCCTCGCGCGTGAACTTCACCCGGATGTGAATCCGGACCCGAAGACGCAGGAGCGTTTCAAGGAGATCAACGCGGCTTACGAGGTGCTCTCGGACCCGCAGAAGAAGCAGGTCTACGACCTCGGCGGCGACCCGCTGTCCTCCTCCGGCGGCGCCGGCGGCGGAGCGGGTGGCTTCGGAGCGGGTGGCTTCGGCAACTTCTCCGACATCATGGACGCCTTCTTCGGCCAGGCCTCGCAGCGCGGCCCGCGCTCGCGGACCCGGCGCGGCCAGGACGCCATGATCCGCCTCGACCTGGAACTGGACGAGGCGGCCTTCGGGACGACCAAGGACATCCAGGTCGACACGGCCATCGTCTGCACCACCTGCTCCGGTGAGGGTGCCGCTCCCGGTACCTCGGCGCAGACGTGTGACATGTGCCGTGGCCGCGGTGAGGTCTCGCAGGTCACCCGGTCCTTCCTGGGCCAGGTCATGACCTCCCGCCCCTGCCCGCAGTGCCAGGGCTTCGGCACCGTGGTCCCGACCCCGTGCCCCGAGTGCGCGGGCGACGGGCGGGTCCGCTCCCGCCGCAGCCTGACGGTCAAGATCCCGGCCGGTGTCGAGAACGGCACCCGGATCCAGCTCGCGGGCGAGGGCGAGGTCGGCCCCGGCGGCGGCCCCGCCGGTGACCTGTACGTGGAGATCCACGAGCTGCCGCACCCGACCTTCCAGCGTCGCGGGGACGATCTGCACTGCACGGTGACCATCCCGATGACGGCGGCCGCCCTGGGCACCAAGTGCCCGCTGGAGACGCTGGACGGCATGGAGGAGATCGACATCCGGCCCGGTACCCAGTCCGGCCAGTCGATCCCGCTGCACGGGCGCGGCGTCACCCACCTGCGCGGTGGCGGGCGCGGCGACCTGATGGTCCACGTCGAGGTGACCACCCCGTCCAAGCTGGACGCCCAGCAGGAGGACCTGCTGCGCCAGCTCGCGAAGCTGCGCGGTGAGGAGCGGCCGCTGGGCCAGTTCGCGCCGGGGCAGCAGGGTCTGTTCAGCCGGCTGAAGGACGCGTTCAACGGCCGCTGACCGGCCTGGCACCATGCGTACGAGCCCGGCCCGGGGACGCCCCGGACCGGGCTCGACGCATGATCCGGCACGCGCCCGGAAGCGGACTATGCCAGGCGAATGCCATGATTCGGTCCCGTGAGCGGGACATGGCACGATGCACTCCATGTCCACCGCACCGAACGGTCTCTCCCCCTACCCGATCGTGCAGGCTCCCATGGCGGGCGGCGCCTCCTGTCCGCCGCTCGCCGCCGCGGTGTGCGAGGCGGGCGGGCTCGGCTTCCTCGCCGGGGGCTACAAGACCGCCGACGGCATGTACCAGGAGATCAAGCGGTTGCGCGCGCTCACCCGCCGCCCCTTCGGCGTGAACCTCTTCATGCCGCAGACCGGTTACGTGGATCCCGCCGCCGTCGAGGCGTACCGGGGGCAGCTGGCCGGCGAGGCGAGCTGGTACGACATCTCCCTCGCCGCCGAGGACATCATCGGCACCAGCGACGACGGCTACGACGCCAAACTCGCCATCCTCACCGAGGACCCGGTCCCGGTCGTCTCCTTCACCTTCGGCTGTCCCACGCCCCAGGCGCTCGCCCGCCTGCGCGAGGCCGGTACGTACACGGTGGTCACCGTGACCTCCGTCGACGAGGCCCGGGCGGTGCAGGACGCGGGCGCCGACGCGGTCTGCGTCCAGGGCGTGGAGGCGGGCGGCCACCAGGGCACCCACCGCGACGACCCGCAGGCCGACGGCACGGCGTCCATCGGGCTGCTCGCGCTGGTCGCCCAGGTACGCGAGGCGGTCGCCCTCCCGATCATCGCGGCGGGCGGCCTGATGCGGGGCTCCCAGATCGCCGCGCTGCTGGCGGCGGGGGCCGGGGCGGCGCAGCTCGGCACGGCCTTCCTGGCCTGCCCGGAGTCGGGGGCGGACCCGCTGCACAAGAAGGCGCTGACGGATCCGCTGTTCGTCCGTACCGAACTGACCAGGGCCTTCTCCGGGCGGCCGGCCCGAGGCCTGGTCAACCGCTTCATGCGGGAGCACGGGCCGTACGCCCCGGCCGCCTATCCGCAGGTCCACCACCTGACCTCGGGGCTGCGCAAGGCGGCCGCCGCGGCCGGGGACCCGCAGGGGATGGCGCTGTGGGCGGGCCAGGGCCACCGGCTGGCGCGGGCGCTCCCGGCGGGGGAACTGGTCGAGGTACTGGCGGCCGAACTGGGCCAGGCACAGAGAGCGTTGCGAGACATGCAGATGAGGAGCGCGTCATGACCGCCCCCGTGTTCGTGGTCGAAGAGGTCCCCTCGGGGCCGGAATTCGTCCTGGACGGCCCCGAGGGCCGGCACGCGGTCTCCGTGAAGCGGCTGAATCCGGGTGAGGCGCTGGTCCTCACGGACGGCCGGGGCGCCTGGGCGCAGGCGGTGGTGAAGTCGGCCGAGGGCAAGGACCGCCTGACCGTGTCGGTGTCCGCGACCGGGAGCGAACCGCTGCCCGCCGTCAGCATCACGGTGGTACAGGCGCTCCCCAAGGGGGACCGCGGCGAGCTGGCCGTCGAGACGATGACCGAGACGGGCGTGGACGCGATCGTGCCGTGGCAGGCCTCGCGCTGCATCACGCAATGGCGCGGCGACCGCGGCGCGAAGTCCCTGGCCAAGTGGCGGGCCACGGCCCGGGAGGCGGGCAAGCAGTCCCGCCGGGTCCGCTTCCCCGAGGTGGCCGAGGCCCTGTCCACGAAGCAGGTGGCCGCACTGCTGGCCGGCGCCGACCTGGCGATGGTCCTCCACGAGGACCGTGACACGCCCTCGCAGGCCCTGGCCACCGCCGAGCTCCCGGCCACGGGCTCGATCGTGCTGGTCGTCGGCCCGGAGGGAGGCGTCTCCCCGGAGGAGCTGGCCGCCTTCGCCGCGGTCGGAGCCCTCCCGTACCGGCTGGGGGCCTCGGTGCTGCGGACCTCCACGGCCGGTACCGCCGCGGCGGCGGTCCTGCTGGCGCGGACGGGGCGCTGGTCCTGACCGGCGCCCGCCCTGACCTGGGCGCCTGCTGGACGGCGCGGGCCCTGACCTGCGCGGCCTGCTGAACCGGCGAGCCCCCTGACCCGCGCCCTCTGACCTGCGCCCCTCACCGGCTTGGCCGTTGACCGGTTCGGCCGTTGACCGGCGCGCGGCCGGGCGGCGCCCGCCGACCGGCCCCCGGGTGGATACGATGCCCGGACCGATCACCGTCACGGGAGGCGAAGCAATGGCCGGGGAACCGCAGGCCGACTGCCTGTTCTGCAAGATCGTCACAGGGGAGGTCCCGGCGACCGTGGTCCGCGAGAGCGAGACGACCGTCGCCTTCCGCGACATCAACCCGCAGGCGCCCACGCACGTGCTCGTCATCCCCAAGGCCCACTACCCCGACGCCGCCGCGCTGGCGGCCGCCGAGCCGGCCATCGCCGCCGACGTGCTGCGCGAGGCCGGGCAGATCGCCGCGGACGAGAAGGTGGACGGCCACGGCTACCGGATCGTCTTCAACACCGGCGCCGGCGCCGGTCAGACCGTCTTCCACGCCCACGCGCACGTCCTCGGCGGCCGCGGCCTCCAGTGGCCGCCGGGATAGCCGTGTCCGTACGCGAGTTCGTGGTGCTGGGCACCGCCAGCCAGGTCCCCACCCGCCACCGCAACCACAACGGCTACCTGCTGCGCTGGGACGGCGAGGGCATCCTCTTCGACCCGGGCGAGGGCACCCAGCGCCAGATGCTGCGCGCGGGCGTGGCCGCGCACGACATCAACCGGATCTGCGTCACCCACTTCCACGGCGACCACAGCCTCGGCCTCGCCGGGGTGATCCAGCGCATCAACCTCGACCAGGTCCCGCACCCGGTCACCGCGCACTACCCGGCCTCGGGGCAGCAGTTCTTCGACCGGCTGCGGTACGCCACCGCCTACCGCGAGACCGTGCCGCTGCGCGAGGAGCCGGTGGCCGGCGACGGGACGCTGGCCACCGCTCCCGGTTCCCCGTACGTGCTGGAGGCCCGGCGCCTCTCGCACCCGGTGGAGTCCTTCGGCTACCGGCTGACCGAGCCCGACGGGCGGCGCATGCTGCCCGAACTGCTCGCCCGGCACGGGATCAAGGGCCCGGACGTGGGCCGTATCCAGCGCGAGGGGCGGCTCGGCGAGGTCACGCTGGAGCAGGTCAGCGAGCACAAGCCCGGGCAGCGGTTCGCCTTCGTCATGGACACCCGGCTCTGCCCAGGGGCGACGGCGCTGGCCGAAGGCTGCGACATGCTGGTGATCGAGTCGACCTTCCTGGACGAGGAGGAGCGGCTGGCCACCGAGCACGGTCACCTCACCGCCGGCCAGGCGGCCCGGGTGGCGCGGGACGCGGGCGTACGCCACCTGGTGCTGACGCACTTCTCGCAGCGGTACTCCGACCCCGCCGTCTTCGAACACCAGGCCCGCGCGGCGGGCTTCGAAGGCGAGCTCACGATCGCGGCGGACCTGGTCCGGGTGCCCCTGCCCAAGCGGGGCGGCTAGGCCCTGACCGCGTGGGAGCTGCCGGCCACCGAGTGGCGCGGCGGACCTTCCGCGGGTGAGGTGCGACACACTGGGTTTGCTCCTGCGCCGAACGGGCAAAGCCGGCCGTTTCCGCCCGGGGCCTGCCAGCGGAAGGCCCACCGATCCGCACACCACCCACCGGGGAGTACACCGTGACCAGTCGGGACAGCCTCACGAGCCGCTCGGCAGCAGTGGACCCGCTCGGTCCGCTGCGCGACCCGCGGGAACCGGGCTGCGACGTCTTCCTGACCGGAACGGTCTTCCTCGACATCATCTTCACGGGCCTCGACTCGGCCCCGGTACGCGGTACGGAGTCCTGGGCCCGCGGTATGGGCTCCAGCCCCGGCGGCGTCGCCAACATGGCCACCGCCCTGGCCCGGCTCGGCCTGCGCACCTCGCTGGCCGCGGCTTTCGGCGACGACCACTACGGCGAGTACTGCTGGGACGCGCTCGAACAGGGCGAGGGCATCGACCTGTCCATGTCGCGGACCGTCCCCGGGTGGCACAGCCCCGTCACCGTCTCGATGGCCTACGAGGGCGAGCGCACGATGGTCTCGCACGGCCACGAGGCGCCGCCCCCCGCCGGCCCCGGCCCCTTCCCGCAGTGCCCGCCGCTGGCCCGGGCGGCCGTGGCCTCACTGGGGCAGGGACGGCCCGGCGAGGAATGGATCGGGCAGGCCGCGCGGCGCGGGGCGCGGATCTTCGCGGACGTGGGGTGGGACGAGAGCGGGCGGTGGGACCTGGGGGCCCTGGCCGACCTGGAGCACTGCGAGGCCTTCCTGCCGAACGCGGGGGAGGCGATGCGGTACACCCGGACGGACTGCCCCCGGGCGGCGGCCCGCGCGCTGGCCGAGCGGGTGCCGATCGCGGTGGTGACGATGGGGGCGGAGGGCTCGTACGCGGTGGACGGGCGTACCGGGGAGACGGCCCACGTCCCCGGGATCGCGGTCGAGGAGCTCGACCCGACGGGGGCGGGTGACGTGTACGTGGCGGGCTTCCTCACCGGCACCCTGGCGGGGTGGCCGCTGGCGGACCGGCTGGCCTTCGCCGGCCTGACGGCCGCGCTGTCGGTCCAGGAGTTCGGGGGCTCCCTCTCGGCCCCGGGCTGGCCCGAGGTGGCCCTGTGGTGGGCCGGCGCACCGGATGAGCTGCGGGGCCGGTACGGCTTCCTGGACGCGCTGATCCCGCCGGGGTCGACTCCGGCCGCCCGCCGCAGGGCCGTCCCGACGATCGGCTTCCGTCACCCCGTGTAGCCCGCGGCCCGGGCAGGGCTCCGTACGCCGGCCCCGGCACGCCCACGGCGGCCGCCGCCGCCCGGATCACCGGCGTGCGGCGCGGGAAAGGGCGCGCAAAACCTTTCGGGGATGGCGCGGCGGCGACGTACGCTTGGTAGTCCGGAGGTCGTCGATCGGCGCGGCCCTTCAACGGGAGGTATGTGCAGGCCACAGTGCCGGCCCATGACTCAGACACCGACAGCCCACATCCCCGCGCCGGGGCAGGCGCGAGCCCACTTCACCGTCCCGGCGACGCACCCGATGGTGACCGTCCTCGGTTCGGGTGACGCCCTGTTGCGCGTGATCGAGAAGGCCTTCCCGAGGGCCGACATCCATGTTCGGGGCAATCAGGTCAGCGCGATCGGCGATGCGACGGAAGTCGCTCTGATCCAGCGCCTGTTCGACGAGATGATGCTGGTGCTCCGCACCGGGCAGCCGATGACGGAGGACGCAGTGGAACGCTCGATCGCCATGCTCAAGGCGAGCGCCGGCGGCAATGGCAACGGGCCCGACGAGACGCCGGCCGAGGTGCTCACCCAGAACATCCTCTCCAGCCGGGGCCGCACCATCCGCCCCAAGACCCTCAACCAGAAGCGGTACGTCGACGCGATCGACAAGCACACCATCGTCTTCGGCATCGGCCCCGCCGGTACCGGCAAGACGTACCTCGCGATGGCCAAGGCGGTCCAGGCCCTGCAGTCCAAGCAGGTCAGCCGGATCATCCTGACCCGGCCCGCCGTCGAGGCGGGGGAGCGGCTGGGCTTCCTGCCGGGCACGCTCTTCGACAAGATCGACCCGTATCTGCGCCCCCTCTACGACGCGCTCCACGACATGATCGACCCGGATTCGATTCCGCGGCTCATGGCGGCCGGGACGATCGAGGTGGCGCCCCTGGCGTACATGCGCGGCAGGACGCTGAACGAGGCGTTCGTCGTCCTCGACGAGGCGCAGAACACCACCTCGGAACAGATGAAGATGTTCCTGACCCGGCTCGGCTTCGACTCCAAGATCGTGGTCACCGGTGACGTCACCCAGGTCGACCTGCTGCCCGGTGGCACCAAGAGCGGCCTGCGCCACGTGCAGTCCATCCTCGAAGGGGTCCCGGACATCCACTTCTCCCAGCTGACGTCCGAGGATGTCGTCCGGCACAAGCTGGTCGGCCGTATCGTCGACGCGTACGAGAAGTACGACGACGGCCAGCAGGGCCGAAACGGCCAACACGGGAAGTAGAACTCAGCGCACCATGTCGATCGACGTCAACAACGAGTCCGGGACCGAGGTCGACGAGCAGGCGATCCTCGACATCGCCCGCTACGCGCTCACCCGGATGCGGATCCACCCGCTCTCCGAGCTCTCCGTCATCGTGATCGACGAGGAGGCGATGGAGCAGCTCCACATCCAGTGGATGGATCTGCCCGGGCCCACCGACGTCATGTCCTTCCCCATGGACGAGCTCCGTCCGCCGGCCAAGGACGACCAGGAACCCCCGCAGGGGCTCCTCGGCGACATCGTGCTGTGCCCCGAGGTCGCGAAGAAGCAGGGCGAGGAAGCCCCCACGCGGCACTCCATGGACGAGGAGCTCCAGCTCCTGACCGTCCACGGGGTGCTGCACCTGCTCGGCTACGACCACGAGGAGCCCGACGAGAAGGCCGAGATGTTCGGCCTGCAGGCGGCCATCGTCGACGGCTGGCGCGGTGAGCGCGGTATGACCGGCGCGTCCCCGGCCCCCACCGTCTCGTGAACGCCGCCCAGCTGATCACCGGGGCGGTGCTGCTGGTGGTGGTGGCCTGGTTCGCGGCCTGCGCCGAGTCCGGCATCGCCCGCATCTCCAGCTTCCGCGCCGAGGAGGCCGTACGGGCGGGCCGGCGCGGCAGCGCGAAGCTCGCGCAGGTCGCCGCCGACCCCACCCGCTACCTCAATGTCGCCCTGTTGGTGCGGGTCGCGTGCGAGATGGCGGCGGGGGTGCTCGTCACGTACGTATGCCTGGACGCCTTCGGCGAGAACTGGACCGCGCTGCTCATCGCGATCGGCGTGATGGTGCTGGTCTCCTTCGTCGCCGTGGGCGTGTCCCCCCGTACGATCGGCCGCCAGCACCCGCTGAACACGGCGACCGCGGCCGCGTACGTCCTGGTACCGCTCGCCCGGATCATGGGGCCGATCCCGCAGCTGCTCATCCTCATCGGCAACGCGCTCACGCCCGGGAAGGGCTTCCGGAAGGGGCCCTTCGCCTCCGAGGCGGAACTGCGCGCGATGGTGGACCTGGCGGAGAAGGAGTCGCTGATCGAGGACGACGAGCGCCGGATGGTGCACCAGGTCTTCGAACTCGGCGACACGCTGGTGCGCGAGGTGATGGTGCCGCGCACCGACCTGGTCTGCATCGAGCGGTACAAGACGGTCCGGCAGGCGACGACGCTGGCGCTGCGGTCGGGTTTCTCGCGCATCCCGGTGACCGGGGAGAACGAGGACGACATCGTCGGGATCGTCTACCTCAAGGACCTCGTCCGCAAGACCCACATCAGCCGGGAGGCGGAGTCCGACCTCGTCTCGACGGCCATACGGCCGGCCGTCTTCGTGCCGGACACCAAGAACGCGGGCGACCTGCTGCGCGAGATGCAGCAGGTGCGCAATCACGTGGCGGTCGTCATCGACGAGTACGGCGGCACGGCCGGCATCGTCACGATCGAGGACATCCTGGAGGAGATCGTCGGCGAGATCACCGACGAGTACGACCGGGAACTCCCGCCGGTGGAGGACCTGGGCGGGAACCGCTACCGGGTCACGGCGCGACTGGACATCACCGACCTCGGCGAGCTGTTCAAGGTCGACTCCTTCGATGACGAGGACGTGGAGACGGTCGGCGGGCTGCTGGCGAAGGCGCTCGGCCGGGTGCCGATCGCGGGTGCGTCGGCGGTGGTGGAGCTGCCGGACGGGCGTCCGCTGCGGCTGACGGCCGAGTCCCCCGCGGGGCGGCGGAACAAGATCGTGACCGTGCTGGTGGAGCCGGTGCCCCGGGAGGAGGCCTCGGGCGAGGAGGAGGAATGACCCCCGCGCAGCTGCGTGCCTTCTGCCTGGACTTCAACGCGGCGGTGGAGGAGTTCCCCTTCACACCTCAGACCTCGGTGTTCAAGGTGCTGGGGAAGGTGTTCGCGCTCACGGCGCTGGACGCGGAGCCGCTGAAGGTCAACCTCAAGTGCGAGCCGGAGCTGGCGGTGCGGCTGCGGGCGGAGCACGAGGCGATCGTGCCGGGCTGGCACATGAACAAGCGGCACTGGAACACGGTGACGGTGGGCGGGGCGGGCCGGCCCGGCGGGCTGCCGGACGCGATGGTCCGGGAGCTGGTGGAGGACTCGTACGACCTGGTCGTGGCGGGCCTGCCGAGGGCGGAGCGGCTGCGGCTCGACCGGCCGTAAGAGCTCGGCCCGCTGCGAAGGGAGCGTCTCGGCGGGGCCGTCGCACGGCCGGGCCGAGGCGCTCCCTATGCTTTCGCCCATGACCGACAGCACCGGGATCGACCCCGAGGACAGCAAGATCATCACGCTGGCGCGCAGCGCCCGGGCCCGCAACGGTGTGCCCGAGGGGGCGGCGGTCCGGGACGAGACGGGCCGCACCTACGTCGCCGGGACGGTGGAGCTCGACTCCCTCAAGCTCAGCGCGCTGCGGACCGCGGTCGCGATGGCGGTGGCCAGCGGGGCGCGGTCCCTGGAGGCCGCCGCCGTCGTCACCGCGGCCGACGCCCCCGCGGAGGCCGACCGCGCGGCCGTACGCGACCTGGGCGGCCCGGACACCCCGGTCCTCCTGGCGGCGCCCGACGGCACCCTGAAGTCCACCACCCCGGCGGGCCCCTGACGCCGGCCCGGTCGTGCTGACCCCGAGCGGGGCGGCTGGAGCCGGGTACCCCGCTACCACCGCCCCGGCGAGGCCGAGCCCGGGCCTCCCGCGGCGCCCTTCCGGGCCCTGCCCGCCGCCGTCGCCGCGGGGCTGGTCGGCGCCGGGACCCGCATCGGGGAGAATGGCCCGTATGAGCGATCGTTCCCCCGAGTCCACCGTCCCGCACCGCGCGGGCTTCGCCTGCTTCGTCGGCCGCCCCAATGCGGGGAAGTCGACCCTCACCAACGCACTCGTGGGCACCAAGGTCGCGATCACCTCCAACCGGCCGCAGACCACCCGCCACACCGTCCGCGGCATCGTGCACCGCCCCGACGCCCAGCTCGTCCTCGTGGACACGCCCGGCCTGCACAAGCCGCGCACGCTGCTGGGCGAGCGCCTCAACGACGTCGTACGGACCACCTGGGCCGAAGTCGACGTCATCGGCTTCTGCCTGCCGGCCGACCAGAAGCTCGGCCCCGGCGACAAGTTCATCGCGAAGGAACTCGCGGGGATCAAGAAGACCCCCAAGATCGCCATCGTGACCAAGACCGACCTGGTCGAGTCCAAGGCCCTGGCCGAACAGCTGCTCGCCATCCACCAGCTCGGCGCCGAGCTGGGCTTCGAGTGGGCCGAGATCGTCCCCGTCTCGGCGGTCGACGGCAGCCAGATCCAGCTGCTGGCCGACCTGATCGCGCCGCTGCTGCCGGAGAGCCCGCCGCTGTATCCGGAGGGCGACCTCACCGACGAGCCCGAGATGGTGATGGTCGCGGAGCTGATCCGCGAGGCCGCGCTGGAAGGCGTACGGGACGAGCTCCCGCACTCCATCGCCGTGGTGGTCGAGGAGATGATCCCGCGCGAGAACCGCCCCGCCGACCGGCCGCTGCTCGATATCCACGCCAACGTCTACATCGAGCGGCCGAGCCAGAAGGGCATCATCATCGGCCCGAAGGGTGCCCGCTTGAAGGAGGTCGGGATGAAGTCGCGCAAGCACATCGAGGCGCTGCTCGGGACTGCGGTCTTCCTCGACCTCCATGTGAAGGTGGCCAAGGACTGGCAGCGGGACCCCAAGCAGCTGCGCAAGCTCGGCTTCTAGACGGCAGCGGCGGTCATGACCTAGGGGAGCCGCCGCACCTTCACCGCGTTGTCCGTACGGGTCCCGGGCCGGCCGTCAGGCTGGTCCTGGACCCGTACGTGTTCCTCCGCGAGCAGGACCTCCCAGGCGTCCGGCGCCAGTTCCAGCTGGGCGAGGACCTCCTGCGGGGTCGGGAACTCGATGTCCGGGTGCGGGTCCTCCTCCTCGGCCCCGGACGGCCATCCTCCGTGGCCCACGACCAGCAGGATCCCGCCGGGTGCCACGGCGGCCGCGGCCGTGCGCAGGATCCGCGCGCGGGGAAAGTCGCCGTAGGTGTGGAGGAAGCACGCCGAGACGAGGTCATACTCGCCTGCGGGGAAGGACTCCGCGAGGTCGTGCTGCTGCCAGTCGGTGCGGTCGGCGACCCCCGCCTCGGTGGCGTGCTCGGCCGCGCGGGAGAGGGCGACCCGGGAGATGTCCGTGCCGGTGACCTGCCAGCCCCGCCGGGCCAGCCAGACGGTGTCGGCGCCCTCGCCGCAGCCGAGGTCCAGGGCCCGTCCGGGGGCGAGGTCCGCGGCCTCGCGGACCAGGGCGGCGTTGGGCTTGCCGCTCCACATGCGGTCGCTCTCGCGGTAGCGGTAGTCCCAGTACTCCGCACCGCCCGCGTCGGGCACGGGGGAGTGGGCATGGGCGTGGCCGTGTGCGTGGGGCTGCGGGTGCTCGGGCATGGGGGCCTCTTCCTGTAGGGGCGCCGGTCGGCGTGCGGCTGCGGATGCCGTGTGCCGATGCTCCGCCGATGCCCACCGGCTGCGCAAACTTCCTTGCCGTTCCGGCAAAAGCCCATGGCGGTCCCGGCGAGTTCAGTCCGTCGGCGGCCCCGCGATCAGAGCCGTCCCGACGCGGCGGAAGCCGATCCGGGCGTAGAGGCGGGCCACGTCCTCGTCCCCGGCCGAGAGGAAGACCGTACGGACCCCGCAGGCCAGGGCGTCGGCGACCAGGGCCGCGGTGACGCCGAGGGCCAGCCCCTGGCGGCGGGCCGCCGGGAGGGTGCCGACCGCCACCACCTCGGCGACCTCGCCCACCGCGGTGTACTGGCCGGAGCAGAGCACGGTCCCGCCCCGCACGGCCGCGGCCAGCGTGGTGGCGCCCGACGCGATCATCTCGGAGACCTGCGCCCGGCGGGCCTCCACCGACGGGTCCGTCATCGCCACCGCGAGCGCCGCGGGCCCGGCTTCGCCGACGGCGGTCCCGGGCGCGCCGAAGGCCAGCATCGGGACCGTCACCGCCGCTCCCAGCAGCGGATCGTCGGCGGCGAGCAGCCGTACCTCCGGATGCGGCGCCACCGCTTCCGCGTCGGCCGCCGACGTCGACAGCAGCGGATGCTCGTGGACGCGCAGTCCCGAGGCCTCGGCCGCGGCGCGCAACGAGGGGCTGGTCTCAGCCACCCACTCGAAGGCCTCGGGCACCTTCAGCTCCCGCTGCCGGTCCCGCACCCGCTCCACATCGGCGACGGTGACCGCGCCGGCCCCGAGGGCGGGCCGCGCGTAGTACGGCCAGCCCGCGCCTTCCTGGACGAACAGGGTCAGCGGGCCGAAGTCCTCGGCCCGCGCGCCGCCCGCCCGCGGCACCGCGTCGTAGTACCGCTCCAGCTCGGACAGCGTCGTATCGATCACCCGGTCGGTCATCGCGCCATCCAAACAGGCCGGCGGCGCTCAGGCACCTTCTTTGAGCACCCGGGAGATCAGGGCCCGCTGTGCGTCCGTCAGGCCTGGTTCATGACAGGAGACCGTGCGGCCGTCCACGCAGATGCGGTACGAGAAGCCGTCGCGCACGTGCTCCGCCTGATCCCCCGGCGGCCCCGGGCGAAGCGCCAGGTACGCCAGTGCCTGCCACTCCTCCTCATCCGGCCGGCCGGAGGTGTCCACCTCGGCCCGCCGCTCGATTCCCGCGAAACCGCCTGTCCGTTCCACCTGAATCCGCATGGGGTCCGTCTACCCGGCCAGCGGGACGCCCACCACCGACCACGCCTTCTGCAGTGCCCGGTGCTCCTCGCCGCCGTCCCCGTACCGGGCCACGGCCGCCGCCACCGAGAGTCGGCCGAAATCGGCGAAGTCGGCGTCCACGGCCAGGTCCCCGCCGGTCAGGGTGTCGTACCAGATCTGCCCGGCCCGCTCCCAGGCCTTGCCGCCGAGCTCGGTCGCCGCGATGTAGAAGGCGTGGTTCGGGATGCCGGAGTTGATGTGCACCCCGCCGTTGTCCTGGTGCGTGTGGACGTAGTCGTCCATCGTCGCGGGCTGCGGGTCCTTGCCGAGCTCGTCGTCGTCGTACGCCGTACCCGGCGCCTTCATCGAGCGCAGGGCGACCCCGCTCACGTTCGGCCCGAGCAGTCCGGCGCCGATCAGCCAATCGGCCTCCTGCGCGGTCTGACCCAGCGAGTGCTGCTTGATCAGCGAGCCGAACACGTCCGACATCGACTCGTTGAGGGCGCCCGACTGGCCCTGGTACTCCAGGTTGGCCGAGTACTGCGTGACCCCGTGCGCCAGCTCGTGCCCGATGACGTCCACGGCCACCGTGAAATCGAGGAACAGGTCCCCGTCCCCGTCGCCGAAGACCATCTGCCGGCCGTCCCAGAAGGCGTTGTTGTACTCCTCGCCATAGTGGACGGTCGCGTCCAGCGCGAGCCCGGCGTCGTCGATCGAGCGCCGCCCGAAGCCCTTGAGGAACAGCTCGAAGGTCGCCCCGAGCCCGGTGTACGCGCGGTTGACGGTGGCGTCCGAGCTGACCGGGTCGCCCTCGGCGCGCACCTTCTTCCCGGGCAGCCGGGTGCGCTGCCCGGCGTCGTAGACGGTGCGGTTCGGATCGTCGGACCCGGGCGTCGGGGCGGCGGCGGCCGTCCCCCGGACGGTGGTGACCCGGCGCCGGGTACGCAGGAAGGAGTCCCGTTCGAGGGTGCGCTGCGCGAGGTCGGCCCGCCGGGTGTTCCCGGACTGGGCGATCTTGTCGAGCAGGTGCGGCGGCACGACGGTGCAGAAGACGGGGTGGCGGTGAGCGTGGGAGGCATCCATCTCCGCAATGTGGCACTCAGTCACCATGCTGTCACTAGCTGCCACCATGATTCATTCACGAGCCTGACAACGCCGCGCCACGTTGACGCAGCGGAACGGGCGGCGGGGAGCCGGGACGGGGCGAAACGAGAGGTAGCTCACATTCCGCACAAATCGGACCGAGTGGTCTTGCATACTGAAACACGTCCTCGCGTTACGGCGCGGCTCGGCTAGGCTCGGTCCATCATGCGTATCGGGCTGCTTCTCCTTAGCTGCCGCGGCGAGGGCCTGTAGTCGTAGGCCGACCCCCTTCCCGCGGAGTTCGGTGTTGCGGATTTACCACCCGTCCGTCGGCCGTCCCAGCGAACAACGCGGACACGCGAGGAGCCCTACGCCATGAGTCAGAACAGCTTCGTCGGTCGCCCCACGCCCATCACCAACGCGACCCACACCCAGAAGCCCTCCGGGATGCCGATCCACAAGTACGGCTTCTACGAGCAGGTGGACATCCCGGACCGCACCTGGCCCGACGCCCGCGTCACCAAGGCTCCCCGCTGGCTCTCCACCGACCTGCGCGACGGCAACCAGTCGCTGATCGACCCGATGACCCCGGCCCGCAAGCGCGAGATGTTCGACCTGCTGGTGCGCATGGGCTACAAGGAGATCGAGGTCGGCTTCCCGTCCTCCGGCGAGACCGACTTCAACTTCGTGCGCTCCATCATCGAAGAGGGCGCCATCCCGGACGACGTCACGATCTCCGTACTGACCCAGGCCCGCGAGGACCTGATCGAGCGGACCGTCGAGTCCCTGGTCGGCGCCAAGCGCGCCACCGTGCACCTGTACAACGCGACCGCCCCCACCTTCCGCCGCGTGGTCTTCCGCGGGTCCAAGGAAGACATCAAGCAGATCGCCGTCGACGGCACCCGCCTGGTGATGGAGTACGCCGACAAGCTGCTGGGCCCCGAGACCACCTTCGGCTACCAGTACAGCCCCGAGATCTTCACCGACACCGAGCTGGACTTCGCCCTGGAGGTCTGCGAGGCCGTCTGCGACGTGTGGCAGCCGGGCGAGGGGCGCGAGATCATCCTGAACCTGCCCGCCACCGTGGAGCGTTCGACCCCGTCCACGCACGCGGACCGCTTCGAGTGGATGGCCCGCAACCTGACCCGGCGCGAGCACATCTGCATTTCCGTCCACCCGCACAACGACCGCGGCACCGCCGTGGCGGCCGCCGAGCTGGCCCTGATGGCCGGCGCCGACCGCATCGAGGGATGCCTGTTCGGGCAGGGCGAGCGCACCGGCAACGTCGACCTGATCACGCTGGGCATGAACCTGTTCTCCCAGGGCATCGACCCGCAGATCGACTTCTCGCAGATCGACGATATCCGCCGCACCAGCGAGTACTGCAATCAGATGGAGGTCCACCCGCGCCACCCCTACGCGGGCGACCTGGTCTACACCGCCTTCTCCGGCTCCCACCAGGACGCCATCAAGAAGGGCTTCGACGCCATGCAGGCCGACGCGGCCGCCCAGGGCAAGAGCGTGGACGACATCGAGTGGGCGGTTCCGTACCTGCCCATCGATCCGAAGGACGTCGGCCGCTCCTACGAGGCCGTCATCCGCGTCAACTCGCAGTCCGGCAAGGGCGGCATCGCCTACGTCCTGAAGAACGAGCACAAGCTGGACCTGCCGCGCCGCATGCAGATCGAGTTCTCCCGGATCATCCAGGCCAAGACCGACGCCGAGGGCGGCGAGGTCACGCCGAAGGCGATCTGGTCCGTCTTCCAGGACGAGTACCTGCCGAACCCGGACAACCCGTGGGGACGCATCCAGCTGCGCTCCGGCCAGACCACCACCGACAAGGACGGCACGGACACGCTGACCGTCGAGGCGGTCGTGGACGGCGAGGAAACCGTACTGAACGGTACGGGCAACGGTCCGATCTCGGCCTTCTTCGACGCGCTGGCCGCCATCGGCATCGACGCCCGCCTGCTGGACTACACCGAGCACACCATGAGCGAGGGCGCCTCCGCCGTGGCCGCCTCCTACATCGAGTGCGCGATCGACGGCCGCGTGCTGTGGGGCATCGGCATCGACGCCAACACCACCCGCGCCTCCCTGAAGGCGGTCATCTCCGCCGTCAACCGCGCGGGCCGCTGACCCTTTCGGTGCCCCCTCCGAAGCCCCGCCGCTCCCTCCTCGGGAGGGCGGGGCTCCGCCGTTCCCGGCCCGGTAGGCGGGGGCGCAGACCGGCCAAGTCCGGCCGCCGCGAGATGTTGTCCTGTCACACGGCTGACGCATCCTCACCGATGTGGCTAACATCACGCCAACCCGGCGATGCTGCCGGAAGGTGACGGAGGTGCGACGTGCTGCCAGTTCGGGGTGGGGACGGCCGGAAGCTGACGGTCTGGGGCACCCGTACCACCTGGAGCACCGTGGGCGACGGGGAGTTCTTCTGCCCCGCCTGCGGTGGAGACCGCAATTACCGCCGCCGCACCGGGCGCCGCCGGTTCACCGTCATCGGGGTACCGCTGCTGCCGCGCGGGCAGGCCGGACCGGTCGTCGAGTGCCAGGCCTGCCGCGAGCGCTTCGGCACCGAGGTCCTGGACCACCTCACCACCACCCGCTTCTCCGGGCTGCTGCGCGACGCCGTGCACACCGTGGCGCTGGCCGTGCTGGCCGCGGGCGGGACGGCCTCGCGCAGCGCGCTGGAGGCCGCCGTGTACGCCGTACGGGCCGCGGGCTTCCAGGACTGCACGGAGGAGCAGCTGGAGGCCCTCGTGGAGGCGCTGTCCAGCGACGAGGGCCGGCTCGGGCTCTACGACGTCCCCGAGTGCTGCGGGGCGGCGCTGTCGATCGAGCTCCACGAGGCCCTGGAGCCGCTGGCCCCGCACCTGGCAGACCCGGGCCGCGAGTCGATCCTGCTGCAGGGCGCCCGTATCGCGCTCGCGGACGGACCGTACATCCCGGCCGAGCGGGAGGTGCTGTGCACCGTAGGCGCGGCGCTGCGCATCGACGCGAACGAGGTGGCCCGGCTGCTGTCGGCGGTGCGGGCGCCGTAGGTCCCCCCGGTTGGGCGATGTGGGCGGGCCCGGCGTCGCTCTCGCCGGGCCGGTTTCGCGTACGAAGCCGGCCCCGCGGCTCACCCTCGGTACCCGCCGGGCCGCCGTAGGTGTCCGGAACGACGGGTCAGGACGTAACGATCCGGCCTCGGGAGGCCTGAATCCAGCCTCTCCCCCGCTCTCCCGACGGCGAGAACCAGCCGTCGCCGGCGCGGCGCGTCCACCCCTTGGACGGCCCGGGCCGAGGCTCGGAATCGGCGCGGTCGTGCCCTCGTGCAGGGCTTCCTCGCAGGTCACCGAGGGTGGATGGGGGCGCGCGGCGGCGGGATCGGCGGGCCTCGCCGCCCCTGCGGCCATAACGCGTCGCTGCTCGATGCGCCACTGGACAAACATCCAGATCCGGCCAGCCGTGACGGCAGCGATTGGTAGAAGCCGACGATATCTGTGAGCGCCCCCACAGGCGTTCAATTCCGGTCACACGACGAGACGCCGCCGGTAACACAGCGGGGATTCGATTCACGTGAAGCACGGACAACCCCGGCGGACCAACGGGTTAGCGACCCACTCCGGCCAGGGACAACCAGATCTCCTCTCACTTACCTACCTCCTTGAAGGGCAAGGCAGAGATGGCACGTGTCGCCGCCCGGCTGTCCGGCAGCGGACAGCAGAGCACCCACCCGGTCGACGAGGTGCTCCCCCTCCCCAGGCTCGCGCTGTACGGCTTCCAGCACGTACTCGCCTTCTACGCCGGCGCGGTGATCGTCCCGATCATCGTCGGCAACGCGCTGAAGCTCAGCCCCGAGCAACTGGTCTACCTGATCAACGCGGACCTCTTCACCTGCGGCATCGCCTCCATCATCCAGGCCTGGGGCATAGGCCGGATCGGCGCGCGACTGCCGCTGATCCAGGGCGTGACCTTCACCGCGGTCTCCCCGATGATCGCCATCGGCCTCGGCGCCGGCGGAGGAACGGCCGCGCTGCTGGTCATCTACGGCGCCGTCATCACCGCCGGCATCGCGACCTTCGCCTTCGCCTGGCTGCCCGCCAAGGCGTTCCGCACCGTCATGCGGCTGTTCCCGCCGGTCGTCACCGGTACGGTGATCACCGTCCTGGGCGTCGTCCTGATCCCGGTCGGCCTCAACGACGCGGCCGGCGGCCTCGGCAGCCCCGACTTCGGCGCTCCCGAGCACTTCGCCTACGCCGGCGGCACGATGCTCTTCATCCTCGTACTGATGAAGCTCGGCAGGCCGTTCCTGTCCAGCATCTCGATCCTGCTCGGCCTGGTCGGCGGCACGGCCGTCGCCTTCCTCCTGGGAGACGCGAAGTTCGGGGCCGTCGGCGACTCCGACTGGATCGGCGTCACCACCCCCTTCCACTTCGGCTTCCCGAAGTTCGAGTGGTTTCCGATCGTCCTGATGCTCATCGTCATGCTGATCACCATGGTCGAGACGACCGGTGACACCTACGCCGTCGGCGACATCGTCGACAAGGAGGTCGACAGCGAGACCGTGGCCCGCGCCCTGCGTGCCGACGGCGCCGCGACCGCGCTCGGCGGTGTCCTCAACTCCTTCCCGTACGTGGCCTTCGCCGAGAACGTCGGCCTGGTGCGGATGACGAAGGTGAAGAGCCGGTTCGTGGTCGTCGCGGCCGGTGTGTTCATGATCATCCTGGGTCTGCTGCCCAAGGCCGCCGCGATCGTCGCCGCCGTCCCGCACGGAGTGCTCGGCGGCGCCGCGACCGTCATGTTCGGCATGGTCGCCCTGGCGGGCATCCAGACCCTGGCCAAGGTGGACCTGAGGGAGGAGAAGAACGCCCTGATCGTGGCCGTCTCGCTCGCCTTCGCCCTGCTGCCCGCGACCGTGCCGGTCTTCTTCACGCAGCACATGGACACGGACCTGTCCTCGCTCCTCAACAGCGGCGTCACCCTCGGTGCCACGTCCGCCATCGTCCTCAACCTGGTCTTCAACGGCCTGGCCAAGGACGACGCCCACGTCCTCGCCAAGGCCGCGGTGGTGCCGCTGGCCGAGCCGCCGGCGCGGGCGGAGACGGCGGATACCGGGACGCCGGCGGCGGAGCCCGCGACCACGGAGCAGCCGGCCACCGCGACGGCCGCCGCCACCGCCTCCGCGACCACGGCAGCCGTGCCCGCCCCGGCCGGTGAGGCGGCTCCGTCCACCGAGGGCGAACCCGAACCCGCCCCGAAGCCGACTGCCTGAGCGGCCATCCGCATCCGGCCCCCCTCCGAACCCGCCCATTGTCCCGGCCTCCGTACGGGACAATGGGCGCATGAGTCTGTTCCGCGACGACGGCATCGTGCTGCGCACCCAGAAGCTGGGTGAGGCGGACCGCATCATCACCCTGCTCACCCGGGGCCACGGCCGGGTGCGTGCCGTCGCCCGCGGGGTCCGGCGTACGAAGTCCAAATTCGGGGCCCGGCTGGAACCTTTCTCCCATGCCGACGTGCAGTTCTTCGCCCGCGGCAGCGAGCTGATCGGCCGCGGCCTCCCGCTCTGCACCCAGAGCGAGATCATCGCCCCGTACGGCAACGGCATCGTCACCGACTACGCCCGCTACACCGCCGGCACCGCCATGCTGGAGACCGCCGAGCGCTTCACCGAGAGTGAGGGCGAGCCCTCCGTACAGCAGTACCTGCTGCTCGTCGGAGCCCTGCGCACCCTCTCGCGCGGCGAACACGCACCGCACCTGATCCTCGACGCCTTCCTGCTGCGCTCCCTCGCCGTCAACGGCTACGCCCCCAGCTTCGAGGACTGCGCGAAGTGCGGGATCCACGGCCCCAACCGGCACTTCTCCGTCGCCGCGGGCGGGGTGATATGCGGCGACTGCAGGGTCCCCGGCAGCGTCGTACCCTCGTCCGAGGCCATCGCCCTGCTCAGTGCGCTGCTGACGGGCGACTGGGGTCACGCGGACGCCTGCGAGGCGCGTCACGCGCGGGAGGGCAGCGGGCTGGTCTCGGCCTATTTGCACTGGCATCTGGAGCGCGGGCTACGCTCCCTGCGATACGTCGAGAAATAGGAGCTGGACACATGGCACGACGCGGGATTCTGGGACGCTCTCGCCGGGAGTACAAGGTTCCCGAGCCGCACCCGTCCGGTGAGCGCCCGCCGAAGATCCCCGGCGAGCTGGTCCCGAACCACGTCGCGGTGGTCATGGACGGCAACGGCCGCTGGGCCAAGGAGCGCGGGCTGCCGCGCACCGAGGGCCACAAGGTCGGCGAGGGCGTGGTCCTCGACGTGCTCAAGGGCTGCCTGGAGATGGGCGTCAAGAACCTCTCCCTGTACGCCTTTTCCACGGAGAACTGGAAGCGCTCGCCCGACGAGGTGCGCTTCCTGATGAACTTCAACCGGGACGTCATCCGCCGCCGCCGCGACGAGATGAACGAGCTGGGCATCCGCATCCGCTGGGTCGGCCGCATGCCGAAGATGTGGAAGTCGGTCGTCCAGGAGCTCCAGGTCGCGCAGGAGCAGACCGTCGACAACGACGCCATGACCCTGTACTTCTGCGTGAACTACGGCGGCCGCGCGGAGATCGCCGACGCGGCGCAGGCGATCGCCCGGGACGTGGCCGCGGGCCGGCTCGACCCGTCGAAGGTGAACGAGAAGACCTTCGCGAAGTACATGTACTACCCGGACATGCCGGACGTGGACCTCTTCCTGCGGCCGAGCGGCGAGCAGCGCACCTCGAATTACCTGCTGTGGCAGAGCGCGTACGCCGAGATGGTCTTCCAGGACGTGCTGTGGCCCGACTTCGACCGCCGCAACCTGTGGGCGGCGTGTCTGGAGTACGCCCAGCGCGACCGGCGCTTCGGCGGAGCCGTACCGAACCAGCCGGACATCCCGGGGCAGTCGGGCTGACCCGCGGCGGGCGGCTGCCCGCGACTGCGGGTGGCCGCCGCGCAGGACCCTAGGCCCTGTCCGGGCGATCTCCGCGGGCCCGTGCTGCCTGGCACGGCGCCTCTCCCCCAGCTACCGCTGGGAGGGGCCCCCGGGTTGTCGGAGCGCGCGAGTACGGCCACGTACGAGCTGCGCCCCTCCGCCTTGCGATGCACCGCACCGGACAACGCGGCCTGATCCACGAAGACCGCCCGGAGCGGACCTCAGAGGGCTGCCGCGCAGTCCGCGCAGGTGCCGAAGATCTCCACCGTGTGGGCGACGTTCACATAGCCGTGCTCCGCTGCGATGGAGTCCGCCCACTTCTCGACCGCCGGCCCCTCCACCTCGACGGCCTTGCCGCACTTGCGGCAGACCAGGTGGTGGTGGTGATCCCCGGTGGAGCAGCGCCGGTAGACCGACTCCCCGTCGCTCGTGCGCAGGACGTCGACCTCGCCGGCGTCCGCGAGCGACTGGAGCGTGCGGTAGACGGTGGTCAGGCCCACGGAGTCGCCACGGTGCTTGAGCATGTCGTGGAGTTCCTGGGCGCTGCGGAACTCGTCCACCTCGTCCAGCGCCGCCGCCACGGCGGCCCGCTGCCGGGTGGACCGTCCTCGTACTGGCGCGGTATTCATCTCGCCAGGCGCAGTCGCCACCGGTTCCTCCTCGTATCGGCCTCGGCCCATTGTGCCAGGCGGCCGAACGTCCTAGACCTTCACGTCGTCCCGGGTGCATGCCTCCTCCGCCGCGCGGGCCGGCCTGACCCGGCGCCGGGCCAGCGGGGTGGACAGGGCCGTCATCACCATGAAGACGGCGATGGCGAGCAGCACGATCGTGCCGCCGGAGGGAGCGTCGATGTAGTACGTGGTGGCGGTGCCGGTCAGGGCGACCAGCACGCCGATCGTCATGGCCACCGTCAGGGTCGAGGCGAAGCCGCGGGTGACCCGCTGGGCGGCCGCGACGGGAATCACCATCATGGCGCTGACCAGCAGCAGGCCGACGATGCGCATGGCCACCGTGACCGTGACGGCGGCGGTGACGGCCATCAGCAGGTTCAGCGCGCGCACCGGCAGGCCGGTGACACTGGCGAACTCCTCGTCCTGGCAGACCGCGAACAGCTGGCGGCGCAGTCCGAGCGTGACGGCGAGGACGAACGCGGCCAGGATCACCACCGCGGTGATGTCCTCGGCGGAGACGGTGGTGATGGAGCCGAAGAGGTAGCTGGTCAGATTGGCGGTGGAGCCGCCCGGCGCCAGGTTAATGATCATGACGCCGCCGGCCAGGCCGCCGTAGAAGAGCATGGCGAGCGCGATGTCACCGCTGGTCTTGCCGCGGGAGCGGATCAGCTCCATGCCGACGGCGCCGATGACCGCGACCAGGGTGGCCATCCACACCGGGCTCGTGTTGAACAGGAAGCCGAGGGCGACGCCGGTCATGGCCACGTGGCCGATGCCGTCGCCCATGACGGCCTGGCGCCGCTGGACGAGGTACGTGCCGATCGCGGGAGCGGTGAGGCCGACCAGGACCGCGGCGAGCAGGGCCCGCTGCATGAAGGCGTAGTCGAGGATTTCCATCAGCTCAGCAGTCCCGTCCGCAGGGGCTCGGCGCCGTGCGCCGCGTGGGGGTGTACGTGGTCGTGGCCGGGCAGGGCGTGCTGGCCCACGGCCTCCGGGGGCGGGCCGTCGTGGACGACGCAGCCGTCGCGCAGGACGACGGCCCGGTCGATCAGGGTCTCCAGCGGGCCCAGCTCGTGCAGTACGAGGAGCACGGTGGTGCCGGCGGCGACCTGCTCGCGCAGGGCGGTCGCGAGGACCTCCTGGTTGGCGAGGTCCACGCCGGCCATCGGCTCGTCCATGATCAGCAGCTCCGGGTCGCCGGCGAGCGCGCGGGCGATGAGCACACGCTGGTGCTGGCCGCCGGAGAGGGCGTTCACCGAGGCATCGGCGTACGTGTCCATGCCGACCAGGACCAGGGCGCGTTCGACGGCGGCCTTGTCGGCCTTGCGGAGCATCCCGAAGCGCGAGCGGGCCAGGCGGCCTGAGGAGACGACCTCCCGGACGGTGGCCGGGACGCCGCTGGCGGCGGTGGTGCGCTGGGGGACGTACCCGACGCGCGACCAGTCCCGGAAGCGCCTGAAATCCGTACCGAAGAGGGACAGGTCGCCGCCGGTCAGCGGGACCTGGCCGACCACGGCGCGGACGGCCGTGGACTTGCCGGAACCGTTGGCGCCGAGCAGGGCGACGACCTCACCGCGGCGGACGGTGAGGTCGATCCCGCGCAGCACGGGGCGCGAGCCGAGCGAGGCGGTGGCCCCGCGCAGGGATATGACGGGCTGCTCGGCCGGTGCGGCGGCCTTCGCTGCTATCGCGGACTCCATGGCTCGCGCCTCCGTTGCTGCTGTCATTACTTGCTCCCGAGGGCCTTCTGCAGGTTCCTCAGGTTGGAGCGCATGACCTCGAAGTAGTCAGCGCCCTGCGACTTGTCGGTGATTCCCTCAAGCGGGTCGAGGACGTCGGTCTTCAGGCCGGTGTCCTGGGCGAGGGTCTTGGCCGTCTTGTCGCTGGCCAGGGTCTCGAAGAACACCGTGGAGACATTCTCCTTCTGCGCGACGCTCTGCAGCTCCTTCATCCGGGCCGGGCTCGGCTCGGACTCGGGGTCGACGCCGGAGATGCCCTCCTGGTCCAGGCCGTAGCGCTCGGCGAGGTAGCCGAAGGCGGAGTGGGTGGTGATGAAGGTCCTGGTGGCCGTGTTCTGGAGGCCGTCCTTGAACTCGGTGTCCAGCGCGGTCAGCTTGGTCACCAGTTCGTCGGTGTTCTTCTTGTAGTCCGCCGCGTGGCCGGGGTCGGCCTTCTCCAGGGCCGCGCCGACGCCCTTGGCGACCTCCGCGTACTTGGCGGGGTCGAGCCAGATGTGCGGGTCCTCGCCGGCCTCGCCGTGGCCGTGCTCCTTGCTCTCGCCCTCGGCGGCGTGGCCCTCGTGGCCGGCGCCCTCACCCTCGCCTTCGGCGGCGTGGTCGTGGTGGTCGGAGGTGCCGTGGGCCTCCAGCTCGGTGAGGGTGGCGGCGTCGACGACGTTCTTCACGCCGGACTGGGCGACGGCCTTGTCGACGGCGGGCTGCAGGCTCTTGAGGTAGAGGATCACGTCGGCCTCGCCGAGCTGCGCGGTCTGCTTCGGGGTGATCTCCAGGTCGTGCGGTTCGACGCCCGGCTTGGTCAGGGTGTCGACCTTCACGTGGTCCTTGCCGATCTGCTCGGCGAGGAACTGCATCGGGTAGAACGACGCCGTCACGCCGAGCTTGCCGTCCTTGCCGCCGGTGGCATCCGCGGCGCCGGGGGTGGCATCGGCGCCCGAGCAGGCGGTGAGGGCCGTGGCGCCGAGGGCGACGGCTCCGGCGAGGGCGGTGGCGGGTATGAGGCGTCGTACGTTCATGACATCCATTTTCATCAAAAATGGAAACGATTGTCAAAAAGCCAGGTGAGCGCCCTGTACCGGGGTCTGAGAGGGGGATACGATTTGAAAGGCAGGGTGCGGGCGCCGGTAACCTAAAGGCTTCGCCGTTCGTCCTCGTAATGAAGAGAGCACCGTGGCCGCCGACAAGATCGACACCATCGTCAGCCTGAGCAAGCGCCGTGGCTTCGTTTTCCCTTGCAGTGAGATCTACGGCGGCTCCAAGGCCGCCTGGGATTACGGCCCGCTGGGTGTCGAGCTCAAGGAGAACATCAAGCGCCAGTGGTGGAAGGCGATGGTCACCGGGCGTGAGGACATCGTCGGCATCGACTCGTCCGTGATCCTGGCCCCCGAGGTCTGGGTGGCCTCCGGCCACGTCGCGACCTTCTCGGACCCGCTCACCGAGTGCACCTCCTGCCACAAGCGCCACCGCGCGGACCACCTGGAAGAGGCGTACGAGGCCAAGCACGGCCGCCCGCCGGCCAACGGCCTCGCCGACATCAACTGCCCCAACTGCGGCGTGAAGGGCCAGTTCACCGAGCCCAAGCAGTTCTCCGGCATGCTGGAGACGCACCTCGGCCCGACCCAGGACAGCGGCTCCAAGGCGTACCTGCGCCCCGAGACGGCCCAGGGCATCTTCACCAACTTCGCCCAGGTGCAGACCACTTCGCGCAAGAAGCCGCCCTTCGGCATCGCGCAGATGGGCAAGTCCTTCCGCAACGAGATCACTCCCGGCAACTTCATCTTCCGCACGCGCGAGTTCGAGCAGATGGAGATGGAGTTCTTCGTCAAGCCGGGCGAGGACGAGCAGTGGCAGGAGTACTGGATGGCCGAGCGGTGGAACTGGTACCGCGACCTCGGCATCCGCGAGGAGAACATCCGCTGGTACGAGCACCCGAAGGAGAAGCTGTCCCACTACTCGAAGCGCACCGCCGACATCGAGTACCGCTTCAACTTCGGCGGCAATGAGTTCTCCGAGCTGGAGGGCGTCGCCAACCGCACCGACTTCGACCTCAAGGCGCACTCCGCGGCCTCCGGCCAGGACCTCACCTTCTTCGACCAGGAGGCGGGCGAGCGTTACACCCCGTACGTCATCGAGCCCGCGGCCGGCGTCAACCGCGCCATGCTGGCCTTCATGCTCGACGCGTACAACGAGGACGAGGCCCCCAACGCCAAGGGCGTCATGGAGAAGCGCGCCGTGATGCGCCTCGACCCGCGCCTCGCCCCGATCAAGGTCGCCGTCCTGCCGCTGTCGCGCAACCCGCAGCTGTCGCCGAAGGCGAAGGGGCTCGCCGCGGACCTGCGCAAGAACTGGAACATCGAGTTCGACGACGCGGGCGCCATCGGCCGCCGCTACCGCCGCCAGGACGAGATCGGTACGCCGTTCTGCGTCACGGTCGACTTCGACACCCTGGACGACAACGCGGTGACGGTGCGCGAGCGCGACACCATGAAGCAGGAGCGCGTCTCCCTGGACCAGATCCAGAGCTACCTCGGCAGCCGCCTGCTCGGCTGCTAGGTCCGCTTCACCCGGTGGCCCGGTGCGCGTCTCGCGCACCGGGCCACCGGTGTGTCTGGCGCAGGCCGTCCCGCGGCTCGGCGGGGGGCGGGGGCTCAGGTACGGGGAGGTCCCGCCGCCGGTTCCAGGGTGCGGGCGGCGCGCACCGCCGTGTCCCGCGCCCACCGGCCGCTCGTCGCGGCGCCCACGGCCAGGACGAGCAGCCCGCATCCCGTGATGGTCCACCAGGCGGGCCGGGCCGCCGTCACGAAGGCGCCGCCCCCCGCGGTCCCGGCCGCCAGCAGCGCCCCGATCACCGCGACCCCCAGCGTCCCGCCGGTCTGCCGGCTGGTGGACGCCACGGCCGCGGCGACGCCGGCCTGGGAGCGGGGCATCCCCGATACCGCCGTGTTGGTGATGGGGGAGTTCACCATGCCGAAGCCGATGCCGAACAGCACATAGCCGGTGAAGAGCAGGGCAGTGGAGGGCTCGGCCGGGAGAACGGCGAAGAGCAGCCCGCTCGCCCCCATCGCCACCCCCGCCACCATCAGCGGCAGCCGTGGCCCCCGGCTGCCCACCAGGCGGCCCGACAGGGGTGCGAAGAAGAGGGTCGGCACCGCCATGGGCAGCATGTACAGCCCGGCGTGCAGGGCGCTGAGCCCCCGTACCTCCTGGAGGTAGAGCGTGTTCAGGAAGAGGAACCCGGACAGTGCGGCAAAGGCGCCGACGGCGATGACGTTGGCCCCGCTGAAGGGCGCGCTGCGGAAGAACCGGAGGTCGATCAGCGGCTCCTCGCGCCGGGGCTCGTAGAGCAGCAGCCCCACGAGCGAGGCCACGGCCACCAGGGCGCAGCCCACGATCAGCGGCGAGTGCCAGCCGGCGGCCGGCGCTTCGATGATCCCGAACGTCACCGAGCCCAGCAGCGCGATGATCAGCAGCTGGCCCACCGGGTCCGGGGACCGCGGCTGCGCGGCGCGGGACTCGGGGACGTGGCGCAGGGTCAGGACGAGCGCGGCCAGCCCGATCGGGAGGTTGAGCAGGAAGATCGAGCGCCAGCCCACGGAATCCACCAGCAGTCCGCCGACGAGCGGGCCCGCCGCCATGGAGATGCCCGCCACCGCGCCCCATACGCCGATGGCCCGTGCCCGCTCGCCCGGATCGGTGAAGGTGTTGGCGATGATCGACATGGCCACCGGATTGAGCATCGCCCCGCCCACCGCCTGGACCATCCGGAAGAAGACGAGCCAGTCGAGGCCGGGGGCGAGGGAGCAGAGCAGGGATCCGGCGGTGAAGAGCACCAGGCCGGCGAGGAACACCTTGCGGCGGCCGATCCGGTCGGCCGTGGAGCCGGCGAGCATCAGCAGCGAGGCGAGCACGAGGGTGTAGGAGTCGACGGCCCACTGCATCCCCGCGACCGTGGCGTCCAGCTCGCGGCGCATCGAGGGCAACGCGACATTGAGGACGGTGTTGTCGAGGCTGACGATGAGCAGGCTCATGCAGCACACCGCCAGGATGAGCGTGCGCTGCCGGTGACTCGGCTCGATCATGCCGCCGATCGTACGGCGGCAGGACGGGCCCGGCATGCGGGACAATGGGCGGATGACCACGCTTCCTCCGCCTCTCGCGATCGGCCCGCACACCGTGCAGCCCCCGGTGGTGCTCGCGCCGATGGCCGGCATCACCAACGCACCGTTCCGTACCCTCTGCCGCGAGTTCTCGGGCGGCAAGGGGCTGTTCGTGAGCGAAATGATCACCACCCGCGCCCTGGTCGAGCGCAACGAGAAGACCATGCAGCTGATCCACTTCGACGAGACCGAGGAGTTTCGCTCGATCCAGCTGTACGGGGTCGACCCCGTGACGGTCGGCAAGGCGGTCCGCATGATCGTCGAAGAGGACCGCGCCGACCACATCGACCTCAACTTCGGCTGCCCGGTCCCCAAGGTGACCCGCAAGGGCGGCGGCTCGGCCCTCCCGTACAAGCGGAACCTGCTGCGCGCGATCCTGCGGGAGGCCGTCGCGGGCGCCGGCGACCTGCCGGTGACGATGAAGATGCGCAAGGGCATCACCGACGAGCACCTCACCTACCTCGACGCCGGCCGGATCGCCGTCGAGGAGGGGATCACCGCCATCGCCCTGCACGGGCGCACCACCGCCCAGCACTACGGCGGCACCGCCGACTGGGAGGCCATCGCCCGGCTCAAGGAGCACGTGCCGGAGATCCCGGTGCTCGGCAACGGCGACATCTGGTGTGCCGAGGACGCGCTGCGCATGGTCCGCGAGACCGGCTGCGACGGCGTGGTCGTCGGGCGCGGCTGCCTGGGGCGGCCCTGGCTCTTCAACGACCTGGTCGCGGCCTTCGAGGGGCGCCCGGAGGACTTCCACAAGCCCACGCTGCGCGAGGTCGCGGGCGCGATGCACCGCCACGCGCAGCTGCTCGGCGAGTGGATCGGGGACGAGGCGCGCGGGGTGATCGACTTCCGTAAGCACGTGGCCTGGTACCTCAAGGGCTTCGCGGTGGGCTCGGAGATGCGCCAGAAGCTCGCCGTCACCTCGTCACTGGCCGAGCTGGATGCTCATCTGAGCGAGCTGGATCTGGATCAGCCCTGGCCGGAGAGCGCGGACGGCCCGCGGGGTCGAACGTCCGGAAACAACCGAGTTGTCCTACCTGAGGGCTGGCTGAAGGATCCGTACGACTGTGCGGGCGTGGGCGAGGAAGCCGAACTGGACACCTCCGGCGGCTGACAAACTATGCCGTGGGCGGCGTGACATACGCCACGCATGGGTGGGGTTGTGCTCACATGAGCACGAGAATCACGGCTAAGACTTCCAAAGGGTGGCACTGCGTGCCACCCTTTGTTCGTTCAAGAGGTGAACGCAAATGTATCGATGATCGCTCATCCGAGCAGAACCAAGCCTCCGTAGCCCCTTCTAGCTTCGGGAGGTGAAGGCTCTTCGTATGTTCAGGCTACCGATCAGTCACTTTCGATGTACTGGCGCATGGGTGGTTACAGCCACATGACCGCCAAGTGGACGTACCCATAAGCCTTCGATCTGGGTATGTTCCTGGCCGTCAGGGCAGCCACCCGAGCCTCGCCGCATCAAGGAGTCGAGACCCGTGTCGGAAAACAAAGAGCAGCAGAAGTTCGTCTACGACTTCACCGAGGGAAACCGCGACCTCAAGGACCTTCTCGGCGGCAAGGGAGCCAACCTCGCCGAGATGACCAACCTGGGTCTCCCGGTGCCTCCCGGCTTCACCATCACCACCGAGGCCTGCAAGGTCTACCTCGAAAGCGGCACGGCCCCGGCCGAGCTGCGCGACGAGGTCAGCGCCCACCTGGCTGCCCTTGAGGCGAAGATGGGCAAGAAGCTCGGCCAGTCGGACGACCCGCTGCTGGTCTCGGTGCGTTCCGGCGCCAAGTTCTCGATGCCCGGCATGATGGACACCGTCCTCAACATCGGCCTCTCGGACGAGTCGGTGGCCGGCCTCGCCTCCCAGTCCGGTGACGAGCGGTTCGCGTGGGACTCCTACCGCCGCCTCATCCAGATGTTCGGCAAGACCGTCCTCGGGGTCGGCGGGGAGCTCTTCGAGGACGCCCTCGAAGACGCCAAGGCCGCCAAGAAGGTCACCGTCGACACCGACCTCGACGCCGCCGACCTGAAGAAGCTGGTCAAGCAGTTCAAGAAGATCGTGGCGAAGGAGGCCGGCCGCGAGTTCCCGCAGAACGCCCGCGAGCAGATGGACCTCGCCGTCGAGGCGGTCTTCAACTCCTGGAACACCGACCGCGCGAAGCTCTACCGCCGCCAGGAGCGCATCCCCGGCGACCTGGGCACCGCCGTCAACATCTGCTCCATGGTCTTCGGCAACCTCGGCCCCGACTCCGGCACCGGCGTCGCCTTCACCCGCGACCCCGCCAGCGGCCACCAGGGCGTCTACGGCGACTACCTCCAGAACGCTCAGGGCGAGGACGTGGTCGCGGGCATCCGCAACACCGTCCCGCTGGCCGAGCTGGAGTCGATCGACAAGGCCTCGTACGACCAGCTCATGGCGATCATGGAGACGCTGGAGACCCACTACAAGGACCTCTGCGACATCGAGTTCACCATCGAGCGCGGCCAGCTGTGGATGCTCCAGACCCGCGTCGGCAAGCGCACCGCCGGTGCGGCCTTCCGGATCGCCACGCAGCTGGTGGACCAGGGCCTGATCGACGAGGCCGAGGCCCTCCAGCGGGTCACCGGCGCCCAGCTGGCCCAGCTGATGTTCCCGCGCTTCGACGAGACCGCCTCGGGCAAGGGCGGGACCGAGCTGCTGGGCCGCGGCATCGCCGCCTCCCCGGGCGCCGCGGTCGGCAAGGCCGTCTTCGACTCGTACACGGCCGTCAAGTGGTCGCGCTCCGGCGAGAAGGTCATCCTCATCCGCCGCGAGACCAACCCGGACGACCTGGACGGAATGATCGCCTCCGAGGGCATCCTGACCTCGCGCGGCGGCAAGACCTCGCACGCGGCCGTCGTCGCCCGCGGCATGGGCAAGACCTGTGTCTGCGGCGCCGAAGAGCTGGACGTGGACACCAAGCGCCGCCGGATGACCGTGGGCGGGAAGGTCATCGAGGAGGGCGACGTCGTCTCCATCGACGGCTCCACCGGCAAGGTGTACCTCGGCGAGGTGCCGGTCGTACCGTCCCCGGTCGTCGAGTACTTCGAGGGCCGCATGCACGCGGGCGCCGACGACGCCGACGAGCTGGTCGCCGCCGTGCACCGGATCATGGCGTACGCGGACCGCGTCCGCCGGCTGCGCGTGCGCGCCAACGCCGACAACGCGGAGGACGCCATGCGCGCCCGCCGCTTCGGCGCCCAGGGCATCGGCCTGTGCCGCACCGAGCACATGTTCCTCGGCGAGCGCCGGGAGATGGTGGAGCGACTGATCCTCGCGGACACCGAGAAGGAGCGCGAGGAGGCACTCAGTGCCCTCCTGCCGCTGCAGAAGAAGGACTTCATCGAGCTGTTCGAGGCGATGGACGGCCTGCCCGTCACCGTCCGCCTGCTCGACCCGCCGCTGCACGAGTTCCTGCCCGACATCACCGAGCTGTCGGTGCGCGTCGCCCTCGCCGAGGCCCGCAAGGACCACAACGAGAACGACCTGCGCCTGCTCCAGGCCGTGCACAAGCTGCACGAGCAGAACCCGATGCTGGGCCTGCGCGGTGTCCGCCTGGGCCTGGTCATCCCGGGTCTGTTCGCCATGCAGGTACGGGCGATCGCCGAGGCCGCGGCCGAGCGCAAGAACGCCAAGGGCGACCCCCGCCCCGAGATCATGATTCCGCTCGTGGGCACCGTCCAGGAGCTGGAGATCGTCCGCGAGGAGGCCGACCGGGTCATCGCCGAGGTCGAGGCCGCCACCGGCACCAGCCTCAGGCTGACCATCGGCACGATGATCGAGCTGCCCCGCGCCGCGCTGACGGCCGGCCAGATCGCCGAGGCCGCGCAGTTCTTCTCCTTCGGTACGAACGACCTGACGCAGACGGTGTGGGGCTTCTCGCGGGACGACGTGGAGGCCTCCTTCTTCACCGCCTACCTGGAGAAGGGCATCTTCGGGGTCTCGCCCTTCGAGACCATCGACAAGGACGGCGTGGGCTCCCTGGTCCGCAGCGCGGTCCAGGCCGGCCGGGCCACCCGCCCCGACCTCAAGCTCGGCGTCTGCGGCGAGCACGGCGGCGACCCCGAGTCCGTCCACTTCTTCCACGAGGTCGGCCTCGACTACGTCTCCTGCTCGCCCTTCCGGATTCCGGTGGCGCGCCTGGAGGCCGGTCGCGCCGCCGCCGAATCGAAGGGCAGCGACAGCCGCTGATCCCCGGCCCCGAGAAGGGGCCCCAAAGGCCGCGCCTGCCCCCGGGTTCCCTGACGCCCGGGGGCAGGCGCACCTTTTTTGTTCAACCACTCTTTACGTCAGCAGGCGGTGGACGGATCCCCACCCGTCCACCGCCTGCTGTCATTCTGCCGGTCACGTCGGCGCTTCCCGGTGCGACCGACCGCCAGGCCCCGCAAAGCCCCCCACGGCCTTCGCGGAGCGTTTCGGTCGCATCGGAGTGTGCCCGGCGGAGTACAGGATTTCGGTTGTCACGCCCCTGCCGAAAGGGGTTTCAACTGTGGCCGAAAGGGCGTGGTGACCACGTGTGACGGCATGCATACTCATAGGGCGGGGGGATTGCGGTTGCACAGGTGGGGGTTCGGTGCTGCGTATCCATTTCACTGGAGTGGACCTGGCACGCGTACGGATGGCAGGGCGTCCCGATGCGTTGTGGGAAACGATTCTTAGCTTTCACCGCTTAAGAGACCGGCGAGATGCCCGGTTGTTCGGTGAATGGCGAACGGAAACCCGGAGCAGGTTGAATAGTGAAACACGCATGCTCGGTATGCTCATACCGAGTCGCGGCTATTTCCCCGATTTCCTGACCCCCGCGGAGGGGCGGTACGGGTGGGACGTGGGCGTCGACGCGCTGCGCGCGATACGTCCCGAGCGGATGCGCCGCGAGCTGCTGCTGCTGGGCGCGGGAGCGGCCGCCGGTTCGGCGTCCGCGTCGGCGGCCGCGGCGTGCAGGCGACCGGGGGCCGGCTCGGCTATGGCGCCGCGGCTGCGGGAACTCCTGGACGACGGCCCCAAGCACCTGCCCAGGCTGCTGGGGGAGCTGCGGGCGTACCACCGGGCCGCCGTGGAGCCGTACTGGACCCACATCCAGGCCCAGATCGAAGCCGAGCGCGCCGCGCGCGGCCGGGCGCTGCTCGACGGGGGCGCGGACGAACTGCTGGCCTCGCTGCCGCCGATGCTGCGCTGGCGGGCTCCGGTGCTGGAGTGCGACTACCCGGTGGACCGGGACGTACGGCTGCGGGGGCGCGGGCTGCTGCTCCAGCCGTCCTTCTTCTGCCGGCGCACCGCGGTGACGCTGCACGACCCCGAACTGCCGCCGGTGCTCGTCTACCCGGCCGCCGCGCAGCTGGCCTCGGCTCCCGCAGGGGGCGAGTCGGCCCGGCCGGTGGAGGAGCAGCGCCAGCGCACCCTGGGCAAGCTCGTCGGGCACACCCGCTCGGTCGTGCTGCGGGCGATCGGCGACGGCGCGACGACCAGTGAACTCGCGCGGCGCGCCGGGGTGTCCCTGGCGTCCGCGAGCCAGCACGCCTGCGTGATGCGCGAGGCGGGCCTGGTCACCACCCTGCGCCACGGCAACGCGGTGCTGCACACGGTGACCCCGCTCGGCGCGGCCCTCCTCAAGGGCGGCGCGGTGGCCTCCTAGCCGCAGCTCCCTAGGCCCTGTCCCGGGCCTCGTAGGCATGCGCGCGGGGCCCGGCCCGGGGAAACGCTCCCGGGCGGGGCCCCGCCTCTCGCCTCAGACGCGGAAGGGGCCCGTCACCTCGTAGGTGATGCCGCCGGACGAGCTGCCGCTCGTACCGCGCTGGCTGGAGAAGTAGAGGCGGTTGCCGGCCGGGGAGAAGGCCGGGCCGCAGATCTCCGACGAGGACTGGCCGGTGATCTGCAGGAAGGGGGCGACCACATCGTTCGGGGTGATCACGCAGATCTCCATGTTGCCGCCGTCCTCGGCGATGTAGAGGTCGCCGTAGGAGGACCCGGTGACGTTGTCCACGCCGGTCAGCGGCGCCGCGCCGCCGGGGACGAGGGAGTCGTCGTAGGCCAGTTCGTAGGTGTTGGCGGCCACGTTGAGCTTCCAGACCCGGTTGTCGCCCTTGGTCGTGAACCACACCGTGTCATTGGCGTAGTGGCAGCCCTCGCCGCCGTTGAACTTTTTCGCGCCGGAGACCTGGCTGCGGGTGGCGGTCGGGGAGCCGTCCGGGTCCGGCACGTTGGCCCAGGTGAAGGAGCCGGAGGTGGCCGTGCCGGCCTTGAGGACCTGGAGGGTGCCGGAGGAGAGGTTGCCCCAGGTGGTGGGGATGAAGCGGTAGAAGCAGCCGCTGGATTCGTCCTCGGTGAGGTAGACCACCTTGCGCACCGGGTCGGCGGCCGCCGCCTCGTGGTTGAAGCGGCCCATCGCCGGCCGGCGGACGGCCGCGTTCACACCCCACGGGTCGGTCTCGTACACGTAGCCGAGGCTGACCTCCTCGCAGGACAGCCAGGTGTTCCACGGGGTCGCGCCGCCCGCGCAGTTCCGGTTGGTGTTGGAGAGGATCCGGTAGGCCGAGGTGATCGAGCCCGAGGAGTTGAACTTCACCGCGCTCGCGCCGCCGGTGGAGGAGATCTCCGAGTTCGAGACGTAGATCCAGCCCGTGCCGTCCGCGAAGCAGGCGCCGCCGTCGGGGGCGTTGTGCCACGTGTAGCCGGTGGAGCCGACGGTCCGCCCGGACCGGGCGATCACCCGGCTGCTGAAGCCGGCGGGGAGCCGGATGCCGTTCGCGTCCGCCGCGCCGAGCGTTCCGTAGGGCCCGGCGCCGGGCTGGGCGGGAGCCGCGTAGGCGGCGCCGCGCATCAGCGTGCCGCCGAAGGCTGCGGCCGAGGAGCCGATCACGGCACCACGCAGGAAATTACGACGTTCCACGGTCACTCCTGGGGGAGGAAGGCCCACGTCCGGTCGGGCGCGGGGTCGCACGCTTCGAGGAACTTAGGAGCACTGAGTTGACGTGACGTCAATTCCTCATGACGCGGGAGCGACCGGCTCGGGGTCAATACCTGTGCGTCAGTCCTCCAGCAGATCCTTGAGGGCGCCCAGGCGCTCCTTCCAGAAGGCCTTGTACACCTCGACCGCGTCCGCGTCCGCCAGCTTCGTGTGCCCGACTCCCACCTGCGTACGGTCGGCGCCCTTCGGGGTGAGGTAGACGCAGACGCGGCTGCTGGCGCCGTCCCAGTCGGCGGTCACCGACTTCCCGGGCCGGTGGGTGCGCAGCGTGAAGTCCACGTGCGGCAGCCAGCGCTCGCGCAGTGCCGCGTCGGCGAAGGCCTCGGTGATCCGCTCCGCGCCGGCGCGCACGGTGCGGCTCGCACTGGCCTGCCAGTCGCCGCCGCTCGACTGCCCGACCTCGCGCATCCCGCGCTCCTGCTCGTAGCCGACGGTGACCGACTGGGCGTACCAGCCGCTCACCCCGTACGCGTCCACCAGGCGGCGGGCGATCTCGGTGTGCGTGCGCCCGGTGGCACCCCACGCGTCCAGCTCGGCGAACCAGGCGGCCCAGCCCCGCCTTGTCTCGGCGGCCAGGGTTTCGTCCGACAGCTTCTGGGTGATCTTCTTGACGGCCATGGTCCGACGCTACGTCCTGGCGCGAGCCACGGCACGGCGCGGGCTGCGGCTGGGTCCGGCCGTGTGACGTACAGCGGTACTTCCGCGCCTGCGGGCGGGTCGCGTGGGGGAAGATGGTGGAGCGATGAACGACCTTCCCCGCGCCGATATCTCGGGCCGCCCCGACCTCGACGTCCTGCTGCGCCGCTTCTACACGGCCGCCTTCGCCGACCGGCGGATCGGGCCGTTCTTCACCGAGATCGCCGGTACGGACCTGGACGCCCACCTGCCCCGGATCACCGACTTCTGGGAACGGTCCCTCTTCGGCGGCGCCGGCTACCGGCGCGACGCCTTCGCCCCGCACGCGGCCCTGCACGCGGCGCGGACGATGACCGCCGCGGACTTCGGGCGCTGGGTCCAGCTCTGGCGCGCCACGATCGACGGCCTGTACCGCGGCCCGAACGCCGAGCGGGCCAAGGAGCGGGGCGAGCGGATCGCGCTGGCCCTGCACGGGCGGCTGTCCGGAGCGGACGACGCCCCGCCGAGCGGCGAGGGCAGGGCGGGCTTCGTCCCCCTGGCGGCGCTGGAACTGCGCAGTCCGTCACCGCGCCCTTCGGTGGCCTGACGCGAACCCAGGCCCTGTCCGGAGCTCCGCCCCCCTGCTGACATGCCCTGACGCCGGGTCGAGCGGGGACCTCGAAAAACTTTCGCGCGGAGCGATGATTCTCCCGCGGCCCCGCGGTCTATCTCTCGAAAGCAACGGACAGCACACGAGAGACGAGGGACCGAGATGCCCGCCACCACCCCCACCATGATCTTCGTCAACCTGCCGGTCAAGGACCTCGACGCCAGCAAGGCCTTCTGGTCCCGGCTCGGTTACTCCTTCAACGCCCAGTTCAGCGACGAGAACGCCGCCTCCGTGGTCATCAGCGACACCATCGTCGCCATGCTGCTCACGGAGGCCCGTTACAAGGACTTCACCCACAAGGAGATCGCGGACGCGACGAAGACCTCCGAGGTGCTCCTGTGCCTGAGTGCCGAGAGCCGCGAGAAGGTCGACGAGCTGGTCGACGGGGCGCTCGCGGCCGGGGCCACCGAGCCGCGCCCGGCCCAGGATTACGGCTTCATGTACGGCCGGGCCTTCGACGACCTCGACGGCCACACCTGGGAGATCATGTGGATGGACCCGGCCGCCGTCCAGAGCGGCCCGGAGACCGGCCAAGGGAGCTGACCCGGGTGCGGACCCGGAGCCGGCCCGGGGCCGGCCTCCCGTCCGTCAGGAGGTCGCGGCGGTCCGCACCGGATAGGTCCGGACCGCCACCTCCTCGTCGTCCAGGCAGCGCCCCGACTCCAGGTCGAAGCGCTGCTTCAGCAGCGGCGAGGCCACGAAGGGCCTGCCCGCCGCGCACCCGAGCAGCCCCCGCGAGAGCACCTGCGCGCCGGTGAAGGGGTCCTGGTTGCCGATGGCGTACGTACGCCCCGCGCGGTCCACGAACACCGCGGCCTGACTCCCGTCGGGCAGCAGGGCGGCGACCCCCCGCCCCGGGATGAGCGCGGACAGCTCGCACACCGTCAGCCAGCCCTCGGCCACTCGCAGTTCGACGGTCATCGGGTGCCTCCCAGCGGCTGAAGGGTGAGAACGGTCAGGTCCGGCTTGACCTGGTCCCGCTCGGGGACGAACTTCACGGTCGGGTCGGGCGCCCCCGGCGCGTTGACGAAGGAGACGAAGCGGCGCATCCGCTCCGGGTCCGCCAGCGTCTGCGCCCACTCGTCGCGGTAGTGGGCCACATGCCCCGCCATCAGGGACTCCAGCTCCTCGCACAGCCCGAGCGAGTCGTGCACGATCACGTCCTTGAGGTGCGCCAGGCCGCCCTCCATCCGCTCCAGCCAGGTGGAGGTCCGCTCCAGCCGGTCGGCGGTGCGGATGTAGAACATCAGGAACCGGTCGATGAGCCGGATCAGCTCCGCGTCGGAGAGGTCCTGGGCCAGCAGGTCGGCGTGGCGCGGCGTGGCCCCGCCGTTCCCGCCGACGTAGAGGTTCCAGCCGCTCGCCGTCGCGATGACCCCGAAGTCCTTGCTCTGCGCCTCCGCGCACTCGCGGGCGCAGCCGGAGACCGCCGACTTGAGCTTGTGCGGGGCGCGCAGGCCCCGGTAGCGCAGCTCCAGGTCGATGGCCATCCGCACGCTGTCCTGGACCCCGTACCGGCACCAGGTCTGCCCCACGCAGGACTTCACCGTGCGCAGGGCCTTTCCGTACGCGTGGCCGGATTCGAATCCGGCGTCGACGAGGCGTGCCCAGATGCGCGGGAGCTGGTCCACGCTGGCGCCGAAGAGGTCGATCCGCTGACCGCCGGTGATCTTCGTGTAGAGGCCGAAGTCGCGGGCCACCTCACCGATCACGATCAGCTTGTCGGGGGTGATCTCACCGCCGGGGATCCGGGGGACGACCGAGTAGGAGCCGTTGCGCTGCATGTTCGCGAGGAAGTGGTCGTTGGTGTCCTGGAGCGCGGCCTGCTCCCCGTCCAGTACGTATCCGCTCGCGCCGAGGACCGCGGCCAGCGAGGCGATGATCGACCCGACGGTGGGCTTGCAGACCTCGCAGCCGTCGCCGCCCCGGGCCTCCGGGCGGCCGTGGCCGTCGAGGAGCTGCTCGTACGAGGTCAGCTGCCGGGTGCGCACGATCTCGTAGAGCTCGGCGCGGGTGTACGGGAAGCAGCCGCACAGCCCCTTGTCCGCGGCGGCCGGCAGCAGCTGGCCGATCACCTTGAGGCAGCTGCCGCAGCCCGTGCCCGCCTTGGTGCACTTCTTGACCTCGGGGAGGTCGGCGCAGGCGGCGATGGCCTTCTTGGTGACGTTGTGGCAGGAGCAGATCACCGCATGGTCGGGCAGGGCGGACGGGCCGAGCGCGACGGGCGCGCCGAGGCCGGCGGGCAGCACCAGCTGCTCGGGGGCGACCGGCGGGACGCTGCCGGTGAGCGGGCGCAGCAGGCCGTACGAGTCGGCGTCGCCCACCAGCACCCCGCCGAGGAGGACGCCGTCGGGGGAGACGACCAGCTTCTTGTAGACGCCGGACCGGGAGTCCGACCAGACCACGTCGAGGCTGCCTTCGGTGGCGCCGTGGGCGTCGCCGAAGGAGGCCACGTCCACTCCGAGCAGCTTGAGCTTGGTGGAGAGATCGGCTCCGGTGAACTCCTTCGCGCGGCCCAGGAGGTCCTCGGCGGCGGTCTCCGCCATCTCGTAGCCGGGGGCGACCAGACCGTAGACGCGGCCGTCGGCGGCGAGGGCGCACTCGCCGATGGCGTAGACGTACGGGTCCGAGGTGCGGCAGCGGGCGTCGACCCGGATTCCGCCGCGCTCGCCGACCTCCAGCCCCGAGGCGTGGGCCAGCTGGTCGCGGGGGCGGACACCGGCGGAGAAGACCACGAGGTCGGCCTCGACGGTGGAGCCGTCGGAGAGCCGCATTCCGCTCACCGAGCCGTCCTCGCCGGTCAGTACCTCCTGCGTGCCCACGCCGGTGTGGACGGTGATGCCCATGGACTCGATGGTGCGCAGCAGGGCCGCGCCGCCGCCCTCGTCGACCTGGACGGGCATCAGCCGCGGGGCGAACTCGACCACGCGGGTGCTCAGGCCCAGCCCCTGGAGGGCGCCCGCGGCTTCGAGCCCGAGCAGGCCGCCGCCGACGACCGCGCCCCGGGTGCGGCCCTTGGCGTACTCCTCGATCGCGAGGAGGTCCTCGATGGTGCGGTAGACGAAGCAGCCGGGTGCGTCCTTGCCGTGGACGGGCGGGACGAAGGGGTAGCTGCCGGTCGCCAGGACGAGGACGTCGTACGGGAAGACCTGCCCGGAGCGGGAGGTGACCGTGCGGGCGGCCCGGTCGATGTGCTCGGCGGGGTCGTCCAGGTGGAGGGCGATGCCGTGCTCCGCCATGAATCCCGGGGGAGTCATGGACAGGTCCTCGGGGGTGCTGCCCGAGAAGTACGAGGTGAGGTGGACGCGGTCGTAGGCGGGCCGGGGCTCCTCGCAGAGCACGGTGATCCGGTGCGTGGCGGTGGCGCCGCGCTCGGCGAGCGCCTCCAGGTAGCGCTGGCCGACCATGCCGTGCCCGATGAGCACGATGGCGGGAGTGGGCGTGGGTGCGGCCATGATCAGGAGCCTCCGTCGTCGGTGAGCAGGTGGAACAGGTCGTCGGCGGCGGGCAGGGGCCCGCCGTCCTCCCAGCTGCGGGCGAGGGCGCCCACGGTGGAGAGTTCGCCGAGCAGGACCCCGCCGACGAGCCGGTCGCCGCGGACGACGACCTTCCGGTAGGTCCGGCGGGTGGCGTCGGCCAGGCGGAGCACGTCGTCGCCGGGGAGGGGGGTGGTCTCGCCGAAAGCGGCGAGGTCGAGGGGGCGGCCGGCTTCGCCGCTTCCGGCCCGGTCCTTTCCGGCTCCGCCCAGGGTGAGGCGGGTGAGGGCGCGGGTACCGGTGTACTCGGTGGGGGGCGGGGCGTCGGGGCCGGTGGTGTGGCCCTGGCCATGGCCGCCGCCGTGCTGCGCCCCGCCGAGGACGGCGGCGAGGGCGTCGGCCTGTTCCAGCGCGGCGCCGGCGAGGCCGTACACCTGACCGGCGTGTTCGGCGCAGTCGCCGATGGCGTGGATGCGGGGGTCACTCGTCCGCAGCCGGCCGTCGACCACGATGCCCTTGCGCACGTCGAGCCCGGCGGCCACCGCGAGCCCCGTACGGGGACGGACGCCGCAGGCCAGGACGACGAGGTCGGCGTCCAGGCGGTAGCCGTCGGCGAGTTCCACCCCGGTGACCCTGCGGGGAGTCGCCGCCGCGCGGGGCGTGCCCGCCGCGGCCGCCGCGGCCGGCTCCGGCGCCGCGGCCGGCGCACCGGGACGGACCCCGGCGCCGACGGACTCCGGGGCGCCGGCCGGCCCTTGGGGCGTGGTCGTCAGGCCGCGGACTCGGCATTCCGTGTGGATCTCCACCCCGAGGTCGGTCAGGTGCTCGTGGAGCACGGCCGAGGCGTCCGCGTCGAGCTGGCGTTCCATCAGGCGCTCCGCCTGCTGGGCCAGGACGACCTGGGCGCCGCGCTCGGCGAGGGCGCGGGCCGCCGAGACGCCGAGGAGGCCCCCGCCGATCACCACCGCGCGCACGCCGGGACGTACGGCCGCCGAGAGGGCCAGGCAGTCGTCCATCGTGCGGAAAGCGTGGACCCCCTCCGGGAGGTCGCGCCCCTCCGGTTCGAACAGCCCGCGCAGCGGCGGCAGCACCGGATTGGAGCCGGTGGCCAGCACGAGCGTGTCGTACGCCTCCACGGTGCCGTCGTCGCAGTGCACGGTCCGCTCGGCGCGATCGACCCGTACCGCCCGCACGCCGCGGCGCAGCGCCGGGCCGGGCGCCGGGAGGGCGGTCACCTCCGGGGCGTACCGGCCGGCCAGGACCTCGGCGAGCAGGACCCGGTTGTAGGGGACGTGAGTCTCCTCGCCCAGGACGGTCACCGCCGCGGCAGGGCCCAGCCGCTGCGCGAGCCGCAGGCCCGCCAGGCCGCCGCCGATCACCACCACACGCTGCTCCGAGGTCATGCCATGAGCGTGCGCCGCCGCTGTTTCCCCGCCGCATCGCCCCTGTTACCCGGACGGAACGCCCACCTCAGCGCCGGGGCCGGGGGCCCGTGAGGAGCGTTCCGCCCGGCCGCCCCAAGCGGCGGGTCGGCCTTGCCCTGCACGTATCGGGGGCTGATGCGTCCCGCATCCGGCCACTGCGTAGGGTCATGATCGTGCCTGAGATATCGATGACCATGATCATCGTGCTGTGCGTGGCCGCCGCGGCCGCGGGCTGGATCGACGCTGTGGTGGGCGGCGGCGGCCTGCTCCTGCTGCCCGCCCTGCTGCTCGGCCTGCCGAACGCCCACCCCGCCACCGTCCTCGGCACCAACAAGGCCGTGGCCGTCGTCGGCACCACGGGCGCGGCCGTGACGTACGTGCGCAAGGCGCCGGTGGACGTGAAGCTCTCCGTCCGCATCGGCCTCGCCGCGCTCGCCGGATCGATGGGCGGCGCCGCGCTCGCCGGCGGTATCAGCAAGGACGCGCTGCGTCCGCTGATCATGGTGGTACTGGTGCTCGTCGCCGCCTTCGTGCTCTTCCGGCCCGCCTTCGGCACCGCCCCCGCCGCCTCACCCGTCAGCCGGCGGCGCGTGCTGCTCGCCATCGGGCTCGCCGGGCTCGGCATCGGGTTCTACGACGGCCTCGTCGGGCCCGGCACCGGCACCTTCCTGGTCCTCGCGCTCACCGCCCTCCTCCACCTCGACCTGGTCACCGCCTCCGCGACCGCCAAGATCGTCAATGTGTGCACCAACGCGGGGGCGCTCGCGGTGTTCGCCCACCAGGGCATGGTGCTGTGGCAGCTGGCCGCGCTGATGGCGGTGTTCAATCTGGCGGGAGGCCTGATCGGGGCCCGTACGGCGCTCAGCAAGGGCAGCGGTTTCGTCCGCGGCGTGCTGCTGACGGTGGTGGGCGCGCTCGTGGTGAAGCTCGGCTTCGAGCAGTGGGGCTGACCGGGACCGGCTACCAGGTGTGGGCCGTGCCCACGGGGGTCAGTACGTGCCCGTGAGGTGGGCGAAGACGACCACGTTGCCGCGGTAGCCGGTGCGCGGTGAGAAGCCGCCACCGCAGGTGATGACCCGCAGCTCGGCGCGGGCCGAGGGGCCGTACACGCGGGAGTCGGGGAAGGCCTCCGTGCCGTAGACCTCGACCGCGTGGACCGTGAACACGGCGGTACGGCCGTCCGCCCGCGGGATCTCGATGGCCGCCCCGCGGCGCAGCGCACCCAGGTGGTAGAAGACCGCCGGGCCGGTGGCGTGGTCCACGTGTCCGGCGATGACCGCCGTACCGGTGGCGCCCGGGGTGGTGCCCTCGCGGTACCAGCCGGCCAGGTCGCCCCGGGCGGGCGGGGGCACCTCAAGGCTGCGGTCGCGCTCCAGCCCCAGCCCGATCAGCGGGGCGTCGACCCGGATGGAGGGAATCCGGATCCGGCTGGGCGGGGAACCGGGGAGGGGGGCGATCCCGGGTCCCGTCGCGCTGGTGGCGGTCAGGGCTTCGGCGGGGGAGGGCAGCGGCGGGCCGACCGGCTCGCGGGAACCGCTGGTCACGAGCCAGATGCCGACGCAGGCGGCGAGCGCGACGAGACCGGCGTGACGGGCGGTGAGGTCGCGGGCCGTCTCCCGGACGGTGGTGCGGGGGGTGGGACGGGGGGTGGGACGGGTGGTGGCGCCGACGGGGCCGCGGGTGGTGCGGCTGCCGGTGCCCGTCGAGGCCGGGCCGGCTCCGCCGTGGCCACGGACGCCTCGGAAATCGCCACCCATGCGTGCCCCTCCGCTTCCGTGTCGGGGTGACTGGCCGTCGCCCGGCCCCGCGAACGGGGGGACCTCGCGGGGCGGGCGACGGGGACGGTACCGGTCGGACCGCGGCCGAAGCCGCGGTGGGCGTCCGTCAGCTCCGCGTGCCGCTCGCCCGGCGACGCAGGAGCCAGGTACCGCCGACGGCGGTGGCGGCCAGGACGGCCGTTCCCGCCGCGATCTTGGCGGGGTCGGTGGCGACGTTCGTCCCACCACCCACCCCGGTCTTGACGTGGCCCTGCGGGCCGCGTTCGGTGACGACGAGATCGCCGGTGGCGAACTTGCCGTTCGCGCAGGTCGCGCCGATGGCGTAGATGCCGGACCGGGTGCCGGGGGCGACCCGGAACTGCCCCACGACGACCTCCTTGTGCGTGCCGGGGACCAGCTTGAAGCGACCGCCGCCGACCGTGGTGGCGTCACCCTCTGCGTGGCTGCCACGGCCGCAGGCGGTGGTGTTCACGGTGACGGTGGTGCCCGGTGCGGCGGACTTCGGCCACACCTCCAGCGGGGCGAAGTCGCCGGGCGTGAAGCTCACCATGCCGAGGTCCGCGGCGGCGACGGCGCCGGCGACCGGGCCGGTGAACGCCACGGCGGTCAGCGCGGTGGCGGTGAGCGCGTGGGCGGTGCGTCGGCGCATGGGGGACTCTCCTGAGGACACGGGGTCGTGTCTCCGAGGTAACCCGGCCCGTCGGACTCCCGCCTGCTGATGCCTCGTCAGCTCTGCCCCCGTTTCCGCCACCCCCGTTTCATTCCCGCAGGTCAGCGCCCCGACTGCCGCCATCAGGGCCGTCCCCGACCGCCGCGCCGTCCGGGTGATCCCACCGCGCGGACCCGCCGGAGCCGCGCGGCGCGGAGGAAGCGGCGGCGGGGTGGGGACGGGCCGATGCGGCAGCGGCCTCGCGGGCGCGGAAAGCGGTGGCGGCAGCCGTGCGTACGGTGGTGGGGCGCAGGGCGCCCGGGACGTTCCGCCCGGTCCTGCGGACCGCCTCGCCGTACCTGAGGGAGAGCCCCGTGACACCGGAGACTTCGCAGACATCTGACATGTCCGGGACGTCGGGGACATCGGAGACGTCTGCGATATCGCGGAGACCCGAGGTCCGCCCGCCGGATTCCAGCGCTCCGCTCCCCTTCTTCGTCTACGGGACCCTGCGCCCGGGCGAGGTCAACCACGACCTGTTCCTGCGCGGCCGCACGGCTCGCGAGGAGCCCGCGCTCCTCCCCGACGCGGCGCTCTACGACGGCCCCGGATACCCGTACGCCGTCCACCGCCCCGGCTCCGCCGTCGTCGGCGAGCTGATCACGGCGGCGCCGGACGCCTACGGTGAACTGCTGGCCGCGCTGGACCGGCTGGAGGAGTACGAGGGCCCGGGCCGCCCGCGGAACCTCTACGACCGGATCGCCCGCGACGCGCTGCGCCCCGACGGCACGCCCGTGCGGGCCTGGGTCTATCTGGCGTCGGATCTCATGACCCGGGAGCTGAGGCGGTCCGGCGCCGAGATACCGGGCGGGGACTGGTTCAAGCGGTAGCGCCGGGTCGCGGGCCCAGCGGCCGCAGCGGGCCCGATTGGGCTGTGCGGGCGGGTACGGCCAGCACATGCGTAACCGTGCGCCCTACAGCCCTACAGCCCTTCGGCGCCGCGGTTGCGCAGCCGCTGGCCGTACTGCTGGAGGACCCACAGCTCCTCCTGGACCGCGGCCAGCTGCTCCGGCGGGGCCTGGGCGCCCAGCCGGGACAGCGTCCCCTGGATCTCGTGGACCCGGCGGTCCACGGCGCGCAGGCGCACCTGGACCAGCTGGACTCCGGCGTAGATCTCATCCACCGTCTTCGCGTGGATGGCCTCCACCGCCAGCTCCGTCACGAGGGAGCGGACGGTGTCGTTCGGCGCGGCCTCGCGCACGCGCGCCAGGTAGTCCTCGGAGTCGGCCGCGACGCCGCCCGCGTCCTGGATGGCCTGGCGCACCGCCGCGTAGGGCGGGGCGGTGAACTCGTCCATCCCGTACGCGTCGAAGGCCGGGGAGACCAGGGCCGGCCGTTGCAGGGCCAACTTGAGCAGCTCGCGCTCCGTGCGGTGGGCCGGGCTGCGCAGATTCAGGGCCGGGCCGCCGGCGGGCCGGGGCGAGGCCGCGGGGGCGGAGTCGTAGGAGGGGCGGCCGCGCTGCGGACCGCCGTTCTGCCCAGGGCCCGGCTGGCCGCCCCGGTCCCGCGCCCACCGCGCCAGCTGCGCGACCCGCTTGACCACGAACTGCTCGTCGCGGATGCCCAGCATGCCCGCCAGCTGGACCGCCGACTCGTGCTGGATCGCGATGTTCTTGATGTGGGCGACGACCGGCGCCGCCTCGTCCAGGGCGGCCGCCCGGCCCGCCGGGTTCTCCAGGTTGTGGCGCGAGACGATGTGCCGCAGCGCGAACTCGAACAGCGGAGTGCGGGACTCCACCAGCCCGGCCACCGCCGCGTCCCCCTGCGCGAGGCGCAGGTCGCAGGGGTCCATACCGCCGGGGGTGATCGCGATCGAGGTCTCGGCGGCGAACTTCTGGTCGTCCTCGAAAGCCCGCAGCGCGGCCTTCTGACCCGCCGCGTCACCGTCGAAGGTGAAGATCACCTCTGCCGTCGCGTTGTCCATCAGCAGGCGGCGCAGGATCTTGATGTGGTCCCCGCCGAAGGCGGTGCCACAGGTCGCGATCGCGGTGGTGACTCCGGCCAGGTGGCAGGCCATCACGTCCGTGTACCCCTCGACCACCACGGCCAGCGAGGTCTTCGCGATCTCCTTCTTCGCCAGGTCGATGCCGTACAGCACCTGGGACTTCTTGTAGATCGCCGTCTCGGGCGTGTTCAGGTACTTCGGGCCGTTGTCGTCGTCGCGCAGCTTGCGGGCGCCGAAGCCCACCACCTCGCCGGTGATGTCGCGGATCGGCCACATCAGCCGGCCGCGGAAGCGGTCGATGGGCTTGCCGCTGCGGCTGTCCTGGGCGAGCCCGGACAGGATCAGCTCCTTGTCGCTGAAGCCCTTGCCGCGCAGGAAGCGCGTCAGGTGGTCCCAGCCGGCCGGGCTGTAACCGACGCTGAAGTGCGCGGCGGCAGCCTGGTCGAAGCCGCGCTCCGCCAGGAACTTGCGGCCGATCTCGGCTTCGGGGCTGCCCAGCTGGTCGGCGTAGAACAGGGCGGCGGCCTTGTGCGCCTCGACCAGCCGGATCCGCTCACCGCGGCCGCTGGTGCCGGCGGTGTAGCCGCCCTCCTCGTACCGCAGGGTGATGCCGGCCTGGCCGGCGAGGCGCTCGACCGCCTCCGAGAAGGAGAGGTGGTCGATCTTCATGATGAAGTCGAGGGTGTCCCCGCCCGCCTGGCAGCCGAAGCAGTGGTACAGGCCCTTGCTGGGGCTGACCTGGAAGGACGGGGACTTTTCGTCGTGGAAGGGGCACAGGCCCTTGAGGTTGCCGCCGCCCGCGTTGCGCAGCTGGAGGTATTCGGAGACGACGGCGTCGATCGGGACCGCGTCCCGTACCGCCTTCACGTCATCGTCGTTGATCCGTCCTGCCACGCGTGAAGTCTACGGCCGGGCGCCGACAATCCCTCCCGGCCCCCGGGGGCTCGGCCCACCGGGCGGCCGCCCGCGCCGCCGGCCCGGTTCCTATGACTCCGCGAGGGAGGCCAGCGGAACCGACGGGTCGGCCAGCGCGTCGCGGTCCACCGGGGACTTCGACCTGATCAGGGCCTGGATGTGTGCGGTGACATCCCACACGTTCACGTTCATCCCGGCCAGGACCCGCCCCTCGGAGAGCCAGAAGGCGATGAACTCCCGCTTGCCCACATCCCCGCGGATGAGCACCTGGTCGTAGCTTCCGGGCGGCGCGTACCCGGAGTACTCCATACCCACGTCGTACTGGTCGGAGAAGAAGTACGGCACCCGGTCGTACGAGACCTCCTGCCCCAGCATGGCCCGCGCCGCGGCCGGACCGCCGTTGAGGGCGTTGGCCCAGTGCTCGACCCGCAGCCGGCTGCCCAGCACCGGGTGGTGCGCGGCGGCCACGTCCCCGACCGCGTAGACGTGCGGATCCGACGTCCGCAGGGAGGCGTCCACGGCGATCCCGCCGCCGTGCTCCCGGTCCACCAGGGACAGCCCGGAGGTCTCGGCGAGCGCGGTCCGCGGCGCGGCCCCGATCGCCGCGAGAACGGCGTGCGCCGGGTGCTCCTCCCCGTCGTCCGTCCGGGCGGCCAGCACCATGCCGTCATGTCCCAGGATCTCGGTGAGGCGGGCCCCGAAGTGGAAGCGCACCCCCCGGTCGGCGTGCAGGTCCGCGAAGAGCCGGCCGATCTCCGGGCCGAGCACCGCGTGCAGCGGGGTCGCCTCCTGCTCGACGACGGTGACTTCGGCGCCGTACCCGCGGGCCGCGGCCGCCACCTCCAGGCCGATCCACCCGGCGCCCGCGATCAGCAGGTGCCCGTTGTCCCGGCCGAGGCCGGCGAGTACGTTGCGCAGCCGCTCGGCGTGGGCGAGGCGCCGCAGGTGGTGCACCCCGGCCAGGCCCGTGCCGGGGATGTCCATGCGGCGCGGTTCGGCGCCGGTGGCCAGCAGCAGCTTGTCGTAGTGCAGCGCGGTGCCGTCGCCGAGGACGACCTTCTTGGCCTCCCGGTCGAGCTGGACCGCCGGCTGGCCGAGGTGGAGCTCGATGTCGCAGGCCGCGTACCAGGACGGCTCGTGGACGAAGACGCTGTCGCGGTCGTCCTTGCCCGTCAGGAACCCCTTGGAGAGCGGGGGCCGTTCGTAGGGATGGTCGCGCTCGTCGCCGATCAGGATCACCCGCCCCGTGAACCCCTCGGAGCGCAGCGTTTCGGCCGCTTTCGCCCCGGCCAGCCCCGCGCCGACGATGACGAACGTCTGGTGTGCGTCGACCACCTGATGCCTCCTCATAACCTCTGCGCCACATGCGACCACATGCCAGCGTCCCGCACCGAGCCTGCCGCGTGAAGGGCGAGTGGCCCGATCACTCACCCTCCGGCGCGCCGGGTGCGCCGGGTGAGGCGGGCGTGCAGCGAGCGGGCGGAGGCGTCCGTGAGGGCCGCGATCTGGTCGATGACGGCGCGTTTGCGGGCCTTGTCGTCCGGGGCCGTGTCGAAGATCGCCCGGAACTGCGGGTCCAGCCCCTCGGGGGCGCGGGCGCTCAGCGCCTCGGCGAGTTCGGCCAGCACCACGCGCTGGTCGGCGCGGATCCGCTCCTGCTCGTCGCGCTGCATGACGTACAGGTCGGCTACCGCCTTGAGCACCGCGCACTCGTTGCGCGCCGCACGCGGGACCATCAGCTCGGCGGCGTACCGGGTGAGGCGGCCGGAACCGTAGGCCTCGCGGGTGGCGCCCTCGGCGGCCAGGCAGAACCGGCCGATCAACTGGCTGGTGGCGTCCTTCAGGCGGGCCTGGGCGACGGCCGAACCGTCGTACCCGTGGGGCCACCACTCCTGTTCCATCAGCCGGTCGAGAGCCTCGCGCAGCTCCTCCGGGGAGGTGTCGGCGGGGACGTACCGGCCGATCGCCACCCGCCAGATCGCGGCCCGCTCCGGCTCGGCGAAGAGGAGATTGGGGTCGAGGTGGCCCGCGTGCAGGCTGTCCTCGAAATCATGGACGGAGTAGGCGACATCGTCCGCCCAGTCCATCACCTGCGCCTCGAAGCACTTGCGGTCGGCGGGCGCGCCGCGGCGCAGCCACGCGAAGACCGGCAGATCGTCCTCGTACGCCCCGAATTTGACCGAGCCGGGGTCGGTGGGGTGGTCCCCGCGGGCCCAGGGGTACTTGGTGGCGGCGTCCAGGCAGGCGCGGGTCAGGTTGAGGCCGACGCTGACGAGCTCGCCGCTCGACGGGTCGGGTACGAACCGCTTCGGTTCCAGGCGGGTCAGCAGGCGCAGCGACTGGGCGTTGCCCTCGAAGCCACCGCAGTCCTTGGCGAATTGGTTGAGGGCCTCCTCGCCGTTGTGCCCGAAGGGAGGGTGGCCCATGTCGTGCGAGAGGCAGGCGGCCTCGACGAGGTCGGGGTCGCAGCCGAGCGCCGCGCCGAGCTCGCGGCCGACCTGGGCGCACTCCAAGGAGTGCGTGAGCCGCGTACGGGGGCTCGCGTCCCAGTCGTAGGAACGGGTGCCGGGGGTGACGACCTGGGTCTTCCCGGCGAGGCGGCGCAGGGCGGCGGAGTGCAGCACGCGGGCGCGGTCGCGCTGGAAGGCGGTGCGCCCGGGCCGTTTGTCGGGCTCGGTGGCCCAGCGCTCGGTGGCGGACGGGTCGTAGGGCTCGTTCGGATCGGGTGCGGGGGCCAGTGTGGTGCCTTCCATGCCTTCCATGGTGAGACGTTAACCGGAAACACCGACAATCCGAGCAATCCGAACGCTGCGGCTGTCCAAGGGCGCCCTGTCCAACGGCGTGCTGTCCGAGGGTGCGCTGTCCGAACGGTGTGCTCCTCTTCCGGGGGCCGGCCCTTACGCGGTGGCCAGTTCGCGGGGCCGGGCCGGGCTCGGGGCGGGGCTCTCGTCCCGGCGCCGGGTGAGGGCCTCGTCGTACCGCTGGAGTACGAGGCGGGCCAGCGCCGGATGCGCGCCGATGGGGGCGGCGGCGGGGCCGGACGCGGCGGCCGCGCTGTGGGTGGCGAAGCGGCCCGGGGCGACGAAGTAGGAGGCGACCGCGACCCGGCGGTGCCCGCGGGAGGTCAGCGCCCGGACGGCGTCGGGGACGGCGGGAGCGGCGGTGGAGGCGTAGGCCGGTACGACGGGCACGGAACCGAGGCGTTCGGAGAGCAGGGCGGCGGTGGCGCGGGTGTCGGCGGCGGAGTCGGGGTCGCGGGACCCGGCGGCGGCCAGGACCACGGCGGTGCCCGGAGTCCAGCCGGCTTCCAGGAGCCGTTCGAAGAGGGCCTCGACCAGCAGCGGGTGCGGGCCGAGCGGGGCGGCGACGCGGGTGTCGAGGTGGCCGGCCCGGGCGCCGGCCGCGGGGAGGTCGTGCTTGACGTGGTATCCGCGGCCGAGCAGCAGCGGTACGAGCACCGCCGGGCCGGGCGCGTGCCCGGCGAGGGTGTCGTCGAGCAGCGGCCGGTTCAGCTCGATGTGCCCGAGCCGGACGTCGAGCCGGGGGCGGAGCTCGCGGACCCGTTCGAGCAGCGCGAGGGCGGTGTGCGGGGCACGCGGGTCGCGGCTGCCGTGGGCCACTGCGATGAGGGTGGGCTGCATGTCTGGACTCCGTGGGGCCGGGCGCGCGGCGGGAGCAGCCCGCTGAGCTGGGTGCCGAGTTGGGCGGTGATCCGGGTCAGCAGCTCGGCGGCGCCGCCGAACGGGAGGGGGAGGGGGAGTGCGAGGGGGCGGGGGAGGGGCGGGGTGTCGGGAGGGTGCACCGGCTCCGTCATGAACCGATCCTGCGGGAGGCAGGTTGCCGGGGCGTTGCGTCGGGGTGACGGGTGTTTTCCGGCTGCTCACTCGATCATTCGTACGGGTGAAAGGCGGGAGGTGTGGAACTGGGGGCGGGGGCCTGTTCGTCAATCCGTGCGAAGGACGCGTGAGGCGTGAGGCCCGGGGTGCGGGGCATTGGGTGCGAGGGGGGATCGATCATGGAGATGCCGGGATGGGCACGGTCGGCGGCGGGATGGCGGCCGAGGGGGCGGCAGGGGCCGCGGATGCGAGGGATGCCGGGGGCGTGGGGGCGGCCAGGGGTGCCGGGGCTGCCGCGCGGCGTAGGGGCGCGGCGGCGGGCGGTGCGGATCGTGATGGCGGGCTGCGTGCTGGCGTTGCTGCCGTCGGCGTGGACGCACGCGGCGGCCGCGGACCGGCTGCGGACCACCGCCGACGCGCCGGCCGCCGAGGTGGCCGTGGTGTTCGGGGCCGGTTTGTGGAACGGCAGGCCCACCCCTTACCTGGCCGACCGGCTCGACGCGGCCGCCGAGCTCTTCCACGCGGGCAAGGTCAAGGTCGTGCTGGTCACCGGGGACAACAGCCGCACGGAGTATGACGAGCCCCAGGCGATGCGCACGTATCTCACCGGACACGGGGTGCCGGACGAGCGGATCGTCAGTGACTACGCCGGCTTCGACACCTGGGACTCCTGCGTGCGGGCCAAGCAGATATTCGGCGTCGAGCGGGCCGTGCTGATCAGCCAGGGCTTCCACATCCGCCGGGCGGTCGCCCTGTGCCAGGCCGCGGGCCTGGACTCGTACGGCGTCGGGGTGGCCGACGTACATGACGCCACCTGGTACTACGGGGGGACCCGCGAGGTCTTCGCGGCGGGCAAGGCGGCGCTGGACGCGGCCTTCACACCCGCCCCGCGCTTCCTGGGGCCGAAGGAACAGGGCATATCGCGAGCCCTCGCGTCCCTGCCGGACTGACCCGCCACCGGCGGCGCCGCCGACCGGCCGGCGAGGGCGAGGCCGGCGGGCGCCGACGAGCCGGTGCCCGCGAGGCCGGCTGGCGCGGACCGGTCGGTGAGGGCGTGCCCCCGCGAGGCCGGCAGGCGCCGACCAGCCGGCGAGGACCCCGGCGCACCCATGGTTGCGCCGGGGACCCGGGAGACCGACGAGACCCGTATCGGCCCCCGGGGGCCGCCGCGTCCGGCTACCGGATCCCGCCGGGCGCGTGCGCGGCGCCCGGCTCGCCGTGGACCGGGGCCGGGCCGCCGGGTCCAGCGCCCTGCCCCGCCGCCGGCCCGCGCAGCCACCTCACCGGATGGTGACGGCGGCGCTGAGGGCGCCGTACCGGAGGCGTAACGGACGGCTGCCGCCCGCGTAACACCGGCGGAGCAGGCTGTCCGGTATGCACACTCCGGAAGCAGCCGCCACGGCCACGCACTGCCCGTACTGCGCGCTGCAGTGCGGCATGGTCCTCCGACCCGACCCGGGCGGTGCCACCGTGACGGTGGAGGAGCGCGCCGACTTCCCCGTGAACCGGGGCGCGCTGTGCGGCAAGGGCCGCACCGCCCCCGCCGTGCTCTCCTCCCGGGTGCGCCTGACCGAGCCGCTCGTCCGCACCCACGCCGGGCAGCTCGCGCCGGCCACCTGGGAGGAGGCCCTCGACGCCGTCGCCGCGGGCCTCGCCCGCACGGCGGGTACGCACGGACCGGACGCCGTCGGGGTCTTCGGCGGCGGCGGACTGACCAACGAGAAGGCGTACGCGCTCGGCAAGTTCGCCCGGGTCGCCCTGCGGACCTCGCAGATCGACTACAACGGCCGCTTCTGCATGTCCTCGGCCGCCGCCGCCCACCAGCGGGCCTTCGGCCTCGACCGGGGTCTGCCCTTCCCGCTGGAGGACATTCCCCGCACCGGCTGCGTCATCCTCGTCGGCTCGAACCTGGCCGAGACCATGCCGCCCGCCCTGCGCTACCTCACGGAGCTCAAGGCGAACGGCGGCACCTTGATCGTCATCGACCCGCGCCGGACCCGCACCGCCGAGCAGGCCGACCTGCACCTGGCCCCGCGCCCCGGCACGGACCTCGCGCTCGCGCTCGGCCTGCTGCACCTGGTGGTCGCGGAAGGCCGTACGGACGAGCAGTTCATCGCCGAACGCACCACCGGCTGGGAGGAGGCCCGGGCGGCCGCGATGGCGCACTGGCCGGAGCTGGTGGAGCGCATCACGGGCGTCCCCGTCCCCCGGCTGCGCGAAGCGGTGGCGATGTTCTGCGCCCCGTCCTCCGCGATGGTGCTCACGGCCCGCGGCCCGGAACAGCAGTCCAAGGGCACCGACACCGTCGGCGCCTGGATCAACCTGTGCCTCGCCACCGGCCGGGCCGGCCGGCCGCTCTCCGGGTACGGGTGCCTGACCGGCCAGGGCAACGGCCAGGGCGGCCGCGAGCACGGACAGAAGGCGGACCAGCTCCCCGGCTACCGCAAGCTGACCGACCCGGCGGCCCGCGCGCACGTCGCCGGGGTCTGGGGAGTGGACCCGGACAGCCTCCCCGGCCCGGGCCGCAGCGCGTACGAACTCCTCGACGCCCTGGGCACGGAGGTCCGGGCGCTGCTGCTGATGGGTTCCAACCCGGTGGTCTCGGCGCCCCGCGCCGCCCACGTCGAGGAGCGCATCCGCTCGCTGGACTTCCTGGTGGTTGCCGATGTCGTCCTCTCCGAGACGGCTGCCCTCGCGGACGTGGTCCTCCCGGTCACCCAGTGGGCGGAGGAGACCGGCACCACCACCAACCTGGAGGGCCGCGTCCTGCTCCGCCGCAAGGCACTCGACCCGCCGGCGGGGGTGCGCACCGACCTGGAGGTGCTGCACGGCCTGGCCGGCCGGCTCGGCGTGGAGAAGGGCTTCCCCACCGCCCCCGAGGAGGTCTTCGACGAACTGCGCCGCGCCTCCGCCGGCGGCCCTGCGGACTACTCGGGCATCACCTACGCCCGCATCGAGGCGGAGCAGGGCGTCTTCTGGCCCTGCCCCGAGGACGGTTCCGGTGCGCCGGGCACCCCCCGCCTCTTCCTGGACCGCTTCGCCACCGACGACGGCCGCGCCCGCTTCGTCGCCGTCTCGCACCGCGACGCCGCCGAGATCCCCGACGCTCAGTACCCGGTCCTGCTCACCACCGGCCGCGTGGTCGCCCAGTACCAGTCCGGCGCCCAGACCCGCAGGGTGGACGAGCTCAACGCGGCGGCCCCCGGCCCCTTCGTGGAACTCCACCCCCGCCTCGCCGCCCGGATCGGCGCGGTCGAGGGCCGCCCCCTGGCGGTCGTCTCCCGTCGGGGCCGGGCGGTGGCGCCGGCCCGCATCACGGACACCATCCGGGCGGACACGGTCTTCATGCCCTTCCACTGGCCGGGCGAGGGCCGCGCCAACACCCTGACCAACGCGGCCCTGGACCCGACCTCCCGCATGCCGGAGTTCAAGGTGTGCGCGGTCCGCGTGGAACCGGCCGACTGAGCCGCCGGGCCACCACCCGGCTCGGGGCGGGCGCCGCGGGTCCCGTACGCGGATCTGAAATCGACTGCTCGGACATGCTTCCGATCCGCATCGGATCCTCGACGGCGGGTAACCATCCGGTCACGCAGGGACTCAGAAAGTGCGCGCACGCCCCTCGTGGCGGCGATGTGCCGTGCCCCACACTGAGGTCCGGTGCCCCCGTCCTCGGAGCCCAGGAGGTCGCCCTCGTGCAGACCCAGACCCTGACCGCGAACGTGAGCGTGACCGTGAACGGGAGCGAGTCCTCGGAGGCCGCAGTGGCCGCCGTAGCGGCCACGAGGGACGAAGGCGCCGAAGAGGCCGAAGAGCCCGGGACGGCGGACGAAGCCGTGGACGACGGGCCGGAGCCGCCGGAACTGATCGAGCACGTGCCGGAGATGCCCGATACGCCGGAGCAGCGCAGGCGCAGCAGCGAGCGCGGGAGCGGCGCGGCTCCTTCCGCGGACCTGTTCCGGCAGTACCTGCGCGAGATAGGCAGGATCCCGCTCCTCACCGCCGCCGAGGAGGTCGATCTCGCACGGCGCGTCGAAGCCGGGCTCTTCGCCGAGGAGAAGCTCGCCAGCGCCGCCGACCTCGATTCCCGCCTCGCCATGGACCTCGACAAGCTCGTCGTCATGGGGCGCATGGCCAAACGCCGCCTGATCGAGTCGAATCTGCGGCTCGTCGTCTCCGTCGCCAAGCGGTACGTGGGCCGCGGGCTCACCATGCTCGACCTCGTACAGGAGGGGAACCTCGGGCTCATCCGGGCCGTTGAGAAATTCGACTACGCCCGCGGGTACAAGTTCTCCACCTACGCCACCTGGTGGATCCGGCAGGCGATGTCCCGGGCCCTCGCCGACCAGGCCCGGACCATCCGCGTGCCCGTCCACGTCGTGGAATTGATCAACCGCGTCGTGCGGGTGCAGCGCCGCATGCTCCAGGAGCGCGGGTACGAACCCACCGCCGAAGAGGTCGCCGTCCATCTGGAGCTCACCCCCGAGCGCGTCATGGAGGTGCTCCGCCTCGCGCAGGAGCCGGTCTCCCTGCACGCCCCCGTGGGCGAGGAGGACGACGTGGCGCTCGGTGATCTGATCGAGGACGGTGACGCCGCCTCCCCCATGGAGTCCGCCGCGTTCTTCCTGCTGCGCGAGCACCTGGAAGCCGTGCTGTCGACCCTCGGCGAGCGCGAGCGCAAGGTCGTCCAGCTGCGGTACGGACTCGCCGACGGGCGCCCCCGCACCCTGGAGGAGATCGGCCGGATCTTCGGCGTGACCCGCGAGCGGATCCGGCAGATCGAGTCGAAGACCCTCAACAAGCTGCGCGACCACGCCTTCGCCGATCAGCTCCGGGGCTATCTCGACTGACCGGCCGGGGTGCCGCAGTCGGGGTGCCCGGGCCGGGCACCCCGCCACGGAATCAGTCGACTTCGGCGACCGCCTGCGCGAACTGCGCCGCGTACAGCCGCGCGTACGCCCCCTGCGACGCCAACAGCCCTTCGTGCGTCCCCTGTTCCACGATCGAACCGTTCTCCATCACCAGGATGACGTCGGCGTCGCGGATGGTGGACAGCCGGTGCGCGATCACGAAGGAGGTACGGCCGTGCGCGAGGCGCGCCATCGCCTTCTGGATCAGCACCTCCGTACGGGTGTCCACCGAGCTCGTCGCCTCGTCGAGCACCAGGATCACCGGGTCCGACAGGAACGCCCGGGCGATGGTGATCAGCTGCTTCTCGCCGGCGCTGACCCCCGCGCCCTCGTCGTCCAGCACCGTGTCGTAGCCGTCCGGCAGGGTGCGGATGAAGCGGTCCGCGTGCGCGGCCCGCGCCGCCGCCTCGATCTCGGCGCGCGTGACCTCGCGCGAAGCACCGTAGGCGATGTTCTGCGCGATCGTGCCGCCGAACAGCCAGGTGTCCTGGAGCACCATGCCGATGCCGGCGCGCAGTTCCTCGCGCGTCATCTTCCCGATGTCCACCCCGTCGAGGGCGATCTCCCCGCCCGTGACCTCGTAGAACCGCATCAGCAGATTCACCAGGGTCGTTTTGCCCGCCCCCGTCGGGCCGACGATCGCGACCGTCTGGCCGGGCTCGACCGTCAGCGAGAGGTTCTCGATGAGCGGCTTGTCCGGCTCGTAGCGGAAGGCCACCTTGTCGAGAGTGACCCGGCCGCGCAGCTCCTCGGGACGCTCCGGCACCTCGGCGTCCGGCTCCTGCTCCCGCGCGTCCAGCAGTTCGTAGACCCGCTCCGCCGAGGCGACGCCGGACTGCACGAGGTTCGCCATCGACGCGACCTGGGTCAGCGGCATCGAGAACTGCCGCGAATACTGGATGAAGGCCTGCACGTCACCGATGGACAGGCTGCCCGAGGCCACGCGCAGACCGCCGACGACCGCGATCAGCACGTAGTTGATGTTCGAGATGAAGAACATCACCGGCTGCATGATGCCGCTGACCAACTGCGCCTTGAAGGTGGCCCGGTACAGCGCCTCGTTCTGCTCGGCGAAGAGGGCCGCGGACTCCTCCTGCCGGCCGAAGACCTTGACCAGCGCGTGGCCCGAGTACATCTCCTCGACGTGCGCGTTCAGCGCGCCCGTCGTCTTCCACTGCGCCACGAACTGGGGCTGCGACTTCTTGCCGATCTTCGCGGCGACGTAGACCGAGAGCGGTACGGTCACCAGCGCGACCAGGGCCAGCAGCGGGGAGATCCAGAACATCATCGCCAGCACGCCGACGATGGTCAGCAGCGAGTTCAGCAGCTGCCCCATCGTCTGCTGGAGCGTCTGGCCGATGTTGTCGATGTCGTTCGTGGCCCGGCTCAGCACCTCACCGCGCTTCTGCTGGTCGAAGTACGACAGCGGCAGCCGCGACAGCTTCGCCTGCAGCTCCTCGCGCATCCGGTACACGGTGCCGTTCATGACGTGGTTCGACAGCCGTGTCGCCACCAGCATCAGTACACCGGCCACACTGAAGAGCACCAGCGCCCAGAGCGCCACGACCCCGACCGCGCCGAAGTCGATGCCCTTGCCCGGGGTGAAATCGGTGCCGGACAGCATGTCCGCCACACCGCCCCGGCCCTGGGCGCGCAGTCCGTCCAACGCCTCCTGCTTGGTGGCCCCGTCCGGCATCTCCCGGCCCACGATCCCCGCGAACACCAGGTCGGTGGCCTCACCGAGGATCTTGGGGCCGACGACCGCGCAGCCGACGCTGCCCACCACGGCGGCGACCATGCCCCACAGCTTGGCCCGGTCCTGCGCGAGCTGGCCCAGCAGCCGCTTGCCCGAACCCTTGAAATCCATGGAGCGCTGGGCCGGCCCCGTCATCATCCGTCCTCTGGGCCCGCTCATGCGGCCTCCGCCTCCGTCAGCTGGGAGAGCACGATCTCCCGGTAGGTCTCATTGCCGGCCATCAGCTCGTGGTGCCGTCCCTCGCCCACCACCTGGCCCGCGTCCAGGACGATGATCCGGTCGGCGTCGCGGATCGTGGAGACCCGCTGGGCGACGATGACCACGGTCGCGTCCTCGGTCTCCCGGGCCAGCGCCGCCCGCAGCGCCGCGTCGGTCGCGTAGTCGAGGGCCGAGAAGGAATCGTCGAAGAGGTAGATCTCCGGTCGCTGCACCAGGGTGCGGGCGATGGCCAGGCGCTGGCGCTGACCGCCGGAGACATTGGTTCCGCCCTGCGTGACGGCGGCTTCGAGGGCGCCCTCCAGCGCGGACACGAACTCCTTGGCCTGCGCAACCTCCAGCGCGTGCCAGAGCTCCTCGTCGCTCGCGTCGGGGCGCCCGTAGCGCAGGTTGGAAGCGACGGTGCCGGAGAACAGGTACGGCTTCTGCGGGACCAGTCCCACCGTCCTGGCCAGCAGGCCGGGCTCCAGCCGTCGTACGTCCTCCCCGTCGACCAGCACCTCGCCACCGGTCGCGTCGAACAGCCGCGGCACCAGGCCCAGCAGCGTGGACTTGCCGCTTCCGGTCGAGCCGATCACCGCGGTGGTCTCGCCCGGGCGGGCCAGCAGGTCCACGCCGCGCAGGACCGGGGCCTCGGCGCCCGGATAGCGGAACTCGGCGCCGCGCAACTCCAGCCGCCCGTGCCGGGCGAGCACACGCACCGGTTCGACGGGCGGGACCACGCTCGACTCGGTGTCCAGGACCTCCTGCACCCGCTCGGCGCACACCTCGGCGCGCGGCACCATCATGAACATGAAGGTGGCCATCATCACGGACATGACGATCTGCATCAGGTAGGCGAGGAAGGCCGTCAGCTGGCCGATCTCCATGCCACCGCTGTCGACGCGCATCGCACCGAACCAGATGACGGCGACGCTGGAGATGTTCACGACCAGGATGACGGTGGGGAACATCAGGGCCAGCAGCTTGCCGGTGGCCAGGGATACACCGGTCAGGTCGGCGTTGGCGTCGCGGAACCGGTCCTTCTCGTAGTCGTCGCGGACGAAAGCGCGGATCACCCGGTTTCCGGTGATCTGTTCGCGCAGGACCCGGTTCACGTTGTCCAGGCGCTCCTGCATCTGCCGGAACAGCGGCCGCGTCTTGAAGACCACCGCGCCGACGGAGAGCCCGAGGACGGGGACCACGGCGATCAGCACACCGGACAGCCGCAGGTCGAGCGAGAGGGCCATGGCGATGCCGCCGACGCACATGATGGGCGCCGAGACCATCAGGGTGAACGACATCAGCACGAGCATCTGGATCTGCTGTACGTCGTTCGTCGTACGGGTGATGAGGGACGGCGCTCCGAACTGGCCGAGCTCCCGCGCGGAGAAGCTCTGCACCCGGTCGAAGACGGCGGCGCGCACGTCCCGGCCGAAGGCCGCCGCCGTGCGCGCGCCGTAGTACACGGCCCCGACGTTGCAGAGCAGCTGGACGAGGGAGACGCCGAGCATCACCGCGCCGAAGCGCAGGATGTAGCCGGTGTCGCCGTGGACGACACCGTTGTCGATGATGTCCGCGTTCAGCGTCGGCAGGTAGAGGCTCGCGCTGGTCTGCAGCAACTGCAGCAGCACCAGGGCGGCGATCGGTTTTTGATACGCACCCAGGTGGGTCCGCAGAAGTCGTATGAGCACGCGTAGGCTCCGGTCGGCAAGATCGAGGGGTTCCCCCCATCTTGAGCCAACGGTGGCCCGATCCCCACCGCATTTCGCAAAGCCCGGTCAAAAGGTGCAGTCCACCGCGACCGCACGCCCAAGGTGTCCGCACCGCCGGGAAACGCGGGCCTCACCGGCGCCTTGACGCCACTCCTTGACGCCGCTCTTTGACGCCGCTCTTTGACGGCACACCGCGGTTAGAAGGCGCCGGGGTGGATCGACTCCCGCGTGGCGATGTACTGCTGGCGCACCGCCTGCCAGGCCGGGAACTCCTCGCCCGGTTCGAAGACCTGGGCCGCCGGGGCGGGCCAGAGCGGCGGGGTGTGCGGGGCGAGCGTGCCCTGGCGGACCCCGAGCGCCCATGCCGCCTGCCGCGCCGCGCCCAGCGCCGCGTAGTCGGCCGGCGCCGGTACGACGATCTGCGTACCGAAGAGACCCGGAGCGGCGGCCTGTACGGCGGGCAGCTCGGCCGCCGCGCCCAGCAGGAACACCCGCCGGATCTCGACCCCGCGCGAGCGCAGCACGTCCAGCGCGTCCACCAGCCCGCACAGCATGCCCTCGAAGGCGGCCCGGGCCAGGTGCTCCGGCTTCATCGAGTCCCGCCGCAGCCCGGACAGGGTCCCGGCGGTGTGCGGCAGGTTCGGCGTCCGCTCACCCTCCAGGTACGGCAGGAGTACGAGGCCGTGCGCGCCCGGTGTCGACTTCAGCGCGAGCTCGGACAGCCCCTCCAGATCGGTCCCCAGCAGCTCGGCGGTGCCGCGCAGGGCCCGTACGGCATTGGAGGTGTTCACCACCGGCAGGTGCATACCGCCGGCGTCGGCCAGGGAGGTGATCAGTCCGCCCGGCTCCGACAGTGCCTCGTGGTGCACCGCCATCACGGAACCGGAAGCCCCCAGAGAGACCACCGCGTCGCCCGGTCCCAGCCCGAGCCCGAGCGCGGCGGCCATGGTCTCGCCGGTCCCGGCGGAGATGAGCAGCCCCTCTGGGGTGGTCCCGGCGGCATCGGCCGGGCCGAGCACCTCGGGCAGCACGGCCTGGTGCCCGAGCGCCAGCTCGACCAGGTCGGGACGGTAGGAGCCGGTGGCCGCCGACCAGTAGCCGGTGCCGGAGGCGCCGCCCCGGTCCGTGGTCCGCCGGGCCGGCCGGCCCAGCAGCTGCCAGACCAGCCAGTCGTGCGGCGACATCACCACGGCCACCCGGCGGGCCGCCTCCGGCTCGGTGCGGGCGAGCCAGGCCAGCTTGGCGATCGGCTGAGCGGAATGCGGAACGGAGCCCACCGCCTCGCTCCAGGCGTGCCGGCCGCCCAGCGCGTCGATGAGGTCGGCGGCGGCCACCTGGCCGCGCTTGTCGTTGCCGACGAGTGCGGGGCGTACGAGCCCGCCCTGCGCGTCCAGCGGCAGCACCCCGTGCTGCTGCGCGGAGACACCGATGGCCTGGACCCCTTCGAGGAGCCCGCCGCCGGCGGCCTCGCCGAGCGAGAGCAGCCAGGCCTGCGGATCCGTCTCGTGCGGGTTGACGCCCTCGGGGTCCCCGGCGGGCTGTGGATGGGGTGCGTACCCCTGGCGCAGCACGGCGCCCGTTTCGGTGTCGCAGACGACGATGCGAGTGAAGGCGGAAGAACTGTCCAGCCCGGCGACTATCCCCATGCGGAGAATTCTGCCGCACGGCGGGCCGGTCCCGACCGCCCGGATCCCCGACCGCCCGGATCCCCGATCCCCGGGCACGCGGCCCGGAGCCCGGGGGCGCAGCCCGGAGCCCCGGGGATCCACAGGGACCCCCGGGGCTCCGGCTCCGCGCGTACCTCAGGTGTTGGTCGTGCCCCACTCGTCCTCGGTGCCGGTGCCGCCGACCCGGTCGCGCAGCTTGCGTACCCGCCCGGCCAGCGCGGCCGGGACGGCGTCGCCGACGACCTCGCTCACCGTCGTGAAGGCCTTCCCGGCGAACTGGCGTCCGTTCTGCCCGGCCGTCTCGACGGCATTGCGCACCGCCGGGTTCTGCGCGATCTGCTGCGCGGACTTCTTCAGCTGCTCGTACCGCTCGCGCCCGGCCCGGCTTCCGAGCACGTACCCGATGGCCAGTCCGACCGCGAACGTGACCTTGTACCGCATGCCTGCCACCCTTCGTCGTGTGGTGCCCGGCCCGCTCTGGATACCGATTGGCGGAGCACCCCCCTGCTTGCGCTAATCTATGACTCGCAACGGGCACTCGCCCCCCGGCAAGGCCGGAGGTGGGCTGTTTGATGCACCGCAGCAATCCCCTGTAGCTCAATTGGCAGAGCAGCCGGCTGTTAACCGGCAGGTTACTGGTTCGAGTCCAGTCGGGGGAGCGCGGTCCCCTGTAGCTCAATTGGCAGAGCATTCGGCTGTTAACCGGAGGGTTGCTGGTTCGAGTCCAGCCGGGGGAGCCAGAAGGAGAAGAGGAGGCCCCAGTGGGTCCTCCTCTTCTTTTTTTCCTCTTTCCTTGCCAGGTCCGGGAACCGGGCAGCCCTCAGCGCGGTCTTCTGAACAGGCGAAGCCGATCATGCGAGGCATCCGAGGCAGGAGATCGTATGAGCGGCTATGCTGCGGCAGACGGCGCGCACACATGTACGCGCCACGCCGTGAAGGGGCGGTAGCTCAGCCGGTTAGAGCAGCGGACTCATAATCCGTCGGCCGTGGGTTCGAGTCCCACCCGCCCCACTGCGAGCCGCAGGTGAAGAAACGATCTCACCTGCGGCTTTGGCGTTCGCGGGGTCGGTGGGACCATCCGGCGAGCCGAGCTCAGCTTGTGGCTGGGAACCGCCCGGGAACGTGAGTCCCGCGGCTGGATCTCATCGCACCGTCGGCGCGGCACGAGGGACGCCGCCTTCGCGGCCGCGTCGTGCCCGGCTCCACCCCCCAGCGGCCGAGAACAGGTCTGTGGTGATCGTCACCGTGGACTGTCCGCGGCGCTTCGACGCGATCGCCATGTCGACCCGGCGGCGAGCATCACATGTCGCCGCCGCCGCGGCTTCCGTTGCCGCCGTTGGTGCCGTCGCCACCCCGGCCGCGGGCGATGCCGAGGAGGCACCCGTCCCATGACGCCGCCGTCGACGGGAGGACGCGCATCGGCGGCGCGAGCGGGCTCTCGGCGCCGGTGACGAAGCTGTACGTCCGCACTGGCCCGGAGAATTCGCCACCTCGGGGAGGTCCGGCGGTGAGCGTCGGAGGCCGGTGAGCTGTCCGGTGAGGGCGCGGACGCGTCGGCGAGCTTGCGGTGCCCGGGGTGAGGGTCACGTACACAACTCGCAGGCGCCGAGGCCGCGGGCGATGTCGCAGACGTACAGGCCGATGCTGCCCCGGGCCACGATCAGCAGCCGGTGAGGCGTCGGGGCCTGGTCCCTCGCTCACTCGATGGTGTGATCGTGAAGGGAGCCCGTGCGCTTCGATCCAGAACGGCAAGGCCTTGTTCACCGCACGCCGGGGGACAGGCAGGAGAGTGATCGGTGGGGGGAGGACCGACGCAGGCGTCGGCGTTGTGATCATCTCGTGCCTAGAGTCCCACCTATGTCGCTCTGGCTGCTCAATCATTTCAGCACCTTCACTCTGGCCGTGGTCATCGTCGGCGGGACCGTCGCCGTTTCCATGGCCGGCAGTGTGCTGCTGCGCCGCAGGTACCCGTCGTTGGCCGAGGGTGAGCACAACGACATGGTCGGGGTGACGCTGGGGATGTTCGGTGCCATCTACGGGATCATCCTGGCCTTCGTCATCGTCACCCTCTGGACCCAACTGGACAGCACTCAGACCACCGTGGCCACCGAGGCCACCGACATCGCCCTCATCGCCCGCGACGCCGCGGCCTTCCCGCCCCCGGTCCGCGCTGACCTCGACGCGGCCCTGAGCGGCTACGTCCACGCGGTCGTCGAGGATCAGTGGCCTCGCATGCGCGCGGGGCGGCCCAGCTACGGCGCCACGGAACGGCACCTCCGGACCGCCTTCGAGACCCTGCAGGCGTACGAGCCGAAAACGGCACGCGAGGAGGTCTTCTACGCGGAGGCCGTCAGCCACCTCAACGACGTCGCCGCCCAGCGTCGCTCCCGCCTGACCATGGCCGAGCAGGAACTCCCTCCGCTGCTTCAGGTCCTCGCCTTCGGCGGCGCCCTCGTGCTGATCCCGCTCACCTTCCTCTACGGCATGCGCAGACTGCTGGTCCAGCTCCTCTTCGTCGCCTCGGTCGCCGCCCTCATCGGCTTCAGCCTGCTCTTGGTCCTCGTCCTCGACCGCCCCTTCGCCGGCCAACTCAGCGTGAGCCCGGCCCCGTACCGAGAAGGAGCGCTCGCCCAGTACTGGAGCCAGTGAGCCGCCAGGGCCGGGCCGCCGCCTCCAGCCGGTCGTGCTTCTCGAAGATCACTTACAGGCCTGCGCTCATGGGCCGTGCGGTCGGATGGCCGTCCGGGCACTCGGCCTGTTCGGGGAGATCAGTCTCCGATCGCTCAGTCGGTGACGTCAGCGGCCGGCCCGGCTGCCCGGTGGGGGTCGGGATCGCGCGCCGGTCCCCGGGCCGCCCGCAGGGCGAGGTCGCGCCAGAGCCGGACCCGGCCGGCGGTGTCGAGCGCTTCGTGAGCGGCGAGGAGGCCACCGCCGACCGCGCCGATGAGCCCGCCGGCCAGACTGTCCTGCCCGGAGAGGTACAGCCCGGGGACCCGGGTGCGCGGGCGGAGCCAGTGGTCCTGGCGCAACAGGTTCTCCCGGTCCTTGGCGAGCCCGTACAGGCTTCCGTTGGGCCACCTGCCGAAGTGCTCGGCGGTCAGCGGGGTTCCCAGCTCCTGGTAGACGACCTTGCCCCGGATCTGCGGGACATGGCGGTACAGCGTGTCGAGCAGCTCCGTGCAGACGGCGTCCTTGAGTGCCCGGTAGTCGTGCCCGCGCCTGTTCCACGACGTGCCGGCCGAGTCCGCGAACCACTCGGGACGGACGTAGGCGAGGACCTCGCCGGTGGATCGTCCGGGGTGGCGTGTGGTCCAGGTGGGGTCCTTGGCCGAGGCGAAGGAGACGAACAGGCCGCTCATGAGCCAGCTGCCGCTCTCGGGCGCCTGGTGGTAGAAGGTGTCGCAGTCCTCGTCCTCCAGAACGAGCACATTGGTGCGGGGCAGGCCCAGTTCGGCCGGACTGCCGTCCAGCCCGAGGAAGAGGACGACGAAGCTGTGCCCGTCGCGGGCCCGGGCGAGCAGTGGCGGATAGCCGTGCGCGGTGGCCACCGGTTCCGGCAAGAGGGTCCCGAAGGTGTTGCGGGCCCCGGCGTTGCTGATGACGACCGGCGCGCGGACCAGGGTGCCGTCAGCCAGTACGACACCGCTCGCTCTCCCCGCCGCGACCTCGATGCTCCGCACGGGGGCCCGCACGAACACCTCACCCCCGCTACGGCGGATGGGGGCGAGCATCGAACCGGCGATCCGGGCGCTTCCACCGACCGGATACCACGCGCCGGTCCGAAAGTGTTCGAACATGACGGCGAGCATGAGGAACGGCAGCTCCGTTGTCGAGTCGGCCATCAGCAGCGCCGTGGGGCTGAGCACGGCTCGCTGCAGCCGCCGGTCGGCGGTCAGCTCGCCCACCACCTCGCGGGCCGGGCGGAGAGCGTACTCGGGCACCGTCCGCTCCAGGAGGCGGGCGGCCCGCTGGGCGATCCTCCCCGAGAGGCGGCGCAGGGCCAGGAACGGCAGCGCCGTCCGGCAGCGGCTGATCCGGCCGAAGAGCTCGTCGATCCCCGCGCGTTCGGCCGGGAAGCGCTCGACCAGCATGGCGCGGTAGGCGTCGTAACCCACCGGCGCGCTGAAGACGTCACCGCCGAGCCGGTACTCGTCGAAGGGGTCACCGAGCGAGGCCCAGCGCAGCGTGCCGTCGGTCAGGTAGTCGGAGAGCACGCGCATGGGCTCACGGCCGCGCAGTTGGCCGACGTAGTGGATTCCCACGTCCCATTCCCAGCCGTGGCGGCGATAGGCGTGGGTGTAGCCGCCAGCCGTGTAGTGCTGTTCGAACACCGCGACCCGGCGTCCCTGCTTGGCCAGGCACACCGCGCTGGTCAGGCCGCCCGCGCCCGAACCGACGACGATCGCGTCGTACTCGCCCTCCACACCACCGCGGTGCAGGGGACGGCCGACGCGCACCGACTGCGGGACGATGGCACCGGACTGCCGGGTGGAGGGGCGTTCCGGCCCGTGAGAATCGATCATGCGCTGAGAACTCCTGACGCAAAGACCGCCATGACGCGCTCCTTTTCCTGGCTCTGACAGAGCCTCCGCCACCCGCCTGCTGTCAGCCGGTGGCCGCCGCCAGCAGGTTGCCCGCGATCATCAGCACGACGCCGAGCCGGTGCACGGCGAAGCCGGTGCGACGGGCCCGCATGATGTCGCCTCGCCGGAAACCGAGCACGTACTGCCGCAGCCGCAGCAGCGAGGCGGGCAGCATCAGCAGGACGAACCACCAGGGAGCGACGCCCACCGCACTCGCGGTGGCGATCGTCAGGAACTCGCCGAGGGACAGAACTCCGATGAACCGGGCATTGCCGCGCTCCGAGACCAGGGCTGCCACGGTGGGACGGCCCACGGCACGGTCGCCGTCCACGTCGTTGGTGTTGGAGTAGACCCCGAACATCAGCGGGCCGAACCCGAAGAGGACGGCTTGGACCAGGAGGAAGCCGGTGGCCTGGCCGGTGACCATGCCGTAGGGCAGGATGACGAGGGCGAAGCCCAGCGCTACCAGGTACACCTCCTGGAAACCGTGGTAGCTGAGCTTCAAGCCGTAGGAGTACTGGAGGGTCACCACCCACAGCACGACCAGCCCGATCGTGGTCCAGGCCGGCCGGTGCGGTGCGAGGGCGGCGGTGACCGCGAACAGGAGAGCCGCGAGGAGGGCGCAGGTCCAGGCGAACCGCAGGGCCTCGGGCACCGTCAGCGTGCCGGCGACCAGCGGTTTGCGCCGCACGTTGCGCAGCGGGTGGTCAGGGCCGTAGTTGGTGATGTCGCTGCCGTCGCGGAAGCCCGTGACGTCGTCGAAGGCGGTCATCGCCATCAGCAGGAGGATCTGCGCGAGGAGGAAGACGCCGAAGAGCGCGGCGGCCCGCCCGGTGAGCAGGCCGAGGGGCAGGGCCACGGCGGACAGGGCGACGAAGGTGCCCAGGTAGTAGTCGTACACGTCCAGCTTGCCGAGCCTGGCATAGGTCCCGAGTCTGCCGTCGGTACGGGACGGCGGTACGGGCTGCTGGGCGGGCGCGGTGGTTGTCGTGAGCGGGGAGTCGGTCATGTCGCCTCGGAGTTTCGGGTGCTGTCTCGGGTGCTGTCTCGGGTGGTGTCGCGCGGCGCGGCGGGGGTGCGGGCGGGACGGTGGCCCTGCACGGAGTAGAAGACGCCGGTCACGGCGGCGAACCCCGGGTCGTGCATCAGCGTGTCCAGCCGGTCCAGCTCGGCGGGGGTGAAGCCGCTGTCGAGCAGCCGGGGCGCCAGATGGGCGAGGTGGTGGAGCTGGAGGCCGAGCGCGGGCGTCCCCGGGGCGCGCAGCAGCACGTGCGGCCGGACCCGGACGGCGGTCAGACCCGCGTCACGCACCGCGGCCGCCGCCCGGCGGCCCCAGGTGGGATCGCCGCCGGCGGCGCGCATCAGCGTCGCCTTGGCCTCGGTGAACCGTTCGTAGAGCAGGACGTCGTCCGCGGACGGCGCGAGCAGACACGGCTCGTGCCCGGCGTCGAACTCGTCGATCTGGAGGAGTCCGCCGGGCCTGAGCGCGCCGGACAGCCGTCGCAGGACCGCCTGCCGCTCGGGCAGGTGCTGGAGGACCAGGCGGGCCACGACGATGTCGTACGCGCTCTCGGGCAGCGGGTCCGTGACGACGTCGTGGGCGAGCACGGTCAGTCCGGGCGCCGGTGCGATCCGCCCGGGCTTGACGTCGGTGGCGGTGACGGTGCCGCCGGGAGAGACCAGCCGGAGCAGGCCGCGGGCGATGCTGCCCGCACCGGCTCCGATCTCCAGGCAGCGCATGCCGGGTGACGCGCCCGCCTCCCGGAGGTGACCGAGCGTCAGCGGGTCAAGCGCCTCTTCGAGGCACGCGTGGTGGCGGGCGCTGTGCGGGCTGTCGTTGTCGAAGACGTAGCCGCGCGAGGCGGTGGTGGCCGGACGCGGCACGGGCGGGCCCCCGGTCATGTCCAGCGGCCGGTGCCACAGGTCTCCGTGCTGCCGGTCAGCCGTTCCAGCAGGGCGACACGCCGCACCTTCCCGGTGCCGGTGCGCGGGACCTCGTCCCAGCCGACCACGACGGGTTCGGCGAGCATCGGCAGGTCCGCGGCGGCCCGCTGCCAGCCGGCAGGGTCCAGCGTGCCGTCCTCGGTGACCACCACGGGCAGCGGATCCGCGCCCGGCCGGGCCAGGACGACGCACTCCAGGGCCTCGGGCAGCCGGTCCTCAAGGATGTCCTCGGTCCGCAGGCAGCTGAACCCGGGCAAGTGGTCGACCTCCCGGTCGAGCAGCCGGACGCTGCCGTCGCGGTTGATCACCGCGATGTCCCCGGTGTTCCACCAGCGGCCGTGCCGCTTCGCCGTCCAGCGTTCCCGCTCGCCCGGATAGTCCGGGGCGAGAGCCCGGGTGCGGCACAGGATCAGCCCGGGGGTGCCCGGGGGCACCGGGCGGAAGGTGACGGGGTCGACGGCCTTCAGGCGGGTCTTGAGGGGTACCGGGCGGCCGAGGTCGCGCACGGTGGTCGCGCTGCCGTCGGAGGCCCGTGCCACGGAGCGGCGGGTGTGGAAGGCGAAAGTCAGCGGGCCGGTCTCGCTCTGGCCCCAGGCCTGCATCCACACGGGCAGGCGCCGTGAACTGGCCCGGAGGTAGGACCGGACGACCGGGGGGTGCACGGCGTCGTAGGTGCTGATGTAGTTCCGTACGTCCCGGAACGGGTTGTCCAGGCGCCGGGTCAGCGGGCGCAGCCGGATGTAGCGGGACGGTAGCGCCTCGACGACGGTGGGCGGATGGGCCCGCAGCAGCAGGTCCGCCGTCTCGGGCCGCTCGCCGGAGGCGAGGGAGATGTGCCGGGGCGCGCGGGTGAGGGCGACGGCCGTCCAGCAGAGGGTACGGCCGTGGGCGTAGGCGCTGGCGTTGAAGAGGCTGTCGTCGCGGCGTACGGCGATGTGCGGCGCCGGCATGGTCTCGAACCGGGCGAGGTGCTGGACCAGGGTACGGGTGGTGTGGGAGACCAGCTTCGGTAGGCCGGTGGTGCCGCTGGTGTGGATGACGACCAGAGGGGCGTCGTCATCACGGGGGTGCGGACCGGGGTCGGGGTGGCCGGTCAGGTCGTCGATGTGCACGGTGCCCGGGGGGAGGTCGCCGCCGGGGCCCAGTACGACGGTGGTACGGGCCGCCCCGGCGAGGGCACCCGCCGGGGCGCGGCCGAGCACGTCGAGGTCGGTGACCAGGACGCGGGGCGCGCAGCGCTCCAGGAGGACGCGCAGGGCTTCGGGGGGAAGGTGGCCGGAGAGCTTCACGGGGACGGCGCCGGTGCGGATGGCGGCGCAGGCGATCAGGTCGTAGTCCCAGTGGTTCGCCTTGACGATCGCGACGCGTTCGCCGGGACCGGCCCCGGCGGCGGCGAGCGCGCCCGCGGTCTCCCGGACGAGCAGGGCCAGTTCCGGGACGGTCCACTCGGTGGCCTCGGCACCGGCCCGCGACAGGGCCAGGTCGAAGGGGCGGTCGAGGTGGAACCTGGTGCCGGTGCCTGCGTCGGCGAGCTCGTCGAAGAGGACGCCCAGGTCGTCGGGGGTCATGCGGCGGTCTCCTGCGGGACGGTGCGGCCCCGGCGCGGGGCGAGATGGGCGAGGACGCGGGCGGCGGCGAGCGCGCCCGAGCGGGCGGCGCCCTCGCTGGAGGGACGGGCGGCGACCCAGTCCCCGGCGTATTCGACGGCGCGTGCCGGGCGGTGCAGGAACGCGGCGCGCAGCGCGAGGGCGCGGGGGGTGATCTCGGGCATGGCCTGCGGCCAGTGGTGGATGTGGGTGGCGGTGAGGGCCGCACCCAGTCCGGGTACGTAACGTTCCGCGGCGGCGGTGAGCCGGCGGGCGGCTTCCCGTTCGCCGGCCCCGGCGAGTTCGGGGATGCGGCGCGGGGAGGCCAGCAGGCTGAGCAGGCCACGTCCGGCGGGGGCGCGGTCGGCGCATTTCAGGTGGTCGGCGATGACGCAGGACAGGACCGGTTCCTCGCACTCCGGGGTGAGTAGCGCGTAGGCGCCGCCGCGCGGAGCCAGCGGCCGGTCCAGGGCGCAGCTGACCTTGAACATGGGCCGGTAGGTGGAGGCGGCCGGATAGCCGGTGGTGTCCGGGTCGGCGCCGTCGGTGAGCCGCAGCGCGACCGGCGCGGGCACGGCGAGGACCACCGCGCGGGCGGTGAGGGTGCTGCCGTCGACGGTGAGCCGGGCGTGGTCGCCGTGGTCGATGACCTCCTCGACGCGGTGGCCGTAGCGCGTCTCAAGACCCGCGGCAAGACGGGTGGCGAGCAGGTCCATGCCGCCGCGGTAGGTGCGCCAGGCGGAGACCGGTCCGACCGCGAGCAGCAGGCCGACCAGGGGTGCCGCGGCGCTGCGCTCGGAGTCCCAGCCGAAGAAGGCGGCGGACAGCGGCTGGAGCAGGTGGTCGTGGAGGCCGGGGTGGTAGCGGCGCGCCGCGACGGCGATGGTGTCACCGCCGAGCGGGGTGTCCTCGGGGTGGTCGTGGTCGAGGGCGGCGCGGTGGCGGCCGCTCCAGCTGAGGAACCGCGCCAGCGAGGGCCGGGCGGCGGGCACGAGTCCGGCGCCGGTGAGCACGGCACGGGGTTCGCCGACGCCGTTGTACGGGCGTCCGCCGCGCCAGACGGCCATGGGGCGGCCGATGCGGGGCACGTCGTCGGAGGTGAGACCGGCCCGGCGCACCAGTTGCCAGGTGGCGCGGTAGCCCTGGGTGGAGATCTGCTCGGCTCCGGTGTCCATCAGATAGCCGTCGCGGCGGATGCTGCGCATCCGGCCGCCGGGTTCGTCGGCGGCTTCGAAGACGCACACCTCGCGGCCGTTGCGGCGCAGTTCGTGCGCGGCGGCGAGGCCGGCGAGGCCGGCGCCGACGACGGCGATGTCCAGATCAGGGGTCATGAGGGGGCACTCCGTGTGGGGCTGGGAACGGTGGCGCGGACCGTCCGGGGTGGTGCGGTCACCGGCGGGCGCGCAGGGCGTGGGCGCGCACGGCGTCGATGACGTGCTCGACCTGGGCGTCGCTGAGCCGGTGGTGGACGGGCAGCGACAGCTGCCGGTGGGCGGCCTCCCGGGCGCGCGGCCAACCAGGGCCGGGCCGGGCGGCGGCGACGGGGGCGAAGGCGGCCTGGTCGGGCAGGGTCTTCGGGTAGTAGACGTGGGTGTCGACGCCTTCGGCGGCCAGGTGGTCGCGCAGCGCGTCCCGGTCGTCGGCCAGCAGGGTGTAGACGTAGTAGCAGCGGCCGTCGGTACCCGGTGGCGGGGTGGTGATGCCGGGCAGGCCGGTGAAGCGTTCGGTGTAGTGGGCGGCGATCCGGGCCCGGCGTTCCAGGCGGGCGGCGAGGCCGGACAGCCGGTGCAGCTGGAAGGCGGCCTGGATCTCGTCGAACCGGCTGTTGACGCCGATGATGTGGTGCAGGCCGCGGTGGACGCCGTCCTGGCCGTGGTTGCGGAGCATGCGGACCCGGCGGCCGGTCCCCGCGTCCCGGGTGACGACGGCGCCGCCCTCGCCGGGCATGCCGAACGACTTGACCTGGACGAAGGAGTAGAGCCCGGCGTCCCCCCACAGTCCGGCGGGCCTGCCGTCGAGGACAGCGCCCTGGGCGACGGCGGAGTCCTCGACAAGAAGCAGCCCCTCGGCGGCGGCCAGGGCTGCGAAGCGGGGCATGTCCGCCATGACAGAGAACATGTGGGCCGGCATCAGCGCCTTGGTCCGCTCGGTGACGCGGGCCTGCGCGTCGGCGGGGTCGAGGGTGAGCGTACGGGAGTCGATGTCACCGAAGACGGGGACGGCGCCGGTGTGCAGGACGGCCGCGGCGAGCGGTGCGCAGCCGAAGGCGGGGACCACGACCTCGTCCCCGGGGCCGATGCCGAGGGCGGTGAGGATCAGGTGGAGGGCGGAGGTGCCGCTGGAACAGGCGACCACGTCGGCGGCGCCCAGCCGGTCGCGCAGGGCGTCCTCGAAGCGGCGGGTGTGGTCGCCCAGGATGAACTTCTGGTCCGTCCCGGTGCCGATCTCGTGGAGGAGCCGTAGGAAGGTGTCGCGGTCCTCGTGGAAGAGGTCGGGCGGGAAGAAGGGGACAGGGTCACCGGTCGCGCCGCCGCTTCCGGCGCTGGGGCCGGCCCCGGTATCGGGGTTCACGCCTGCTCCGGTGCCGGTGCCGGTGCCCGTACCGGTGCCGGTGCTCGTGCCGGTGCCCGTGCTGGAGGCGGTGCCCGTGCTGGAGGCGGTGTCCGGGCCGCGGTCGCTGGTGGTGGTCATGCGGGGACCCTCCCGGTGTGGAAGGCGCGGACGGCCGCGCAGACGCGGGCCACCTCGGCGTCGGTGAGGTCGGCGTACAGCGGCAGGGCCAGGGCTCGGCCGGCGGCGGCCTCGGCGACGGGGAAGTCGCCGAGCCGGTGGCCGAGTCCGGCGAAGCAGGGCTGCAGGTGCAGGGGCCGGGGGTAGTACGTCTCGGTGCCGATGCCCTGGTCCAGCAGATGGGCGGCGAGCGCGTCGCGGCGCTCGGTCTCGATCAGATAGACGTAGAAGACCTCGTCGGGGGCACCCGTGATCGCGGGAAGCCGGGTGATGCCGGGCACGCCCCGTAGGCCCTCGTCGTAGCACCGGGCCAGGGCGGCGCGGTGGCGGATGTCCTCGTCGAGGACGGTGAGCTTGGCGAGCAGGACGGCGGCCTGGAGGTCGTCCATCTTGCTGTTGTGGCCGACGTGGTGGGTCTCGTTGGAGATGCCGGGGAAGTGGGCGAGAGTGCGCCCCCTGCGGCCGTGGTGCCGCAGCGCGGCCACGTGGTCGGCGAGGTCCGCGTCGTCGGTGAGGACGGCCCCGGCGTCGCCGAGCGCGCCCAGCGTCTTGCTCGGAAAGAACGACAGCACCCCGCCGAGTCCGTGCAGGCCGGCGTGGACGCCGCGCTGCCGCATGCCGATGCCCTCGGCGCTGTCCTCCACCAGCAGCAGTCCGTGGTCGGCGGCGAACGCGGTGAGCGCTGTCATGTCCGCCATCCGGGAGAAGAGGTGCGTCGGCAGTACGAACCGGGCGCCGTCCGCCGCCTCGTGCCTGATCCGGCCGGGGTCCATGGCGTACGTGTCCGGGTCGATGTCGGTGAAGACGGGCTTCCCGCCGGCCAGGACGACGGAGCTGGCGGTGGCCACGAAGGAGTAGGCGGGGACCAGGACCCGGTCCCCGGGGCGCAGCCCGCACGCCGTCAGCAGGAGCACCAGGGCATCGGTGCCGCTGTTCACCCCGATGACGTGGCGGGCGCCGGTGTATCGCGCGAGGGCCTCTTCCAGACGGCCGACCTGACGGGAATGCGAGAACTTGCCGTCGGCGAAGATCTCGTCCACCCCGGCCCGGAGGTCCGGCCAGATCTTTTCGAATGTCTTCGCCTGGGAGAAAAAGGGAATGCTGGATAACGTCACGCGGAAACAATTCTTCTCGGTCGACGGAACGCCGGTTTCGTCTGGGGCCGAGGCAGCCGCCCAAGAAGAAGTGACGGGAGGTCCGGACCCCGTGCTCGGGGAATCTGCCCGCTGAACGTAACAGTCGGAAGTGTGAAGTCCCGAAATCCCAAAGGAACTTCATACCTTTCGGTGACAACACCTCGGTTTTCCTTGACCGGTGTCGCGCGGGCGGGCGAGATTTTTCGCCGCACCCTGCCCGGACCGCTGGGCCCGAACCACTGGATGGAACAACCGCATGAGACAGCCCCTGATCGTCGGACTGGGCCGTTCCGGGGCCGGGCTGCACCTGCGGGCCCTGCGCACGGCCCGCGACCGGTCACCGGACGTGTGGCGGGGACCGGTGATCGCCGTCGACCCCCGGCCCGGCGAGCGGGCACCGGTACCGGACGGGGTCACCGTCATGCCGTCGCTGGAGCGGGCGCGGGCACTGCTGCCCCCCGGCGGCGCCGTCGTCCATGTGTGTACCCCGCCCGCCAGCCGGCTCGCCGTCCTTGCCGAGCTGTGCGCCGCGGGTTATCGGGATCTGATCGTGGAGAAGCCGCTGGCCGCCGACGCCGGGGAACTGGCCGTGGTGGAGGAACTGCGCGCCCGCCACGATCTGCGTCTCGCCGTGGTGGCGCACTGGCCCGCCTCCGCACTGGCCGGACGGCTGCGCGGCCTAGTCGTCTCGGGCGGCATGGGACGGCTGCTGCGCATCGACGTCACCCAGCACAAGCCGCGCTTCACCCGCTCGCTGCGTGCCGACGACGGCCACCCCACGGCGTTCGACGTGGAGGTGCCGCACTCCCTCGGCCTGGTCCTGGCGCTGGCCGGCCCGGCCGAGACGACCGATGCCGTGCTGACCGACCTGCGGATCGGAGAGACGGTGCGTCCCGGGCTGGGCTCCGCGGTGCTGGAGCTGCGGCACGCGAACGGGGTGCGCACCCGCGTCGTCTCCGATCTGACCGCGCCCGTTCGGGAACGCAAGGCCGTCCTCACCTTCGAACACGGCACCGCCGTCGGCCACTTCGCCCCGAGCGACGCCGACGATCACGCCCAGCTCGTCGTCGGCGGGCGGCGCGAGGTGTTCCGCGACGACGCGCTGCACGCGTTCCTGCACCGCACCTACACCCGGTTCGACACCGTCCCGGCCGAGGACCCTTCCTGGGCGGCGGACTTCGCCCTGCACGCCGGTGTGGTCCGGCTGCTGGACGCGGCCAAGCGACGCTGCGCGGAACACGTCGCCGGCACCCCCTACGAGGAGGCCACCCGTGCCGCGGACCATTGACCTGACCGGGCGGATCACCGGCATCGGTGACGAGGCCGCCCCCGACCTGGCCGGACAGATCGCGGTCGCCCGGGAACTGGGCTGGTCCGCGCTGGAGTTGCGCACCGTCGACGGCGCGGCGCTGGCAGACCTGCCCGTAGCGGCCGTGCACGAAGCCGCAGGCCTGCTGGACGCGGCGGGCCTCGGCGTGGTCTGCCTCGACTCCCGGATCGGCAACTGGGCCCGCCCGGTCACCGGCCCCTTCTCCGCCGATCTGGAGGAGCTGGAGCGGCTCGCCGAGTACGGCAGGGTGTTGGGCTGCCGCAGCCTGCGCGTCATGTCGTGGACCGGTGACGGGCTGCCCGAGGACGACTGGGCAGCCCGGGCGATCGACCGGATGAGCCGCCTGGCCCGCCGCGCGGAGCGGCTCGGCGTCGAACTGCTGCACGAGAACTGTGCGGGTTGGGCGGGCACCGACGCCTCCCGGACGCTCCGGCTGCTGGCCGAGGCGGACAGCCCGGCGCTGCGCGTCCTGTTCGACACTGGCAACGGGGTGCCGTACGGGTACGACGGATACGCGATGCTGAAGCGGCTGCTGCCGTACGTCGCCCACGTCCACGTCAAGGACGCGCTGCCGGGCGACCGGCCCGGCGAGGCCGTCTACACCCTGCCCGGGGAGGGCACCGCTCGGGTCGCCGACTGCGTACGGCTGCTGGAGGAGCACGGCTACCGGGGCGCGTACTCGCTCGAACCCCATCTTTCGGTGCTTCCGCACGCGGGACTGCGGGGGGAGGACTCCGACACCGCCGGTCTGTTCGTCCGGGCGGCCCGCCGCCTGGACGCCCTGGACGCCCCGGTCCCTCCCGCTGCCCGGACCCCCGCGCTGCCGAGGCCGACGGCCGTCGACACGGGCCTGCTGCTGCACCTGCTGCACACCCCCACCGCGGGCCCGCTGGAGACCGGCCCGGGCGCGCCCCACCTGCTGACGGCCGCCCTGCGGGCCTACGCGACGGCGGCGGCACGGCTCGGGTTCGAGACCGTGCACCTCGGACCTCCGGACCCTTCGGCGGTGCTGCGCGACGACACCCCGCTTCCCGTACGACGCGCGGTCGCCGCCGACGCGGCGTTCCTGGAGCGCCAGCCGAGCCTGGTGCTGCGGCTGGGGGCCGCCCTGCCCCGGGAGCGCACAATGATGTTCAACGTGCACCTGGACACCGTGGCCGGCGGCGAGCCTCCCGCCTACGACGGGGGTCGGTTCACCGGCCGGGGAGCGGTGGACGCGAAGGGGCCGGCGGTGGCGCTGCTCGCCGGTGTCGCGGCGGCCGCCGAGGCCTGTCCGGCCGTCGGCAGGGACGTAACGGTGCTCGTGCAGGCCGTGGCGGGCGAGGAGGGCGGGGCGCTGGGCACCTTCGGCACCCGGCCGCTCGTGGAGGCGGGGTACGTGGGCCGGGTCAACGTGTTCTGCGAGCCGACGGGCCTGCGCCAGCTGCCCCGCGCGACCGCCGCGGCCACCGCCCGCATCACGGTCGGCGGAGAGGACGCCGTGGACGACCGGCCCGGGGCCGGGCACAACGCCACCGTCCTCCTGGGCTTCCTCGCCCAGCACCTCGCCGGGGCACTCGGCCCGTCCGCCGCCGTTCCCTCCGCTTCCGGCGGGCCGTCGTTCACGGCCTGCGTGGCGGGTCTGCACACCGGCACCCTGCACAACAAGGTGCACGGTACCGGCAGTCTGCTGCTCAATCTGGCTTACGCCACCGCCGCGGGCGGTAGCGCCGCCGAGCGCGCGCTCACCCGGGCCCTCGACGAAGGACTGCGGGAGTTCACCGCCCGGTTCTCCGGCGCACCGCTGTTCTCGCGGACCGCGGCCGACGCCGCCCGGATCACCCGGCTGGAGTGGGAGAAGCGCGGTCTGCCCGCCCTCGGGGCCCAGCCGCAGTGGGGCGGGGAACTGCTGGCACGGGCGGGCGTCGACCGGTGGCCGGATGACGAACCGGGCTTCACCTGCGACGCGATCTGGATGGAGGGCGTGCCGGACACCTTCACCACGGTGTTCGGACCGGGCTCGCTGGACGCCAACCGGGCCCACGCGGCGGGCGAGTTCGTCGACCTGGACGACCTGGAGGCGTTCGCGGCCCGCATCGCCGCACTGCTGATCACCTTCGCCGATGACTACCGGTACGACGAGGCGGACCGCCCCGCACCGGTATCTACCGAGAAAGCAGGAACCGCATGACGTCCACTCCGCCCGCGGGCGCCGCACAGGCGGTTGCCCCGCCCGTGGTCGCCGCACCCCGGAGCGCCGTGCCGACGCCCGTCGCCAGGGCGGACGTGACGGTCCCCTACGACGCGCTGCTGAGCGAGAGCACGGCCTGCTTCGTCCGGCTCGGGGTCCCGGCGAGCCGGGCCCGGACCGCCGCTGAGGCGCTCTGTTACGGCGACCTGACCGGCATGGACTCGCACGGTGTGTTCAATCTGGGCCGGCTCTACCGGCCGCTGCTGGAGTCGGGCGGCGCCGACCCGGCCGCCGAGCCGCGCGTCCTGCGCGACCTGGGCGCCTGTGTGCTACTCGACCACCGGCGGGCGCTCGGGCTGTGGGCCGCGTCGGAGGCGATGGACCTCGCGGTGGAGCGCGCGGACCGCTGCGGCATCGGGCTCGTGTCGGTCCGGGGCGCCACCCACTTCGGCTGTGCGGGCGTCCACGCACGACGGGCCGCAGACCAGGGCATGATCGGCGTGATGGCCTCCAACTGCGGTGGCCAGCGCATCGCCCGTCCGCCGCTCGGCGCCGCGGCCCTGCTGGGGACCAATCCGCTGAGCGTGGCGGCCCCGGCGCTGGAGGGGCGCCCGTTCGTCCTCGACATGAGCACCACCGTCGTGCCCACCGGCCGGGTCCGTACCGCGGCCCGGGACGGGCGAGAGGCGCCCGAGGGCTGGCTCACCGACGACGCCGGGCGCCCGGTGCGGGACGCGGCCGCCTACGACCGGGGCGAGGCCTGGCTGAACTGGCTCGGCGGCACCCCGGCGACCGGCGCCTTCAAGGGGTTCGGGCTGGGACTCGCCGTGGAGCTGCTGGCCGCCGTGCTGCCGGGAGCGGCCACCGGTCCTGCCCCGGCGGCGCTGGAGGGGAACGGCAGGCCGGGCGGCAGCGACGACGACATCGGCTTCCTCGTCCTCGCCATCGCCCCCGACGCGCTACGCGACGGCTTCGCCCGGGACGCCCGGGAAATGTTCGGCACGGTACTGGACTGTCCTCCACTGCCGGGAGGGGGGCCGGTCCGCTACCCGGGCCACCCGGAGGCCGAACGCGCCGAGGAGCGGCGGGCGTCGGGTGTCCCGCTGTCCGCCCCGCTGCACGCGGAACTGACCGCCCTCGGGCTCCGGCTCCCCACCGCCCCGGAGGGGAGCCGGTGACACCGACCGCCGGAAACGGCCCACTGCCGGCCGTCGGGACGGAACCGCTGCCACCGGGCGCCGGGGGCGCACCGCCGCCCCGGCGGCTGGGAATCGCCGGACTGGGCGTGATCTCCCGCTTCTACCTGGCCGCCGCCGAGCGCCTGCCCGAGTGGGAGGTGGCCGCGGTCTGCGACGTGCGCGAGGAAGCCCTCGCCCCGCATCGCCGCAGGATCGCCTGTCACACCGACCACAGAGAAATGCTCGCCTCCCAGCCACTGGACGCGCTGGTCGTGGCCGTGCCCAACCACGCGCACGCCGAGGTGTGCGCGGACGCGCTGCGGGCCGGCGTCCCGGTGTGCGTCGAGAAGCCGCTCGCCCTGGACCCGGTGGAAGGGCGACGGCTGGCCGAGCTGTCCCGGGAGTACGGTGTCCCTCTGTTCACGGCGTTCCACCGCCGCTACAACGACCGTGTCCTCGGCCTGCTGCGCCGGCTGCCCCCGCCGGACTCGCCGGTACGGGTGGAATCCGTACGGGTGCGGTACCTGGAGCGGATCGAGGAACACATCGGCGCGGACACCTGGTACCTGGACCCGGCCCGCTGCGGCGGCGGGTGCGTCGCGGACAACGGGCCCAACGCCTTCGACCTGGTTCGGCTGCTGCTGGGCGAGCGCCCCTCCCGGGTCGTTGCCGCCGACGTGACCCGGGACGCGGCCGGCACCGACCGGCAGGCCGTGATCGAGCTGGCCGGACCGGGCGGGACGGGCCGGGTGGAGCTGGACTGGTCGTACCCGGGGGAGACCAAGGACGTCCGGGTGCGCCTCAGCGACGGCACCGAGTTGTACGCGGACATGCTGGACGGCCGCCCCGGCTTCAAGGAGTCGCTGTGGCACGAGTACGAGGGCGTCCTGCGCGATGTCGCCCGGTTGCGCGACCTCCCTGACCCCTCCCGGGCCGTCGAGGGCGGCCTGGCCGCGCTGGAACTGGTCGCCGCCGTCTACGCGGCGCAGGCCCTGCCCGGCCCGCCGCCGCCCCGCGGTTCCGGGGAACCGTACGCCGCACACCGACCGGAGCCACGATGACCTCTTCTCCCACCCTCTCCGCGGCCTCGCCCTCCCTGGACACCGCTCGGCACGAGAACGGCGCCAAGCGCGCGGTGAGCGGGACCTTGGTCAAGGTGCTGTTGCACGAGCGTACGGACCGGGGGATGGCGCTGGAGCCGTTCGCGGCCCGCTGCGTCCGCCGGGGCGAGGTGCACGAACTGGTCACGACCGACCGGTGGACCGACGCGCCGGGCGCCCGGGTGGACCGGGTCGGCTTCCTGGGTTTCGTCGAACTGGACCGCGGCGGTGTCCTCGACCGGGGGGACACGGTGCTGATCGACGGGGAGCCGGTGGGCAGCGTGCTCGGCTTCGACGGCTGCCATCTGCCCAACCACTACAACATTCTGATCCACACGCCCCGGCTGCTGACCGGCCGGTCCCTCGGGCTGGTACCGGAGACACCGGTGGTCTTCCTTCGAGGCGTGCCTGACCGCCGAGAGTCCCGGCTTCCGCATCGTGTGGGGGGTGTCGAGGAACACCCGGAACATCTACTCCCTGCGCGAGGCCG